>JAJCZG010000123.1 GCA_029262475.1 Deltaproteobacteria bacterium
AGGAGTATATCCCCCGGTTCGAAGGAGCAACTGTCGGCCTTTGCGAGGTCCGCTTCATTTCTAAAGACAAGCTCTTTTTCGTGGCTTGTAAAGACCTCCGTAGCCCCGGCCTTCAGGTATATCCTGGCAGCGGTCTTTATCGCATGCCTCAACTTTATTTTATCACCATTATCCATCTTGTAGGAGATACATGTGAATAACGGATCAAGTTTTTTTATCTCGCCGACGGGCTTATCGTGAAGTATGATGGCGACACTCGCCATATTCTCATAATCCTTCATCCGTTCCCTGAGTGTAGCAAGCGGCATGGTAAGGGCCGTGGTCGCCGGGTGGCTATAGATCGTCTCCAGTATGTAGCCGAAGCCGTCCTTAAAGGTCTCGTCAGGCTTTGGGAACTGGTACTCGTTATACGAAGCGGCCATTGGAACCCCCCAGTCCGCGTAGATCTTCTCGTCTTTAAATCGCGCGAAGACGAGCGGCGAGGGGTGGAGTGAAATATGTCTTCCAAGGTGCTCGTTCTCTACTCCGCTTCTCATAAGGAGCCTAGCGCTGTTTATCGCGCCGCAAGATACTATAACGGTCTTGGCCTTTATCTCCATGCCGCTTCCCTTTATAGAAACGCCTCTCACCTTTCCGTCTTTATGGAGGAGCTTATCGACTTCGGCTCTCTTATAGACACGGACTTCATTGCCGCCGACACCATTTAGCCCGTTCTCTATAGCCGCCGGTACAAAGGTTATAAGCGGGGTCTGTTTCCGGTCATAGCGGCATGCCAGGGGGCAAAAACCGCATCCAGTGCATGAGAGGTCGTGCATATGGCCAGCCTTGTCGCCGGGCTTTATTTTTGCGTTGGTATTCCTTGAGTGGTACTCAAAGACATGACTAAGCTCGTCCTCTTCCTTAAGCTCCTTTAGCCCCCTCAAAAGGACTTGGGCGTTTTTATTTAGGGCGAACTTCTCTATGGGATGATAGTTGATCATCTCCTTAACTTTTTCGTAACAGCCGCCAACTTTTAGTTGTGTCGCGATATCCTTCTCATCCGTGCCGTCGGCCTCTTTCCAGTCAACTGTTACATGACGTGGAACCTCATAGCAGATCCCGTGATTAAGCACGGCGGTGCCTCCGACCAGGTTCCCCTGAAGGACCGCTACCCCGAACTCGTCGGTCAGACGGAAGCCCGGCCACTGGTAGAGGGCCGGGACCATATCGCGCTCCTTCTGGTTGAAGTCGTCGGATGTATAGAGGTCGCCGCGTTCTAGGACGACTATCTTCTTCCCCTTGCCCTCCCTGCTTAACGCATATGCCGCGGCAGCCCCGCCCGGGCCTGTACCGATGATAACGATATCGGCCTCATAGCCCTGGGGGTATTCGTCTATATCTTTTATATTATCTCTTAGTAATTTGTTCTTCGCATCCATCAGTGCTTCATATTCGGGGTTAAAGAACCTGTGCGGCGGGTTAGTTTTCTGGAATGCGGGCGGGCAGACGGCCTTAGTCATAGCGATATTATTCTCTATTATTACCTTGGGCGGCTTAACCCTCGCTCCCCGGGGACCCAGGTAGCCTATTTCAGCCCACCTATCCTCCTTAATGGCGTACTCCAGAAAAGAGACGGAGAATTTAACGAGCAGGTTTGAGACTATCTTAAGCTCCCTGAAGGCTTTTACGCCTTTAACGTCGAGCCCCTTCAGGAAATCCTTCTCTAGCTGGCCGTGAGAGGGAAGCCCGACCTCGGAGCCTACGGCCTTGAAGAAGGCGAGGAGGGTATCCTCAAGAGCCCTGTTTAAGGGTGCATTTATTGCCAGGGCCTTATGCTCCAGCTTTGGAGAAACCGCTACGCCGAGCGAGTCTTTAAAGAGTGTGCTTTTGAACTTACCAGCATCAAAACTCTCTCTTATCGCCCCGAGTGTAACCGCACCGGCGGCGGCTTCGATATCGCCCCTTACCTTAGCGATACACTTTGATAGAGCCTCCAGAAAAGAGTCGTCGTTTGCCATAATTGCGTCCTTTCCTCACATCTATAGTAAATGTCACTTCTCATCCAGGAAGGGGTATCAGACCTTTCTATGTATCTTTGCGTCAAGATTCCTGTGACGAACGCCAACGGCACGCGCTGCGGCAGCCGAGAAGCCTCTCCACGGCTCTTTATCTTTATTTTTTTCTACCAGGCGATACAAGTCGTCAAATAAGGGATTAAGACCCTCTCCGATATGACTTGCGTTTTCCACGGAGACACGGTAGCCAGAAGCCTCTTCCGCTTCGTTATACATCCGAAGTGAAGCGGCATTCAAGTCTTCGTCAACAATGATTACGGCTCCCCCGTGAATAGGTTTCGGCCTGGGCGTATCCACTACCCATCCGCCGGAGTTATAGACATTTACCCACCGCCCATAGTCTTTGCTGAAATTTTCATCGCGTGCGTATGGTTTATGTGTGTGTCCGAAGACGATTGTCATATCCAAAGGAGCGGTCGCGAGGTTCTGTGAGTATTCTTTCGTAAGCTCATGGTTGAGCTGTTTAAAAAGAGGACCGTTTACGTATCGCCATAACCCGGCCTTGGCGTCCTTACTGAGGGTCTCTGAGGTATCCCCTCTCTCTGTCCCCTTAAATGTATTGACCAGCAAGTCAAAGACCCTTGAAAGAGTTACCTCTTCAACTTTATCAGGAATTCCTAACCAGCCCGTATTGCCGTAATTCTTGGCCAGCCCACGGGCCAGGCTATGGAGCAGCTTCTTAAGCTCTTCCGGGTCCTGCATCTTATCGTATATAATTTCGATATCCTCGCCAACATCACCGGACCGGCCCATCGCCGACCAGAAGAAATCTATCCAGGCAAAATTTTCTTCTTCGATCTCCCCAACGGTTTCAGGCATCTTTGAGCCCTCGAAGATCAAGGTTTTAAGTTTGCTCATGATCGTATAGAGCGGCTCGATATAATGGCCGTGCGTAAAGACTACGCATTTCTTTGTATCCTTATTAAAGAGACCGTAGTTAGGGTAGGCTGTGGTAATCTTAAAATCCTTAAGGTGAGGATACCTTTGTACTATCCTGGTAAGGAAGTAAGTTATGGGAGGGGCTTCGCCATCACCTTTGGGGAAGATCCTTGAAACATGCCACGGCTTATTAAGCGTTTCGCCGGGCTTTGTTACATCCTCTAAATAGTTTACGTATTGAGTCTCCCTGGCAACCTCCCACAGGTGATGGTCGTGGTTCCCGGGTATGAAAACTATACTGCTGAAGAGCTCCTTACCCGGAGGCATGACTTGTTCGATAAAACGCTCGAACCCCATTGCCGCCTCGTTAGTATAGGAGAGCGCCATCTCAAGGATATCGCCGTTTAATATGAGAGTGGGTTTACTATCCCCAACGACTTCCTTTAGACACTCGGCGAGCTTGACCATCACCGGACTCGCTTTAAGCGGATCGGTTTCGCTGCTTGCCTGCTTAAGATTCGTTAGTAAGCTATTATCCGCACCGAGATGCATATCTGATAGACTGACATACTTAATCTTAGCCATATTACCACCCCTTTCGTTATTAAAAGTGACTTGGGACCAAATCTGCGACGCCAATGTGGCCAGTTAACCGGGGGTACCTCTACTTGACAGATAGATTCATTAACACCACAACAGATCTTCTAACTGCATTGATCTAGTAATTCATAAAGACTCTCTTAATTACAACTCTTCCGAATACCTCTGGTAAGACATAGACACACTTCCTCTTGCTTACAATTGTAGCATTAAATGTGTCTACTAAATCGGGGGAAGTCCAACTCCTTCCTCCACGCTGCAAACACTGCCAATTCTTTGCTAGACTTCAACCGGTAGTCGACAAAAAACTTGGGTATTGACTGAAAGGTGGAGGCAGGAGTATAATATAAAAAGACATTCCAACTCGCTTGGATATCGACCACCGGCACCAGAGACTATCGCGCCAATTACTACAGGTTATATACGAAAAGAAACACTTTAGGGGTGGATCGACTGACAGAGATTTGTTGTCATGGACAGTCCTGCTACAGTATAAGCATCTAACTTATTGAGAGTTATTTCTCCAGGTTTATCACCTTTACTTCCAGGAGTAGATCATGAGAATTATACGAGCTCAAGTCTGGTTGTTACTCTTATCCACCACTCTTTTTATCCCGTCACTTGCGTATGCCCACCCAGCCTCAGTGGAACATACCCACGCCTTTGCTTATAGTCCGGGTGATCTGAGTATTATCTTAATCGTAGCGGCGGCAATCGTGGTTTTAGCCGCCCTTGCCGGACGTAAAGCGTTTTTAAAGGCTACAGACAAAATCCAGGTTCAAAACTCTCCAACTAAACCAGTATGGTGATATCTACGATACTAGTATGCACTCAAAAGATGAACAGAAGAGCTAAGTGGCTAGCATATCCTCGGCAGTTGATCGCCGGTGAGCATATCTAGAACCCTCTTATTGCCGACCGGGGTCTCAAGGAGCACACGCCCCTTTGGGCCTTCCGTAACCTCGCCTATTATGGCCGCATCCTTTCCTAGCGGGTGTTCTTTCATGGCAGCCAACACAACATCAGCGCTGCTACTTGAAACAACAGCCACAAGCTTCCCCTCATTTGCAATGTAAAGCGGGTCGAAGCCGAGTATTTCACAGGCTCCCCGCACACTCTCCCTTACAGGAACCGCATCCTCAACTATACTAATAGAAGTACCCGAAGAAGAAGCGAATTCGTTGAGGATAGTGGCGAGTCCTCCCCGTGTGGCGTCGCGCATCGCCCTTACTTCTCCGCCGGAAGCGAGCATTGCCTCCACCAGCCCGTTTAATGGAGCGCAGTCGCTTTCGACGGGTATCTCCATCTGCATATCTGCCCTCCTTGCCATGACGGCCATACCGTGGTCGCCCATGGTGCCGGAGACTATGACCTTATCGCCGGGGCGAATGTTTGCGGGCGTGAGCTCGACACCGTCTTCAATAACACCCACTCCGGCGGTATTGATATATATGCGGTCCCCTTTGCCTCTCTCGACCACCTTCGTATCCCCTGTAACTATTTCTACCCCCGCGTCTTCGGCGGTCCGCGCCATGCTAGAAACCACGTCTTTGAGCTCGCTTATGAGCATGCCCTCCTCTATTATAAAGGCTGCGCTCAGATAGAGAGGTTTGGCCCCGCCCATAGCAAGGTCGTTGACGGTGCCGCATACCGAGAGCTTGCCTATGTCGCCTCCGGGAAAGAAGATAGGACTTATTACATATGAATCGGTGGTAAAGGCCATGCGCGAGCAAGGGCTATCGAATATAGCCTGGTCGTTTAAGGGGGAGAGGAGCGGGCTTTTAAATGCAGGGACGAATATATCGGATATCAGGCGGTGGCTTAGTTTGCCTCCTGAGCCGTGAGCAAGCAGGATTCTCTCTTCCTTCAATTCTTCCCCCTTTTCTTATGCGCTGCGTATCTCGTATTTATAATACGCCGCACAGGTGCCTTCGCTCGATACCATACAGGGCCCGACGGGCGTCTCAGGCGTACAGGCTGTCGCAAAGAGCTTACACTCCTCCGGGGTGATAAGCCCTTTTAGCACCTCGCCGCAGGCGCATCCCGGCGGGTCGGGCACCTCGGCGGCGGGCGTTATGGAAAAGCGCTCTTCAGCGTCGAAGCTGGAATAAGCCTCCCTGATCTTAAGCCCGCTCATCGGGATCGTCCCTATGCCACGCCACGACGCGTCGGCCTCTTCAAAGACCTTGTCCATTACCTCCATGGCCTTGAGATTACCCTCCCAGGTTACGACCCGTTTATATTGAATCTCAATGTCGCTTCGCTTCTCCTCCATCTGGCGGACGAGCATATATATTCCGTAGAGCGCGTCTATGGGCTCAAATCCAGCTACTACGCATGGTGAGCCGTAATCCTTTGCGAGGAACCTGTAAGCCTCGGCCCCTATGATAGCCGTAACGTGGCCAGGGGCTAGAAAGGCGTCGATATCAACTTCGCCGGAATCCATAAGCGCCTTCATCGCCGGAGGGGTAAGTTTGGGGAGGGCGAGCGCGGAGAAGTTCGTTATCCCCCGCTCCGCCGCTGTGAGTATCGTCGCCGCAACTGTCGGCACCGTCGTCTCGAAACCCACGGCAAAGAGGACGACCTCTTTACCAGGGTTATCAAGCGCCATCTGTATTGAATCGAGCGGTGAATAGACAACGCGCACGTCTGCACCGGCAGCCTTAACTTCCTGCAAGGATGAAGCAGAACCCGGAACCCTCATCATATCGCCGAAGGTCGCAAGTATTACGCCTCCTCTCCTGCTTAGCTCGATTGCCCTGTCCACGTCTCCCGTGCTTGTAACGCATACCGGGCAGCCGGGGCCTGAGATGAGCCGGAGCGCGCCCTTTAGAGACTCCCTAACGCCGTACCTTGAAATGGCGTGCGTATGGGTGCCGCATATCTCCATGATGCAGTAGGGCTTCGTAGCGGCCTCTATTATGCGGTTTACTAACCCCTTTGCCTGCTCGCGTTTTCTGAATTCGGTAATATACTTCACGCGCCTAGACCTCCGACATTCCTTCTATAAGTTCGTCTACAAGTTTTAGCGTCTCCGCAGCCTCTTTCTCGTCTATCTTCTGTATGGCGAACCCGGCGTGGACGATCACGTAGTCGCCGACCGCCGCGCCTTCAAGGAGCATGAGGCTCGCTTCCTTCTTAGCACCCGCAACGTCTACCGTCGCCATGCCGGTCTCTATTCGAATGATTTTACCCGGAATACCTAGACACATCTTTTTATCTCCGTAGATTTGAGGAGCTTTATTCTCTCCGAGGCAACCGCCGCTTGCCCGAGTGAAATGCCGCCGTCGTTTAATGGAGCCTTCTCATTATAATAGACCTGAAAGCCTTCTTTGACAAGCACCTTTACTGTCTTATTTAGAAGAAGCGAATTTTGAAATACGCCGCCGCCCAGCGCCGCTACCTCTATCCCTGTAGACTCCCTGATTTTACAGAGAGCCGCTACGATGACCCCGGTGAGGGAGAGATGAAACTTCGCGGCTATAAAACCGGCCGAAGAGCCGGAGCGTATGTCGTCTACTATACCGCGTATAAGAAGTGTAGTGTCAATCTTAAAAGGACTGTCATTTGATAGCTCAAAGGGGTAGGGTTTAAGTTCTTGAAGATCTCCGCTTTTCTCTATCCACTCAAGGGCAACCATTTCAAGCGCTATTGCCGCTTCGCCCTCGAAGGTTACTGAGTCCTTAAGCCCGACAATGGAGGAGACGGCGTCGAAGAGCCTGCCCGCACTTGATGTCAATGGCGAATTTAAATTAGCCTCTATCATCTTTACGATTAACGCCATCTTCTTTTCGTCGATCCTTTTAAGAAACTCGGGATGTGCATCTCTAAAACCTTCCCCGTAAGCTTCGTGGAGATAGCTTACGGCCATCCTCCAGGGCTCTCTAATTGCCGCGTCGCCTCCGGGGAGAGGCATTGCACGAAAGTGACCGGCCCTCTCAAAAGAGGCCCTATCCGTTACGAGAAACTCTCCGCCCCAGATGGTAGAGTCCGCGCCGTAACCAGTGCCGTCGAGGGCCGCGCCAATGACCGGACCAACGAGCGCGTGCTCGGCCATGACGCTTGCTATATGCGCGTGATGGTGCTGAACCCTGAATATCATTTCTTCGCCGATACCTTCCTTAACTGCGTACTCTTCACCGAAGCGGGTGCTCATAAGGTCCGGGTGCAGATCCACGGCTACGGCGCGGGGTTTCGCTCGAAAGGTGCGCTTAAGGTTACGGAGCGTCTCTTTATAAAAGCCCATGGCCCGCTCGTTTTCAAGGTCGCCGATATGCTGGCTCAAAATAGCGTACTTCCCTTTGGTTATCGTAAAGGTGTTTTTAAGGAGCGCTCCGCACGCAAGGATCTCCGGAAGATCTTCTTTAAGATCGATAACTCCCGGCACAAACCCCCTTGCCCTTCTTAGAATCATGATCTTGCCCTTGCCGCTGACCCTCGCTATAGAGTCGTCTACACGCATATATATATCGCGGTCGTGAAGCAGGAAATAGTCCGCAAGCTGATTAAGCTTTTTCTCGGCCTCGTCGTTATCTATGACTATCGGCTCTTCGCTCAAGTTGCCGCTGGTTGCGACGAGCGCGACAAACCCGCGGCATAAGATATGATGGAGCGGGGTATAGGGGAGCATGACGCCGTAGTAACGGTTACCGGGGGCGACGTATTCGGAGAGCGCGGATGAGGCCTTCTTTGCCCTTTTAGAAAGGAGCGTAATGGGACGGATCGTCCCCCCGAGAAGCTCGGCTTCCGTGGGGGAGATTTTCACAAAGGTCTTTACAGTATCGATATCCGGGCTCATTACTGCGAAAGGCTTCATCGAGCCGCGCTTATTTTCCCTTAGCCTCTTTACCGCACGGTCATTGAGCGCGTCGCATACGAGGTGAAACCCTCCGAGTCCCTTTACGGCGACGACAGCGCCTTCTCTTATGAGTTCACGCGCACGCTCGATAGCATCCGTTCCTCTTAGCGCACTCCCGGATAACCAGACCCCGGGGCCGCACTCCGGGCATGCGTTCGGCTCGGCGTGAAAGCGGCGATCCATTGGATCCCGGTACTCCCGCTCGCACTCGGTACAGAGTTTAAAGGGTTTCATAGTCGTTAGCGTGCGGTCGTACGGCACGCCCCTCACGATAGAATAGCGCGGGCCGCAGTTAGTGCAATTTATAAAAGGATAAAGATGGCGGCGGTCTGCGGGGTCGAAGAGCTCACTGAGACACTCCGGGCATGTCGCGGTATCCGGGCTTACGAGAGCGAAGTTGCCGCTGGTATCGGTACTCTCCTTTATCTTGAAATCAACAAAATTCAGGGACGGAAGGGTTTTTTCTACGAAGACCTCTTCCACACACGAACGAGGCGGCGCAGAGGAGCTTAGATTCGTTATAAAGGCGTCGATCTCATTACCCTCGACCTCGATAAGTACGCCTTTCGTGTCGTTTAGGACGTAGCCCTTAAGGCTCATCTCTTTGGCGAGCCTGTAAACGAATGGCCTGAAGCCAACGCCCTGGACTATGCCGCTTACACGTATGCGCGTCCTATATGCGTAAGTAGACCTGTTCATAAGAGTTTCTTTTCTTTAGGCGCGGCCCGTCTGTCCTGTCAAAAAATCACACCAGTCGCCAAGACCCTCGCCCGTGGTGCAGGATGTCTCGAATATCTTAAGAGCCGGGTTTACCGCGAGCGCGTTCTCCCTTGCCCTCTCGATATTAAAGTCGGTATAAGGCGTAAGGTCAGTCTTATTAATTACGAGCGCACTTGAGGCATGAAATATGGCCGGATATTTAAGCGGCTTATCGTCCCCCTCGGTAACACTCATGACCGCAACCTTCATATCCTCGCCAAGATCGTATTCAGCCGGACAGACCATGTTGCCGACATTTTCTATAATAAGGAGCTCCAGAGGCTTTAGACCTCTCAGCCACTCTATGGTGTGGCTCACCATATGGGCGTCGAGATGGCAGCTCCTCCCGGTGGTAATCTGCGTAGCCGGAACGCCGCATCTTTCGACCCGCTCCTTATCAAGTTCGGTCTGGAGGTCGCCCTCGATGACCGCAAGGCGGCAAGCTTTACCTATACGCTCGACGGTCCGTTCAATAAGGGTCGTCTTTCCCGAACCGGGAGAACTAATGAGGTTAATGCTAAAGAGTCCTAGCCCGGAGAAGGCCTCTCTATTGGCAGCCGCGATCTCGTCGTTCTTTTTTAGAATCTTTGCTCCAACAAGTATTTCGTGCATATTTATAAAACCTCCATCGAGACTATCTCAAGCTCGTCGCCCGCTATCTTTTCTATGGAAGGCCCGTCGCACGTCGGACATCCCACCAGAAAACCTTCCATGTGAAACTCTTTAGCGCAGTCCGTGCAGCGCCCGGTTAAAGGTATCTCTTCTATATATAACCGCGCGCCTTCTAAGGGTGTACCTTCGATTGCGCTCGAAAAGCAGAAGCTCAAAGCCCCTGGTTCAACGGCGGTAAGTTCGCCGACTTTTATCTTAAGAGATTTAAGCGTCCCGCCGCCATCTTTCTCCATCTCCTCGCGCACGAGCTCAAGCATGCTTATCGTTATGCTCATCTCATGCATCGGCGCGCCTCTTTAAGGGACCGAACCCAAGGAGAGCCAACTCTTCGCTTACGACCTCGGTTATCTCCGGGAGTTTCTCCTGCATCAAATCCGTAAGCTCAAGCCCCGCACTTATCTCGGAGGGTTCAATGCCTATCACCACTACATCCGGCGTAACCTCCTCAAGCTCGGCCATCTTCAGTATATCGGCTATGCCGATCGAGTGGGCGGCGGTCATAAGAGACGGGGTGGACTCTATCTCGCTTCCCGGTATCCGGTATATTGCCCCGGGCTCCCCTCCGGCCTTTACGACGTCTATTACTATAAGCCGCGCAAAGCCCTTTATTAGAGAGATGAGCGCAAAGGCCCCCGTACCTCCGTCCGCCGCCACTACTCCCGGCGGCAGGTCGTAGAGGGAATTTATATGCTCAACCGCCCTCACTCCCGTGCCTTCGTCCTTCAATAAGATATTTCCGACACCGAGTATGAGCACTTCTCCATTAAAGTCCATACGAATAAGAGTAACACAGAGTAGACTCTGCAATAAAGGGTACGGGCGGATAAAGAAGAATGGGGGTTATTTTATTTATTGCGAAGGCCGGCATCATCCGCTGTTATAACCGGTTATCATCGTCCAGACGGAGCTAACACCTTCGCTAAGTACCAGGTAGAGATGGGAGATGATAAAGGCGATAAATATGTAGGTAAGAAAATCATGCAGCACTCGCGCGCTCATAAGGCCGCCGAATAGTAAGGTAAGCCCCTCGAACTTTAACGGCACATAGAGGACTATGCCTGTAAGGGCCTGAAGGATGATAAGTATCCAGAGGAGATTATATGTGAGCTTTTGAAGCGCGTTGTACTTTTCATGAGGCGGCAAGGTATCGCTTAGAAAGAGATAGTACTTTATGACCGGACCGAGCCCCTTTATATCCGACGGCTTAAAGATATCGTTCTTAAACTCGGCAACAAAGCTGTGGTAGATATGAAAAAGGGTCGAGAAGATAAGCGCGTACATGAAGATGAAATGGATATAACGCGCCCCGTTCATCGTTTTAAAACCGAAGCTTCCCGGATAACGGATGCTAAGGCCGCTTACGATCAGGATAATCACCGAAAAGGCCAAAACCCAGTGGGTTATCCTCTCGAATATATCGTGCTTGAGAACCCTTTTTTCAGACATGGTAAACCCCCGGATCTTTACTCACGCTCCTCCAGCATCATCGAAACGGACAACCCCCAGCAGGCTCTGCTTATCTTACCCTGAACTTAAGTATTCGGTTTGAATTAGGTTCAATCACGTGAACCGCACAGGCCATTCAAGGGTCGTAGGAGTGAACGATCCGAAGCACCTCTAGAGGGTTTTCGGGGTCCTGGACCGGCACGCCTATAAGCGCCTCTTCAGCCGGTCCTCTCACTCCTTTGTCGTCGCGGGGAGAGAAGTTCCATGTAGAGGCGGGCACCGCCTGCCAGGTTTCGAGCCTCCCCCCTTTGATCGTAGTATAGTCGGTTATGCATCCCCTCGGCGCGTCCCACCCGGCTACACCGGTCGCGTCAGAGGCCAGATCATAGTCGGTATAAAAATTATTATCGCCCCGCTTGATATTCGCCACCAGTTCGTCGATCCAGACGGGGAAGGCGTCGGCGACCATCTTTACCTTAAGCACCCTCGCTACTACCCTGCCGAGCGCCGAGAATAGTATATCCAATTGTCCGGGCGCGCCTACTGCGGCAAGCGTACCGTCCACAAGCTTTTTAGCAGGCTCACTGCCGGAAGCGTAGGCTATAAGCATCTGTGCAAGCGGGCCACCTTCGGCAGGCTTACCTTTAAACCTTACGGCCTTGGTCCAGTCGTAACGCCCCTCGTGGTCTATCTCGCCTATCCCTTCCTTGCCGGTAAAGTTCGGCTCTGTTATGCCTTCGGACGGGTTTATCCCCCCTCCGCAGCGGTCCGTGTACCAGCTATGGCCCACATACTCGCCTATATCTTTCATGAGGTCTACTTTCTGGAGATTTCCAAGGTCACCGTTCATTATGGCCCCTCGCGGGAAGAGCCTATCGTAGGGGTCCTGGTTCTTCGCGTCGAGCACGCCCATGGAGAGATAGCTCTTATGGCTGCCCCCGTAATCCTTAAGATAGAGATAGTAAGGGGCTATGGCCATGAGGTCGGGGATAAGGGTGTCGTCGATAAAATCCTTTACCTTGAGCATCTTATCCTGATAGTCGGCGATCTGGGTAAGGGTCGGGATGCATGTAACCCCTCCGGGAGGGGAGCTAATGATATATGGGAATTTCCCGCCGAATACGGCGCCCGCCTCGTTTGCGAGAGATTTTATCTTAAGCGATTTAAGGTAGCTGGCGGTGAGTTCAAGGTTTAGCTCCGCCGGCAGCTTATACTCGGGGTGCCCCCAGTAGGCGTTGCCGAGAAAACCGAGCTGGCCGCTGTCGACGAATGCCTTTACCCGTTCCTGAACTTTTTTTAGCGTCTTTGTCTTCGGCTTTGCGCTGAGCGCGCTTACAATATCCACGTAGTCGAAGCCGTTTAGGATATAGAACCAGAGGATGTGGTCGTAAAGAAGCTGGGAAGATTCCATCAGATTTCTTATAAGGCGCGCGTTATCTGGCGGGGTCACTCCGTAAGCATCCTCAAGGCACATGGAAGCCGCATGGCCGTGAGAGGTTGGGCATATACCGCATATACGGTGGGAGAAATGCCACGCATCCCGCGGCTCTCTTCCTTTAAGTATCATCTCGTAACCGCGAAATAAGGTCGTCGTATTCCACGCATCAACGACCTTGCCGCCCGCTATCTCGACCTCGATCCTTAAATGCCCCTCAATCCTGGTTATCGGATCTATTACTATCCTTTTATTTGCCATCTGCTCCCCCTACTCCTCCTTATCCTCTTTACCTTTGCCTTCTCCGGATTTTCCAAGCCTCCCCTTTACTGCACTCCCGATAAGGTGGGCCGCAACCCCTCCGGCCGTGGCCGCTGCGATGGCTATACCTATCTTATCGGCGCTCGTCTTTACGCCTAGAAGCTCGACGTCCGGAAGAGGCTTATAGAAGTCTTTAAACTTATCCCAGAAGTAGGGCTCAAAACAGCCTATGCACGGGGCGCCTGCGCCAATACACCAGTTCTGACGGTTATTCCAGAGTACCTGCGGGCAGTTGCTGTAGGTAGACGGCCCCCGGCAGCCGACCTTATAGAGGCAATAACCGAGAGACTCTTCCTTGGAACCGAAGGTCTCGACAAACCTGCCCTCGTCGAAATGTCCCCGACGCGGACAGTTGTCGTGAATGGTAGCGCCGTAGAGGTTCTTTGGCCTGGACATGCTGTCGAGTGGAGGGAGTTTCTCCAAAAGCAGATAGTGGAGTATGGTTGAGATGATATTTTCGGGATTTACCGGGCAGCCCGGCAGGTTTATGACAGGTGTATTTATGCCCTGGGAGCGCAAGAACTCCTCAACGCCCACGGCACCCGTCGGATTCGGGGACGCGGCCTGGGTGCCGCCGTGAGTAGCGCATGTGCCGACCGAGATTATGGCCTTGGACGCCTTTGCCACTTTGGTCATGATAGCCATGCTCGTCATCCCGCCGATGGTAATAGCGCTCGGTATCTTTGTCGCTATTGCTCCTTCGACCACGCAGATAAGCTCGCCATTTTCGCGCTCCACGGCGTTCCATAGGTTTTGATGGGCCTTATCGCCGGCGGCGGCCATTACCGCCTCATGGTACTCAAGGCTAAGTATCTCAAGGATTATCTTATCTACTTCCGGGTGGGTGGCATTAATGAAGCTCTCGGTGCAGCCGAGACATTCCATGAAGTCGAGCCAGACGACGGGGGGTCGTTTACTCATACTCTCTATGGCGTGGGCAATCTTCGGGGCGTAAAGCTGAGAGAGGCCGAGCATGGTTGCAGCGGTACCGCAGAATTTAAGGAAATCCCGCCTGGAGACGCCTTTAAGCTCGAGCGATTTGATAAATTCGGAACCGGTCTTCTTACCCATAGGACCCTCTGTATTCTACCTGAAGGAGAAAAAACAAAGAGAGCTGCAAAAAGTTATAGAGAAAAACACTATATGAACTTAAATCGGGTAATACCGTTTTTGAAGAAAACGCTTAATGTGACAAGAAATATCGGAAACGTTAATTCAAGTATAACATTGTTTTGAGATTTGTCAACATAACGCTTCAGCGGATGGCTAATCGCTAACGCATTATTACCAGTACTCATGGGCAATATTAGTGGCGTGGGAATAAAGGAACACTCTACTTACATCTTTCTTATTGAATATATTTAAGACCGGTGCGCTTGACTCTTTATATCATACGGTACTTACGTAATAGAGCTTGTCGTATCCGACGCAGTTAGCTCCAGCCTGCCCGATCCGGTTATGGTTAGCTTTGATAATCTTCCACCCGTCGCCAATGCTGGCGGTAATCAGGGAGTCCTTATCCGGGATAACGTCTTCCTTTACTACGTACTTTAGAGTGGACCCCGGAACCGAAGATTGCCGGATGCAATTACCACTTTCTTATACACTCTCTGTCGGGTTGAGTTGTGATAATACGACTTAATAGACTTTTGACCGTCACCTTTATCCGTTCCTCAGTATCTGCTGCATAAACTCCTATCGGCCTAACTGAACTTCCCAAGCTGTAGTAGACACATTTAGTGCTATAATTGTAAGCACTGGGAGGTGTGTCTATCTCTTATCCGAGCTACTGCGCAGAGTTTAAGAGAGGAGCCGTAAAGCAGGTGAACTCCGGGGATCGAAGATAAAAGAGGATTGAATTAAGTATAGTCTCTCCAGCATTACAGACATAACTCATGAAAAAGCTTGCAGCCATTGCGATCTTACGATTATTATACATGCAAAGATGAAGCAATTTCTTATCACCGAACGGAGATGGAAGAGTGAGAGTGGTGATTTATTCAGAGAACTTCGGAAATATCAAAACCTGCTAGTCTAGAGCATTGATCTTTCTTCTCCTTCGCGCCTCCTTAATTTGAAAAAATAGTTCCCAAGTCGAGCATTTATGTCCTTAAAATATCGTCCAGAGATTGACGGTCTTCGTGCAATAGCAGTTGTAGCGGTTGTCCTTTATCATGCGGAGTTCGTCTTCCTCGGAGTAAACCCCTTCAAGGGCGGGTTTATCGGTGTCGATATATTCTTTGTCATCTCCGGGTATTTGATTACTTCAATCATCGTTAGGGAAATGAGCGAGGGAAAGTTCAGTTTTACAAGTTTCTATGAAAGACGAGCAAGACGTATTCTTCCTGCATTATTCACAGTCATACTCACGTCTATTCCATTTGCTTTAATATATATGCTTCCAAAAGCAATGAAGGAATATGCAGGGTCTGTTCTATCTGCATTAGCTTTCGGGTCAAACATTTGGTTTTGGCAGGAAGATAGTTATACCGCTGAATTAAGCGCTCTCAAGCCATTCCTCCACACATGGACATTGTCGGTTGAAGAACAGTTTTATGTTATTTTTCCAATCGTTCTATTGTTGTTATGGAGATTTGCCAGAAGATACATAACCAGCATCTTTGTGTTGGTCTTCTTATTTTCCCTCCAACTTGCACATTCCGGAAGCGCAAACTATGTGGACGCCACCTTCTACCTGCTTCCTACAAGAGGGTGGGAACTGCTTGCTGGCGCTATTTTGGCAAAACTGGAGTTAGAGAAAGGTCGTCCAAATCATCCATTCCTGGATGTCATCATGCCTGCTGTAGGCATCTTCTTGATCTGCAATGCTATCTTTTTTTTCAACGACAAGATGCGTCATCCCTCCTACATTACTTTATTTCCAGTTTTAGGAACGATGCTGATTATCTGGTTTAGCAAGAGAGGTAAATTGATCACCTATACTCTTGGAAGCAAACCTCTAGTAGCTGTTGGATTGATCTCTTACAGTTTTTATCTCTGGCATTTCCCTATTTTTGCTTTTTCTAAAATTAAAGACAGTACGTACTCCCAGTATGACAAGGTGGAGTGGATTGCACTAGCTGTCGTTTTATCAGTCACATCTTACTTCCTCATCGAGAAACCACTGCGCAAATCTCATCTCTTGTCACTAAAGCATTTTATTGCCATATTAATGACTGCTATCATAGTAATTACGGCGTCTATGAGTTACATGTATTTCTACGCTGTTAAAGTGAGAATTGATGACGCAGCTTTCAATATTGAAAGTGAAAAGGAGAAGCGGTTTCTGTACATACAAGAAATATGCGGCCCTCTAGGTTGGGCTGACTGCTACAAGCCGCAAGAGAGCAAGAAGAACGTTCTGGTGATTGGTGATAGCATGGTTCCTGACGCAGTAAATATTATGAATGAGCAATATCCAGACATCTTCTATGTAATCGACACTCTCGGCGGCTGTCCTCCATATAATCAAATCAATAAATTGGTTACTCCTGATCATCCGGATTTAGATGAGTGCATTAAATTAAATGAAAAACGTTTCTCTCCTGCTTCTCTTGAAAAGATTGACGGGGTGGTAATCATGAATCTGTATGAATGGTTTACACCAAAACATTTGGAACCTTACCTGGAGTTTCTAAAGTCGGCTGGCGTTCAAAATGTCTTATTATTTGGAAATTACTTCCGGAATAAAACCGGGATGGATAACTTGTTACAAGACTATACATCTTTACGGGAGATGGAGTATTATTTGCGAAATAGTTCTGAGCTCTATGGTGGAGATTTTGATGCAGGACTTGATATTATGGCGGCAAAATTTGGTTATGACTTCTTAAGTATTAAGCGCTTTGCCTGTAACACAAATGGCACTTGTCCACTTTTCATTAACGGGGTCCCGTATAGTTGGGATAAACATCATTTCTCGATTGAATTCTCAAGATATCTCTCTGAAAAAATGGCAGGCGCACTATCTGAGACATGGCTGGGCAACATTAATGAGTCAGGTAGCGCCACTAAAGATCAATGAGTTTTCTCACCGTACGCCGCCCCACAGCAGCAGCTTGATATGTGCCAAGTCGCCGGTATAGGTTGACACTGTGTAAGCGTCCCCTATAATAATAGTACCAGCGATAAATCGACTCCCCCGACATACTGAACACTCAGAGAAGGGAGATATTACTTACTTAAGAAGCGCACTACCCGGAGACGTAGATTGCCGGTATTTTAAGAGAGCTTTAGGCCACCCCCGGATAAAGGACGCATGTCGGGAGCACGGTATATCCGACGTCACCTGCGAGCCTGCGTGCGGCCTGCAGGGCGTTTTCAGTCTGAGCCGTACTGTTTACCACTAACAGCCGGATGCCACGAAGACGAGCCTTTGGCGTAAAAGGCCCCTCTTTACTAAGTATAATTATGAGATGTCAAAGAACTATAAACAAACAGGCTGAAATAAAAAGATCGAAGAGGACGGCTCCGTGAATATGGATAAAACTAAAGACGATAAAGTTCGCTTCGGTCTTTTGAGCATGCTCCGCCGCAGGTGGGCGTACTTCATTATACCTCTCCTCTTACTCCTTCTGATTCTACTTCTCCTGCCGTACGGTATTAAGCTTGGTGCAGCCAGAGCCCTTACGGCCTTTGGCGCGCAGGAGCCCCTTATTGAGGATGTTGACTTTAACCCCTTCACCCGAACCCTCGTCTTTTACGACCTTCAGGTAAACGGCCCCGGCGGGCGCACACTCCTCATGGCCCGTGAAGTAAGCCTCGAATTCTCATGGCTCTCTCTTCTAAAAAAACATATCTATATGGAGCGCCTTACCGTAAGGGACGGCGTGGTCGATATCGAGAGGCTCGGCGGCGGACGCCTAAGTGTCGGCGGGATTACGGCAAAGCGGCGCAGTGACAAGGAGGAGCGGAAATGGGGCATGGGATTAGGCGAGCTTACGGTCTATGATTCGAGCATAAACTATAAGGATAATGGTGTTTTAAAGGGCGCTTTTATTATTTACGAGGGCGAATTAAAGGGGCTTAGGAGATGGGCTCCTGATGAAGACGCAAGCGTCAAGTTAAAAGGACTGATAAACGACGGAGCTATCGAAGTCACAGCCTCCACCGCCCCCTTCGCTTCCAGACCCAGGTTTAGCGGCAAGGTTAAGATCAAAGACATTTCATTAGAGCCGTTTGCTATTTTTTTTAAGCCTTATTTGAAGTCGCTCTCAGGCAAAGGCGACTTAACGGCTGACCTGGATATCGCAGCGAAGCAGAGAGGGTCGTATAGCGTTAAAGGGACGTTAAGCGCAAGAGAAGTTAGTACTCACTTAGCAGGTGACGGGACCCGTGCCACTCTGGAATCTTTTCTCTGGAACGGAAGCTACGGTAATGCGGGCGGCGGCGAAAGCCGGAGCCTTAAAGGCAACATCGGCCTTAGCGGGCTTAAGATTAAACCTCCCGGAGAAGAGCCGCATACGATATCACTAGCCGTCCTTGATATTGTAGACCTTGATCTTTCAGGCTCGGAAAATATAGAGATAAAGAAGGCGGCCTTTAAAGAGTTTAGCGTGGATAAACTCCTTAAGGCAGGCGAGAAAGGCGAGACGGAGACACAGACGCTTATAAAATCAGGCGCGCTCGACCTTAACGGCATCCTGGTAAAGAACCTAAATGATTTTAATATCGACTCGGCTGAGTTTTACGATCTCTCGGCATTTATAAGGAAGGTTCCCGGCGCTAAGCCCCGCTTAACGGAGAAACTTTCCGTCCTGGGAGATAAGGCGCTCAAGGATAAAAATGGCAGTGCGAGAACTTTTAAAGTTTCAAAGATCGAGATCCTCGGCAAGAGTAGTGTGGATTATATGGATGAAAAACTCGACCCTCCGTACAGGGTCCTTTTGGAGGTCGCAAAGGCAGGGCTAACGGGCCTTGACACTTCAAGGCCGGAAGAGCCAATCCCGGTAACCATCTCGGCAAAGATAGGAGACTATTCTCTTGTTTCAATCGATGGAAATATCGCGCCATTTAAAAGTAGTCCGTCGATTAATCTTACCGCAAAGGTCAAAGAGCTCGATATGCCGCCGCTAAGCGCCTATACCGAGGATTCCTACGGTTACACGTTAGTAAGCGGACACATGGACGCCGATATCAAGATGAATATACTCGCGGGGAAGATAGAAAGCGAGAATTCTCTGGTACTTAAAGGTGTGGATGTCTCACCGTCAGACGAAACCAAACTAGCACAGCTAAGGACAGAGCTCACGGTCCCTATTGGCTCCGCGTTAAATATACTTAGAGATAAGGACAACAAAATTCGCCTTGAATTTCCAGTCTCCGGAGACCTTGGCGACCCTAAAATAAGTTTTGCCGCAATTATAAACAAGGCCCTGGCAAAATCCATGAAAGGTGCTACTATAAGTTATCTCAAGTATTATTTTCAGCCATACGGTACTTTTATTACGATAGGAAAGTTCGCCTTTGACGAGATAACGCGCCTCCGTCTGGACCCGGTGTTTTTCACACCGGGCACGGTAGAACCAACTGATGGGATGACGGAGTACCTCGACCTCATAGCCGGGCTTATGCAGGATCGCACAGAGCTGGAATTCAGGCTCTGCGCCCAGTCGGTTACAGCAGATCTAAAGGCCTTGAATCTTAAAGCACCCTCTGACGAACTCCTACTCTCTCTATCCAAGGAGCGAGCCTTATTCATCAAAGATTATCTGTATTTAAAACACGGGATCCCCACCCAAAAACTCTTCTTATGCTCACCGGGTATAGATAAAGACGAAGAGGCCAGGGCTCGTGTCGAAATACTTATATAAACAGGAAAGAACCGGAGCTCACACCCGCCCCCTCCCCCACCGTTCAGTCGAAGTTCGTTCGATGAGTTTAACCGGTAAGTGCTTAGAGGGTTGCTGGTGTTGCTATTTGCTTGTATAATGTAATGACTTTCGGTACCGGACTGCGACAGGCCTGACCTGTCGAGAGGAGACTATCTATGGCAACACTATTTGAAGAGAGCACCATTGCCGGTATGACGATGCGCAACAGACTTGTCCGCTCCGCCACATGGGAGGGAATGTGTGACCATGACGGCAGGCCCACTGAGAAGCTTATCAACTGCTACCTTGACCTCGCAAACGGCGGCATAGGCCTAATCGTAACCGGTTATGCCTTCGTTAGTCCAGAAGGAAGGCAGTTATCCGGCCAGATGGGGCTTCACAGAGAGGACTTTGAAGCGGATTACAAGAGCCTCACCAGCTCTGTCCACGAAGCCGGAGCCAGGATAGCGGCCCAGCTGGTTCACTGCGGAGGTCAAACCGATACCGCTAATGCCGGTCGCAGGCCCCTTGCCCCCTCGGCGGTGGATGTCGACCAATTCCCGGAAACTCCCGGCGAGCTTACGAAAAGAGAGATCGACGGGATCACCGATGCCTTCGGCGAGGCTGCACAAAGGGCCAGGGCCTGGTGCTTCGACGCAGTACAGCTCCACGGCGCGCACGGTTATCTTATAAACCAGTTCCTATCCCCCCACACCAACCGCCGTACCGACGAGTACGGTGGATCCATAGAAGACCGCAGCCGCTTTCTCTTCGAGCTATACAGGAAGGTACGTTATGCGGTCGGCGATGATTATCCGGTTCTTATAAAGCTCACTGCCTCCGACAATATGGAAGGGGGGCTTTCGAGTGAAGACGCGCTAAATGTCGCAAAAAAACTCTCTGATGCGGGCATAGATGCCATAGAGGTCTCGGCAGGCACCCCCGCATCGGGAGAAAAGAACCCGGCCAGGGTAAAGATAAATAAACCCGGAGACGAGGGCTACAACCTGGAAGAGGCGCGCCGGATAAAAGAGGCCGTCATCTGTCCGGTGATGGTCGTCGGCGGATTTCGTTCCTATGAGGTCGCCGAGAACGCGGTAAGGGATTACGGCTTGGACTACATCTCTATGGCCAGGCCGCTTATCCGTGAACCCGACCTCGCAAACCGCTGGCACAGGGGCGACCGCCGCCCGGCAACATGCATTTCATGTAACGGCTGCTTCATGCCGGGGCTCAAGGAAGGCGGCATCTACTGCGTGGTTGAGAAGAACGCGCAGGCGAAGGAGGCAAAGGACTGAGAGTTTAAGGGCTGCCTGCACGGGCAAACCACTAAAAAATTAATTTGCTGTAGATGCTTATTACTGTAACCGCCATTCCAGCACATACGAAGAAGTTACAAGGGCCGGGAGAGATAAAATTCAAAATTGCTTTAGCTTAACGTAGCGCTACAGGCGGTCGTCAATATGAGGAATCATCCCTGCCCCATCTGCGCCGGCTCCGTTTACAACGGCACCGCACACCGTCACGCGAATCCAATTGACCTGCCCCCCCCAGGCCGGAAGTTTTGATACCTTCTACTGAAAATCGACAGCTTTTAGTCCAGCTCGAACTTGCGGACTTGTAGATGTTGCACGCTTTCTTCACCCTTCCTGCGGTAAGCTCACTATAAATTCAGGACTACCTCCTTAGTCGGCACTGCAAAGACTGCCGACTCGTCGCCAAACTTCAAGCAGTAATCGACAGAAATAAGAGTGTTGACTGAGAGCCTCAGGCAGGAGTACAATTAGGTAAAGCTTCACAGTTCATCAGGGTATCGGCCACCGGCGCGGGAAACCATCGCACCTCTACAGGTTTTAGCCCGGAAGATCCCTCCGGGAGCGGGCCGACTGATAAGGGCATTTCACTTAATTAACGCTGTAGCAAAAATATTTTATATGGATAGAAATACCTGGATTCGTATCTTAAAGGACGGATTAATCTAAACATCATTGTCCCGTTTGAAAGATGAAAACCGGGAACGAAGTTCAATTAACAATCGATCAGTCAATAGAAGGGAAAGTTATATGTCAGAGAAGATATTAGATGTAGTCTCGCCGGGAGTCGTTACAGGCAAGGGGGTTCAGGAGATCTTCGCGGTCGCTAAAGCAAACGGCTTCGCCCTGCCCGCTGTAAACATCGTTGGATCCAGCTCCGCCAACGCTGTGATGGAGGCAGCAAAGGCAGTGAATTCTCCAGTGATCATTCAGTACTCAAACGGGGGGGCGGCATTCAATGCAGGCAAGGGTTTGAGCCTTGAAGGCCAGAGAGCGGCGATTCTCGGTGCGATTGCCGGCGCAGAGCACATTCACCTACTGGCAAAAGAATACGGCGTGCCCGTTATTTTGCACACCGACCATGCTGCAAAAAAACTCTTGCCGTGGATTGACGGTTTGATCGAAGCCGGCGAGGAGACGTTTTCTCGAAGAGGAACTCCGCTATTCAGCTCTCACATGATTGATCTTTCCGAGGAGCCCCTGGAAGAAAATGTCGATACCTGTGCGCGGTATCTGGAGCGCATGAGTAAGATCGGGATGACCCTGGAGATCGAACTCGGGTGCACCGGCGGGGAAGAGGACGGCATCGACAACACAGGAATCGATAGTTCTATGCTCTATACTCAGCCCGAAGACGTAGCCTTCGCCTACGACCGCCTCCGAAAAATCAGCGAATCTTTTACCATAGCCGCCTCATTTGGAAATGTTCATGGCGTCTATAAGCCGGGCAACGTCAAACTAACCCCTAAGATACTGTTAAATTCCCAGAAGCACATAGAGGAGACACTCGGCACTTCTCCAAATCCGGTAAACTTTGTCTTTCACGGCGGGTCCGGTTCAAGCCGCGACGAAATACGAGAAGCCATCTCATACGGCGTCATTAAAATGAATATAGATACCGATACCCAGTGGGCTACATGGAAGGGTGTTATGGACAACTATAAGAAGAACGAGGCTTACCTGCAAGGGCAAATCGGTAACCCCGAAGGTGACGACAGGCCAAACAAAAGTTACTACGATCCAAGAAAATGGCTGCGTGAGGGGGAAGTCTCCATGGTGGAGCGGCTGAAGACGGCTTTTGAGGACTTAAATGCTTTGGATCGAAACTAGACGCATAAGGATCAACAAGCGGGTGTGCCTTGACGCTTTGCGCCGTTCATCCACAACCGTTTGTGCTTCGATTAACCTGAATACAGGGTAAAATAGATGGGTAATGTAATAGATATTACCAGGGTTAAATTCTCTGTTGGTGAATTGGTTCACCATCGGCTCTTCGGTTATCGTGGAGTAATTGTAGATGTGGATCGAAATTTCCAGGCGACAGATGAGTGGTACGAAGTAGTCGCAAAGTCTCGTCCCCCTAAAAACAAGCCCTGGTACCACGTGTTAGTTCATGGGAGCGATCATGCCACGTATGTAGCTGAAAGAAACCTGGAAGCTGATGATAGCCTGGAACCTATCATTCACCCTATGCTGGAAGAGTTCTTTTCCAAATTCGATAATGGCCGGTATCTTAGAAATGAACCGGTCAATTAACCGGACAATTCCCGGCAACGCATTTTTACCAAAACCTTCAGTTATAAAACCTTCCTAAAAGTGCGGAGCACTCGGTGGATTAAAGAAATACCATATCCATCATAGTGCGTCCAGTGCCGTGCAGTCGAGTACCCTATGGGTACTTGAGCGTTATTTGATTCCTGAAATTTACACTGTGCGAAGCCACTACTTTACTTAGGATCTCTAACGTTAATAGCTAAACCGGACTTCACCCGCTTCTGTAGAAAACTGCCCTTTACCCCTTAAAACCATTTCAAAATCATACGCGCTCGCCTCCTCTGGGCGCCGTCACCAATATCTACTCCGTCTATCTAACTTTGATAATCCTACGCGCTCTACTCCTTGCTAAACAAAGACCTCCCTGGTAATGAAAAAACCCTCTGGACTTATTTGGCCCGCCAATTGCATTGAATACTCACATAACACACAGAAAGGCTTGCAATTGTTTTTAGGCTAGATTATTGGCCATGACCTAGAAGCTTAGTTTTATAAGACTTTATTTTCAGGTCACTTTATCAGGCAAGGGTTTATAGAAAAATTTAACTCTCGTTAATCAAATCCAAGAAGAGGAGGATATCCACATAGGAATTGGAAATATTTTTATTTTATCAATCAAACTCTAGTACAGGAGGATAGTTACATGAAAAAGAGACGTTATTTAAAGGCGCTAATCTGCTTTCTCTTTGTCGCGGGCGCGTCGCTGCTTATAACCCCGGAGGCCGAAAGCGTACCGGCATTCGCCAGACAGACAGGTATGTCGTGTAACACATGCCATTACCAGCACTACCCATCTCTAAACTCCGTAGGCAGGGCCTTTAAGTCCAGCGGCTTTACCATGGTGGGCGGCCAGAGCATGATCGAGGGAGAATTACTGAGCATTCCTGCCTCTCTAAACGCCTCCGTCGTTCTAAAGGTAAGGGGCAAGAAGACAAACGGCAACGACGACACCAGCGGGAAGAACAAGGGCATAATTGAATTCCCGGACGAGGGTGTGCTCCTCTTTGGAGGCAAGGTAGGAGAACGGATAGGATTCCTTCTGGAAGCCCAGCTAAAAGCCCCCGAGGACTCAGCGTGGGCCTCATTCAAGATGCCCATAACCGTTGCCGAAGTCAAGGGAACGAACCTCTCGCTCATACCCTTTACAACGGACGGTCCCGGACCGGCATATGGATTCGAACTGCTTAATACCGGTGCGATGAGGATACAACGAGTACTGGAAGACCGTAAGGCTATTTCGGCCCAGCAGTACATCGGCACTGGTGACAGGGCCGCGACCGGTATATCATTTGTGGCCGCCAACCCGAAATATTTTGCAAACTATACCTTGTGGGCGCCCGAG
This sequence comes from Deltaproteobacteria bacterium, assembly GCA_029262475.1. Taxonomy (GTDB): domain Bacteria; phylum Desulfobacterota; class GWC2-55-46; order GWC2-55-46; family JAJCZF01; genus JAJCZG01. The sequence continues at coordinate 24,766 of JAJCZG010000123.1, forward strand.
CACGGCACGACCGACGCCGGGCCGTACCTCCATTACTTAAGGGCGGCCGTAACACCTAACTTCAAGGGTTGGGATCTAGGAGCCGGTTTCCAGGTATGGGCAGGCAACACTAACTTTAGCGATCCGGCAGTTTCAACCTGGGTTCCGACTACACCCGGCTGTATAACTGGCTGTACAATGAAACTGACCACAACAGAAACCATCATGAGGAAGAAGGCCAGCGCATGGGCGCTCGACGCTCAGGCACAGGGTTCCGTAGGCAAGTACCCCCTGGGTCTGTACGTGACATATGCAAATGCGGAGAGCTCCGATGCTCAAAGGGCTAACTTCTTTAACTCAAGCACGAATGACGATAAGACCGCATTCTCCGTACTCGCGGAGCTAGGCGTCATACCGGGCAGGCTTACCCTTGCTGCTGGCTACCTTGCCGGAGATAGGGGTACCGTGGCAAACAGCGAGCAGAACTCCACTAGCCTCGCGGCCATCTACATGATAAAGCAGAATATATCGCTGCAGATCAACCATACCGCCATGAGCGGCGACTACTATGATCTGCCGGCTAATAACGAGAATAAGGATGGAGACAGGCAGACTATCGTCATGATAAGCGCCGGATTCTAGCGGCAAGGCGCTGTACGGAAAATGGAGTCATAATAGACTCCGGCATAAACAACCAATGGGGCTGCGGATTTTTCCGCAGCCCCTTCTTTTTTGAGAATCTGTATCTGTACCGAAGCTTATTTATATCCGTGTAAATTTTATAGGAATTAGAACCTAATCCTGAACCTAAGCATATCGTAAAAAGACCAGAGTATATCATGGGGCCTGCCGAAGGCGCCCTTCCCGGAGCTCCTGGGGATGTACCTTACAGGCTCGCCCTTGACCTTTAGCCCTGAGCGTATCGCGCGTATTATCATCTCCGGAGTGGTAAAGGACGGGCTCTTGGAGAGCGGCATGATGGAGGGAAGTATCTCTCGCCTGTAGAGCTGCGTGAAGTTCATGTCGCGTATGCCGTCCACCTGGTACAGGATACGCATGAGGAGGCGGTTCGCCTTTGAGGTAATCCACCGCCAGGCGGAATAACCCGCGTAGCTGGTCCGTTCAAGAACGAGTACGTCAACGCCGTCCATCTTCTCTATAAGGGCGCGAATGTCGCCTACGGCAAGCGGGAAGTCCACCGCATTATGGACGACATACTTCTTCTCCGCCACAGCAAAGCCGCGCTGGACAGAGATGCCGACATTCATATTAACGAGGTTATGGAGGACCAAAACCCTTTTATCCCCTGCCGCTATCTTATCCATGAGCCAGCCTGTGCCGTCGGTGCTGCCGTCGTCTATGAGTATAAGCTCAAAATCCTTAAAATCCTTTTTAAGGGTTTCGATGCAACCTTTTATGACCCCTTCGAGCATCTCTCCTTCGTTATAGACGGGGACGATCAGGCTTATACTCTCTGTGCACTTCTTCATCGGCGTCAAACCAGCTTCTTACCGAGCATCTTTTCAAGCGCGGTAAAGTAATCGTAGTCCCACCGCATCCCCTGCCACTCGGTGCACTTGGCGCAGTAGGGGATATCTCTATAGTCGCCGGTTATATGAATATGGCGAAGCCGGTTATATGCCTCTCCCGTC
>JAJCZG010000124.1 GCA_029262475.1 Deltaproteobacteria bacterium
ACCGTCGGGTACGCCTTTATCGCCTCCGGCCCCGGCTTTTCTGCGAAGATAAAGATGATGATCGGCCTTGAGATAAAGACACGTAAGCTCATCGGCATGAAGGTCATCGAGCAGCTTGAAACTCCGGGGCTTGGCACTAAAATTGAGGACGATAAGTTCAGAAACCAGTTCGTGGGCCTTGATTTCGAGCCCAGGATTGAGTACCTTAAGAATAAGACGCCCGTTAAGCCTAACCAGATAAAGGCCATTACCGGCGCGACTATTTCAAGTGTCGCCGTGGTAAAAGCGATAAATAATCGTATCAAGGTAGTAATCGGCTTGATTGAATGGAAGGGTTATTAGAGATGGCAGCCAATAAAAAATCTCTTTCAGCTGAATTCGTTAAGGGGCTGTGGGTCGAGAACCCTATACTGAAACTCCTCCTCGGCATGTGTCCGGCGCTCGCGGTAAGTAACTCTGCTACCAACGGCCTGGCCATGGGGCTCGCCACCGCCTTTGTGCTCGTGGCCTCGAATGCGCTAGTCTCGCTCGTAAGGAGGCTCGTGCCCGCCCAGGTAAGGATACCGACCTACATCATGATCATAGCCGGTTTCGTTACGCTCGCCGACCTCTTCTTGCAGGCCCAGCTCCCGGTAATAAGTAAAGCGCTCGGGCCGTACGTGGCGCTTATAGTATGTAACTGCGTAATACTTGGCCGTAGCGAGTTTTTTGCCTCAAAGCATTCGCTGCTACCTTCCATAGCCGACGGTTTCGGCATGGGGATGGGCTTTACCATCGTGCTCCTCGTCCTCGGCTCTATCCGCGAGGTTTTAGGCTCCGGCGCGATATTCGGCTACGTCTTCATGGGCGAAGAGGTTTTCGTGCCGTGGGTCGTAATGGTGCTTCCGGCAGGGGCCTTCCTAACGCTCGGCCTGCTAATGGGAATACTCAATTATATAACGCGCCCTAAGGGGGATAGCGCCTGATGAACGCCGTACTGATATTTATATCCGCAGCCGTAATAAATAACTTCGTCCTTGCGTACTTCCTTGGGATCTGCCCGTTTCTGGGCGTATCGAAGAAGGTCGAGACGAGCATTAACATGGGGCTGGCGACGACATTCGTCATGACGCTAACGGCCGTCATTACCTGGCTCATAAACGAGTATATACTTATTAAGTTCAACCTGCCCTTCCTGCAATACGTTACGTTTATCATCGCTATCGCCTCACTCGTGCAGCTCGTGGAGATGTTTATAAGGAAGTCCAGCCCGTCTCTTTACAGGAGCCTCGGTATCTTCCTCCCTCTAATTACTACGAACTGCGCAATACTCGGCCTTGCGCTCTTCATGGCCCTACGGGAGTATACGTTCATTGAAACGGTAGCCTTCGGCGTAGGCGGCGGCATAGGATTTACCATAGCGATGGTGCTTATGGGCGGAATAAGGGAAGAGCTTGAGTACGCCGATATCCCGCCGGCCCTTAAAGGCGCGCCGATGACGCTCCTCGTAGCAGGTATGCTGGCGCTTGCGTTCATGGGTTTCGCCGGGATGTTGTCTGTCTAAAGCAAGGGCGTCTCCGGTTACGGGTTTTAATTTTTTGATTAATAATCTTCTCATTTTTACCTGGAGTGGTATAATACTCAAATGGATTCCACTGTATACATAGCGGTCGCGGCGATGGGCGGCCTCGGCCTGGTCTTCTCAAGTTTCCTTGCGATAGCCGATAAGAAGTTCAGGGTAGAGGAAGACCCGCTCGTTGAGAAGATCATAGACGCGCTTCCGGGCACCAACTGCGGCGCCTGCGGCTTTGCCGGGTGCCAGCAGCTCGCCGAGAAGATGTCTCAGAAGGCTGTCGGCATAAACGCATGCCCCGCCGGAGGGCAGGAGGTGACCGACGCCATTGCTAAAGTGCTCGGTATAGAGTCGGTTGCCACAACCAGACAACTTGCCGTGGTGCTCTGCCGGGGTGGTAATGAAGAGGCCAAGAGGACTGCTACCTACAGGGGCGAGAATACATGCACCGCCGCGATGCTCACCGGTGGTGAGAAGAGCTGCCTGTACGGATGTCTCGGGCTTGGCGAATGCGTTGCGGCGTGCTCCTTCGGTGCTATGGCTATGAGCGACAACGGTCTCCCTGTGGTATTTTACGATAAGTGCGTAGGGTGCGGGGCGTGCGCAAGGGCCTGTCCGAACGATATCATCGAGATGCACCCCGAGGATAGAACGCTATTCGTATACTGCCGCAATAAGGAAAAAGGCCCGGTCGCGAAGAAGGCCTGCACTGTCGCATGCATCGGCTGCACGCTCTGCGTTAAGGAGTGTGAGGTGACGGGCGGAATAGAGATGAAGAAGAACCTCGCGACGATCAACTACGAGCTCTGTCCGCAAGACGACGTCCCAACCCATAAATGTCCGACCAAATGCATCCTGGACGGCGAGGAACCGAGTATTACAAAGGAAAGCTTTTATGCGTCTAAAATGAAGGATGCCGGTTGATTTCCTAGTAAGCACACGAACTGCAATTGCCTCTACCGCTACTCCATTAAACCGATTTTCCCATAAATTACAAAACCTTACACCTCACCTATTATTAAATGATAATCTATTGTTAATCAAATTTTAATCCTCTTTTGCTAGGATAATATAATTATGAAAACCGTAACTACCCAGGCACACGGCCTCAAGTCTTTCCTTGAGAGACTCTCCTCGTTTCGCTTCGGCGTCAAGTTGAAGGCCGTCGGCCCCGCAGTAGCAAAGTCCTCCGGTCTCTTCACCGTTTTGCTCTTTGCCGCCGTCCTTACCGGCTGTAGCGGAGGCGGTGACGATATCGACCCGAAGACGCTCAGGGGCGGGGAGGTGAGAGAGACTCTCTCACCGGCATATTTTACCGGGAGAAGTGCCAGGGCTTATCAGGCGGCGCGAGATATACCCGAGGTGCTCGATAGCCTCCACTGTTACTGCGAGTGTAAAAAGCATTTTGGTCACAAGAGTTTACTTACGTGTTTCGTGGATCAGCACGGTCTTCACTGCGATACATGCATTAACGAGGCGGTTATGGCCCATGAAATGCATAAAAAGGGGAAGAGCATATTGGAGATTCGCAGGGCGGTTGATAAGGAATTTTCAGGAAATTAAAATAAATCGATTTTAGTACGGAGGAATAAATGAGTAAGAAATTTAATCTAATCTTTGGAACTCTCCTAGTGGGAACGCTCCTGATATCCGCCGGATGCGACTCCGGCGCCGACAAGAGCGCGGAGAAGGCCAATGCAGGAAGCTACGCCAGTAAGACCCCCGACGCCGGACAGCCTATAGACAATAACGAGATGCTTGCTCAGTATCAGGAAAAGCTAAAACAGAACCCGAATGACTGGCAGGCGCTCGTAGGGCTTGCGGATTCGTATTTTGGGCTAAGGAGATTCGACGAAGCTGTCGAATACTATAAGAAGGCGGTAGCCGCTAATCCGGATGATGTCGATTCGTATAACGACCTGGCCCTTTCGAGCCACTATCTTGGGCGAAGCGCCGACGCGCTTAAGTACGCCGACGAGGGGCTGGCAAAGAACCCCTACTACCAGCGTATCTGGCTCACCAAGGGCTTTATACTAGCCTACGGCACCGGAGAGCTTGACAAGGCAAGGGCTGCCTGGTTAAAGGCCAAGACCCTCGACCCGGAGAACCCGATAGGAAAGGCCGCAGCAGACTTTCTCTCTCAGTTTGATGAGGCTCATTCAAATAATTTGAATACGAAAGAGTAATTTACCGTGTCTAAAGATAAAGAAAAAACAGTTTTACAAAAGACCTTGAGAAAAAGGATATGGTCTTTCTTTAATTCGGTTCTCCTTACCATCGGTACCATGCTCTCGCTCGCCCTGGTCTCAATCATCGGCACCGTAGTCGAGCAGAACAAGGACATGGAGACGTATATTCAGGAGTACGGCGAGAAGTGGGCAGGGTATATCTCATGGGCCGGCTTCAACGATATGTTCCATACCTGGTGGTTCTCGGCCCTTTTAGGACTTCTGGTCATAAATATCCTCGTATGTACCATCGAGAGGTTTCCGCCGAAGTGGAAGGTGCTCCTTGCTAATAAGCCGAATTTTAGCCCTACCTTCATAGATAAGCTCCAGCACAGAAAAGTTTTTACGGTAAATGCCGACAAGGACGCCACCGATACTATCCTTAAATCATTTTTTAAGAAGAAGAGGTATAAGTTCCTCGAAGAGAGCGCCAAGGACGGCTCATCGGCCTTCTACGCATGGAAGGGTGTGATAGGGCGTTACGGCTCTGACTTTACCCATATCAGTCTCTTCGTCATCCTCGCCGGAGCCATCATCGGCAGCGTCTACGGTTACAAAAGCTTTAAGGTCATAACCGTCGGCAGCACCATCAATATGGAAAAAAGGGCCGGCTTTAACCTGAGGCTCGATAAGTTCTGGATAGATTATTATGACACGGGGCAAATAAGGCAGTATAATAGTATTTTAACCGTTGTCGAGGACGGTAAGGATATAGTCGAGAAGCAGATATGGGTTAATGAGCCGCTCCTCTATAAGGGGATACGCTTTTACCAGTCGAGCTGGGGGACTTCATGGAATAAGGTTGATGCAGCCGAGATAGGCTTTAAACGCAAGGACGATGAAGAATCCTCTACCATCGTAAGGGTTAAGTGGAATACCAAGGTTGATATCCCCGATTCGCCATACGCCGTCAAGGTAATTGGCTATGCTGCGGATTTTGCCTTCGACGACGCCAGGAAGGCGGTATTCTCGAAATCAATGGAGGCCGATAACCCGGCCGTCATGGTGGAGCTCTACAAGGACGGCGAACATATCTCAAGCCCCTGGCTCTTCCTCAAGTATCCGGGGCTCTTTAGTAGCATACCCGATAGCGACGACTCTCTTATCTTCGAGGGCTACAGGGGTGTGCTCTTCTCCGGGATATCGGTCAACAAGGATCCGGGGACTAATGTTGTATGGGTCGGCTCCTGTATAATGGGGATAGGTTTTATACTGGCCTTCTTCATATTCCACAAAAGGCTTTATATAAACATTAAATCAAATGGTTCCTCCACCGAGGTTAAAATCGGCGGAGTTATTAATAAAAATACAATGGCACTCGAAAAAGAGCTGGAAGTCTTTTGTGATCACTTCGAGAAAAAACAAAAGACGCATAAACGGGAGTTTTGAGATGGATCAGCCAAAGATAGTACTATCGTTAATGTTTTTCACTATGGCCTTCGCCTTCTATGGTATGACGGCCTTACTATATATCATAAACTGGGTATTTAGGAAGAGGTGGATCGGGCAGACGGCCACGGCAATGGCTATTATATCGGCGTTTACAATGCTGATGATGCTAATAGCAAGGGCCGGGGAGTCGGGACACGCGCCGTTTTCCAATCTCTACGAATCAATGGCGCTCTTTGTATGGGCGCTGACGGTGGGATACCTTGTCCTGGAGTTCCGCTATAAGTTAAAGACGCTCGGCGCATTCGTTATGACCATCGCGTTTCTTTCCGTTATTTCGGCGTCGATGCTCCCCTATAAGTTCAAGAGTGTCGCCCCTCTTAATCCGGCGCTTCAGAATAAGTGGAAGTGGATGGTGAATCTATTCTCCAAGGTCGGCCTTGAGAACTACGCCATAGGCTGGCTGGACTTCCATGTCTTTGCTACGTTTATCGGTTATGCGGCATTTGCCATCGCCTTCGGTATAAGTATAATGTTCCTCTTGAAGCTGCGTAATGAAGAACACGGCAACAGTGGACTATTCTCCAGACTTCCAGAGAGCAAGTTACTCGACGAGATAAGCTACAGGGCGATAGCCTGGGGCTTCCCCTTCCTTGGCGTCGGCATCGTCTCAGGGGCCGTCTGGGCCAACTATGCCTGGGGCACCTACTGGAGCTGGGACCCGAAAGAGACCTGGTCTCTTATTACGTGGTTCGTATACGCGGCATACCTGCATGCGAGGGTCACGAGGGGTTGGAAGGGGAAGAGATGCGCGTGGTTGTCTATACTGGGCTTCCTGGCCGTCATGTTCCTCTACTGGGGCGTTAGCTTCATACTGCCCGGTCTACACGCCTACGCGTAGCTGTTGTGCGCATAAAAAACGTTTTTTGGAGAATCAACCTGTAGGAAGTGTGTTTTTATAAATAATTTAAATGAGGTAAATGGAGATGAGCGAGGAGCAGGATAAAGAGGGCGGCGCGCCCAAATTTATCGTAATTCCGATAGTAGTCGTGGTGATAGCCGTGGTCGTCTTCCTGGTCATTGGCAATAAATCGGATTTCGTGCCTACCGGCCCCGGAGTGGCGAGCATTGATATTCCGCTCAAGGATCTCGACGGCAATGTGACAAAGCTCTCAGATTACAGGGGCAAGGTCGTCTTTCTTAATTTCTGGGCCACGTGGTGCGAACCGTGCGAAGAGGAGATGCCGAGTATGCAGATCATGTACGAGGCCTTCAAAAACCGGGGTTTCGTGATCCTCGCCGTGAGTATTGATTCGGGTAGCGACGAGCCTATAAGGGAGTTTATAGATAAGTACGGACTTACCTTCCCTATCTTCCACGACCCCAAGGGCAAGAGCAAGGAAATGTACAAGACCACCGGTGTTCCCGAGACCTTTATCATAGACCAGAACGGCATAATAGCCGAAAAGGTCATGGGGCCGAGGGACTGGGATAATCCTTACAGCGTAAAGATGATACTCAACCTTCTCGATAACGGTCCGAGGACCGCCGACGCCTACACCACGAAGAAGGGGCACTACTAGGCAGGGTGCCCTCGCGTATTCTCAGGACGCTCGCAGTGGTGGCGGTTAATTTGATTACAGCTCGTTTGAAGCGTTTTTTTATGGGGCTACGCCCTAATGTTTAAAGTCAGGGTTAGCGGCGGACTAATAGCTATCTGATCGTATAAAAGTGTTAAGGGAGTAGACTAACAAGTTGAATGGCGACGTATCTATACCTCTTGCCTTCTTCGGAGGAATTTTATCATTCGTAAGCCCATGCGTGCTGCCGCTGGTGCCATCGTATATTTCTTACGTGACCGGCATCTCGTTTGAGGAGCTTACCG
>JAJCZG010000125.1 GCA_029262475.1 Deltaproteobacteria bacterium
CCGAGCATCTTTTCAAGCGCGGTAAAGTAATCGTAGTCCCACCGCATCCCCTGCCACTCGGTGCACTTGGCGCAGTAGGGGATATCTCTATAGTCGCCGGTTATATGAATATGGCGAAGCCGGTTATATGCCTCTCCCGTCCAAATTCCGGCGATGCTTTCTTTTCGGAGGTCGCCTATGCGAGTTTTATTAAACCAGTCGTCCACGCAGAAGCGCGCCGTTCCGTCGTCGCCGATATTAAAGCGCCTCCACAGCTGCTGGCACGGCCACCGTTCGATCTCCTCGAAGGACTTTTGCTTACCTGTAATATTTTTCCCGGTCTGGCCGGTGACGGCGGTGGCGTCGTAGTAGGTCCTTACCATTACGTTATCTACCTTCTCGGACCAGACGCGTCTGAACTCATCGACCTCGCCGGTGGCGTCCGGCTGGTCTATTATATTTACCTGTATCTTCATGGGGCTGTTGGCCCTGTTTCTACGCTCTATCAGATCGTTCACGTTGGTGACGACCTTTTCCAGATCCCCTCCCCTGATCTTTTCAAATGTCTCAGGGTTTACTGCATCAAGGCTAATATTCATAACATCGGTCAAATTTTCCGCAACTATCGCCTCGTTAAAAGTGCTATTCATGAGGACGCCGTTGGTTGTAATATTTATTGGAGTTATCTTATACTCTCTAGCTAAGCGGAGCATATCGAGGAAGCGCGGGTGGCAGAGCGGCTCGCCGTCTGTGCCGAAGTTCATTACAACCCCCGGCCACTCGGCGGTCTCCCTACAAACCTTCTCCCAGATATCCCATGCAAGATTTGTAGCGTGGTAGTCGTCCCTCTTCTTAAACTCTTTATGAAAGCAGTGAGTGCATTCGAGGTTACAGACGTTAGTGATGCTTACGACTATCATCGGAGGGAATTCACTGTGCCAGGGGCGAGCGAAGACGTAGGGCTCCTTCTCTGTAATAAGCTCATCTATCTCTTTATCTTCACTTGCCTTCGGCAATGCGTCTTCCTTTCATTACTATTATCCCTTATCGAATACGCCGCTTTTAAAGCCGCGCTCTATCGCCTCGAACGGGGCGACGTAGTGCCACGGGTAGCCCTTCGACACCTCTTTAACCCCGGCGTCGAGCACCTTCTCAAAACCCGGAAGCGTCCACGAAAGGAAGGCGTAGTCGTACTCCTTACTACCCCACCTTACCTTAAAGTCGTATACCCCGGACGGCCTTTTGCACGACTGCCAGTTAAAGACCCGAAGCCCTTTTGCGCGAAACTCACGGAGGGCAAAGTCTGTTACTATGTGGTTTATGCCGTGCTCGAAGTAGGCGCTATCTCCACTCATTATGAACGCATCGGCTACGACCTTGTTCCATATATAAAAACACCCGCCTACGACCCTTTCGCCGCAGCGAACGATAGCTAGCCCGCCCATACCGGCTGGGGCCATCCCTTCCAGGATGCCTTTTAAGAGCGGCTTCGGCAGAGGTAGAGCGTTAAGCTCGGCGTGGCGTTTCAAGTGAATATCATACCACGAATCAAAGTCGCCATCAACAGCCCACGCCACACTTAGCCCTGCTCTCGCGGCCTTTCCGAGGTTCTTATTTATGTGATTATTGTACCTCGACTTCCCTGTATTGTAGCTCCCGTCGGGTTTGAATATACTCGGAATGTCTATCGCCTGAGTAAAGTTATTAAATGTGTAATCGGGTGGGCGGGCTACTGAGTAAAGCGCACTGTCACCAACGAACGGGTTTGTAATAATAGAAAGCGAGACGCACCCGAGCTCCCCGGCTAGAGCGAGGGCCGCTCCTGTCAGAGCGTCGTATACTTCCTTTTTTAATGCAGCGGGCATGGCGGCGTCTGCCACCACACCGCCAAGAGGGCCGGCGTGAGGCACGCTCGTTAGCACACCCCCGAGCGGGCCGTCAAAATGGTAGAGCGGTATGCCGCCGAGAATATCCCGCGTGCCAGGATCACGCACTACGATAAAGTACGGCTCGTCGGGAGAGACCGGAGCGATGACGTCGGCCCAGTTAACTGAGAGCTGAACGAAGGCATCCGGGCAACTCGCGAAGAGTTCCGCGTAAGGGGCGGCGTCTGAGCGCCTTAAAATTTCAATTGTAAGTGCCACTTAATCCTTTCTAATCGGTAAAACTCTTAAGAGGGTATCCCACCCGGAGGTGCGGTAATCTTTCGTCACCGATATAAAGGAACTATCTATAAACGCTATCTTCTTCATAAAACGCTACCGGTCCTCTCGCCTTCCTTGCCAGAAGTAATCATATGCAGACAATATATAATGATATCAAAAAAACCGCAGCAATAGAAGTAGGCGTTATGGTGGAAGGTTTCCGTGAGAGGGTTTCAGTGCGGTGGCCGGGCCGCAGGAAGTCGCAAAAAGTAAGCCCGGCGCTCAGAGTCTTTTTACTTCTTTTACTACCTCCTCTACCTCTTCGGTAGACATACCGCAGTAGAGCGGGAGGAGCACGACAGAGTCCCGCGCCGTCTCACTCTCCGGAAGGGTAAAGATCGAAGGTGAATAGGCGGGTTCCTGGTGGGAGTTCATAATACCGCGCCTCGTGGCGATTCCCTTATCGAGGAGTGTTTGCATGACGTCTTTTTGAGGATGGCTCCCGGTGTCTAGAATACACACCGGATAGCTCTGCCAGTTGGTCCGTACTCCGACGGGTTCTTCGGTGACCTTTAGCCAGCCTACCCCGGTGAGTAGCTCCCGGTAGAGGGCGGCGAGCCTTCGCCTCTCCTTAATAATCTCAGGGAGTCTCTTTAGCTGCTCCACTCCTACGGCGGCTTGAATATCCGTCATGCGGTAATTATATCCCGTCTCCAGATACTCCTCAAATATAACAGTACCCGAGCCGTGCCTAACGGTATCAGGTACGCTCATGGCGTGCTGCCTAAGGAGCTTCAATTCCTTATCTATCTCCAAGTCGTTGGTCGTTATCATACCGCCGTCGCCGGTGGTGATGACCTTCCTCGGATGGAAAGAAAAGCAGGCGACGTCGCCGTGGGGCCGCCCTACCCTCTCGGCAACTCCGTTTATATCCACTTCGCTACCAATGGCGCAGGCGGCGTCCTCGACTACGGGGAGAGAATACTTTCTAGCGATCTCCATAACCCCCTTGATATCGAAGGGCATGCCCATCTGGTGAACAGGCATTATAGCCGCGACCCTGCCTATGGGCTCCTTTATGGAGGCTAACGGCGAAGGGGCTTTGGCGAGCTTTCCGGTATTCTTATAAAATAAAGTTCCGCCTCGTTCCTCGCATTCACCACTTAGAAAAGTCGACAATGCGCCCGGCGAGATATTAAATGTATCGGGGTCGATATCCACGAATACTGGCTCGGCACCGGTGTGGCGAACGGCATTGGCTGTGGCAACGTAAGAGTGGCTTACCGTAACGACTACGTCGCCGGGCTTAACGCCTACGGCTATAAGAGAAAGATGGAGGGCTGCGGTGCAGTTCGATACGGCTGTCGCGTACCGTGCTCCGGTAAAAGCGGCAAATGACTCTTCAAACTCCTTTACCCTCGGCCCCTGCGTGACCCAGCCGGAGAGGACGGCACTCTTTGCCGCCTCGGCCTCCTCTTCGCCTAAAAACGGTTTGGCTATGGGTATCATGACGGCCTTTATTAGTTAAATGAAATTTACGAGATGCTGCCCCCGGAGGCGATCACCTCCGAGCGCCATTTTATGAGGCGTCTTAAACCCTCTTCGACTCCGACCTTCGCTTCGAACCCTAACATCTTCTTTGCCTTAATAGTACTCGCTAGCCTCTTAGGGACGGGGTTTACCTTTCGCTCCTCTTCGAACTTCGGCCTTAGATCCGAACCCATTATCGTTAAGAGGGCTTCGAGGAGACCCAGCAGCGAAGTCTCGGAGCCGCTTGCGACGTTAAAAACCTCGTCTGTGACGTCAGCTTCCATAGCCGCCATATTAGCGTCTATGATGTCGTCGATATATATCATATCCATCGTCTGAGAGCCGTCGCCGAAGATGAGCGGCTCTTCGCCCGCGTCTATCCTATCGAGCCAGCGTATAAGGACCTCGGTATACTTTCCGTGTATATCCATCCTCGGACCGTAGACGTTAAAGTAGCGCATGGCGACGTACTTTAGACCGTGCGTATCGGCTAGTGAGCGCGCAATGCCTTCGCCCGCTACCTTAGCCGCGCCGTAGTAGGTGCGGTTATTATACGGGTGGTGTGTCTCTTCCGTAGGAAAAGTATCGGCCATGCCGTATATCGACGCTGACGATGCGTAAAGGAGGCGTTCGACATTAGCATTAACCGCCGCCTCCATTACGTTATGCGTGCCGGTGAGCATCGTCTCCTCGGCGGCCCTCGGGTCTGCGGCGCAGGCCGTTATGCGAAGCGCCGCCATATGAAATATTCCGTCTACGCCCGAGGCGAGCTCCGTAACCAGCCCCGAGTCGCGGATGTCTCCCTCGACGAGACGTACGTTATCTTCCTTTAGAGCGGCTTCGATATTACGCCTAGTACCCCTTACGAAATTATCGAGGAGTATTATCTCACTTGCCCCTGCGGCTACGAGCCTGTCGGTAATATGAGAGCCCATGAGACCGGCACCGCCGGTTATTAGGAATTTCTTATCTTTTAATTTCAATGTACTTCCTCTGCGAATTTATCTTTAAAATTTTCAATTACTTCTCTTCGTCTCTCTTCCTTATAAACGCTGCCGGATTACCGGCCCATATCTCACCAGGAGGGACCTCCTTCGTTACGACACTCCCCGCCCCTATCATAGCACCATCGCCGATGGTTACGCTCCCGAGTATGGTGGCATTACTTCCGATGGTTACGTTTTTCCCAACGACAGTCTCAACGAACCTCCCGGCCCAGTCCTCATCGCGTTCGAGCGTGCCGTCCGGGTTCGAGGCGCGCGGGTAGTTATCATTTATAAAGACCACGCCGTGGCCGATGAAGCTATTATCCCCGATCCGTACGCCTTCGCATATGAAGGTGTGAGATGAAATCTTACACATGCTTCCTATGGTTGCGTTCTTCTGGACTTCGACAAAGGAGCCGATCTTCGTGCCGTCGCCTATAGAGCAACCGTAGAGGTTAATGAACTTCGAGAGCTTCACACCCTTACCGAGGCGCACGTCGTCGACTATGGAGACGAACTCCTTCAAAGCTCCACCCACTTGCCCTTCTCCTTAATAGACTTACCCGTCGCCTCAAGGAGTTTTACGACCCTAAGCCCTGCTTCGCCGTCATTATGCGGCGTAACGTCCCTGGTTATGCAGTCGATAAAATACTCGGTCTCGACCTTAAGCGCCTCGGTGTGGTCCACCCTGGGGGCCCACATATCCCCGGAGCGATAGTCGGCAGGGGTGGCGTGATCGTCCTTCTTATCTCCAATTACAACGCCTTTATCGTATATCTTTATCTTCTCGTCGGCTTCGAGATCGTCCCAGACGAGCATCTTCTTCTCTCCTCCGATAAGGGTCTTCCTCACCTTAACAGGAGAGAGCCAGTTGACGTTAAAGTGAGCGATTAGGTTATCTGCGAAGTAGAGCGTAACGTAGGCGATATTCTCCAAGTCTCTACCGAAATGATCAACGCCGTTGGCCGTAAGGGCCACTGGCTTTTTGCCGAGCACATAATCCATAATGGAGAAGTCGTGCGGGGCGAGATCCCAGATGACGTTCACGTCGTGCTGAAAGAGACCGAGGTTAACGCGCGTCGAGTCGTAGTAGTAGAGGTCTCCTAAAATGCCTTCCTCGACGAGGGCCTTAATCTTTCGGACCACGCCTGTAAAGAGGAATGTGTGGTCAACCATAATCTTAAGCTTTTTGCGGGCGGCGAGTTCGATAAGTTCCTCGGCCTTTGCAACGGACGAGGTAAAGGGCTTTTCTATAAAAACATGTTTGCCGTTCTCGAGCGCGTCTTTGGCTATCTCATAGTGAGTATCCACAGGGGTGACGACCGCGACGACGTCTATCTCAGGAGAAGTCGTTATTTCACGGTAGTCTCGAACCATCAATATATTTGGCCAAGAGCTGGCCGCCCGCTTCAGCGATGAAGGGTTAGAGTCCGAGACCGAGACGACCTCAATGCCGTGAACAGCGCTAAAATTTCTTACTATATTCGGGCCCCAGTAACCGTACCCAACAACACCTGCCTTTAACATGGACCTATCTTTCTC
>JAJCZG010000126.1 GCA_029262475.1 Deltaproteobacteria bacterium
GCGCACCGGCGGCCTTCCAGTAGTTTATATGGAGGCACTCGCTGTGCGTCTCCGTTACCTGCGTTTCACTTGCGTCTTCAATGCCTGATGCGTGGTCGCAAGGCATGCCGTCGAGGAAGGTGTTCTTTACCCCCTTCAGTATATCGTCGGCCGTCGCCTGGCCGTCGGTTATCTCGGCGGCCTCGACCTTGCCGACCTTCTCGCCATTTGCCCGCGCTATCTCTTTAGCGATTTCTTCTGCTTCGCTTCCGTACTTCTTTATGACTTCGGCGAGCAGCGTTGCTTCCCTCGTCTCGACCCTCTCTATAGCACCGGCGAGGTAGGTATGTATCGGCGCGTCACCTATCATATCCTCAAGAGGCGTATCCCCGAAGAAGTCTCCGTACTTTGCCTTCGTCGCCTCGGCTATCGCGTTAACTTCGTCACCGTACTTCTCGGCGAGGGCTGCGGTTACTTCTCCTTGGCGATCCTCGACGATCTTTATCTTATTAAAGAGCCAGTAGTGTATTGGGCCTAAAAATGCGCTCATGCGATCAAACCTCCTTAAGGATTATCTGCGTTTGCGGACCGGGGTGGAGAGACAGTGCCCCCGGTATCCGGTGTTTTTATGTATTAGCCGCTTTGTTCAGGGCTGTGAGGAGCTCGTCCAGGTTCGCGCCGTCACGCTCGCTCGCCTCCTCTATGGAGGCGGCTCCGCCGCAGCACGAGTCCAGCTTGAAGTCGTTAAAGACGCCCATTATGGACGGATAGAGCCGGATTGAGTCGTTTACGGTCATATCTTTCGTGATCTTATCTGTCATGACTTGCCTCCACTCCTCCGCTACTAAATACCCGTTTTACCCCACCCGGCAGATTTTTAGAGTGCGGGGGGAGTGTCCCGTGTTAGTTTTCGACGACTTCGTTTAACTCACCGATTATCGTATCGACGTCCACTCCGTGCATGGTGCAGCCAAAGGCTATATCCTCGGTCTTGGCGCCCGGGCAGGTAAAGCAGCCGTTGCCGAAGTGTTTCATGAAGACCGCTTCGGTCTCGGGGTGCTTTTCCATCACTTCACCGATGGTCATATTTTTGGTTATGGTATCTTCGCTCATTTTTTCCTCCGTGTCGCTGGCGGCTTATTGTAAAGACCTATTTTTTATCAGGCGCAGGTTTCTGCGGCATGGGAGGGGCCGCCTTTATGGTCAAAAACATATTTATTACAAATAGGACAATAGAGACGGCCTCCACCAGGGAGAATACAATGTGAAACCCCTTGGAGCCGTTACCCGAGAGGATCACCCACCCGGCGGCCATTCCTATGAGTCCGATATTGGCCAGATATAGCTGCACTAAGGCAAGCTTGTCGCTCCATAGCGGTCTTCCGCTGAAGCGTGGCAGTATATGGTAGGCGACACCGAATATCATCATCGACATCCACCCGAGAAGATTGAAATGGGTATGTATCTGAATATACGGGTATCCCGCATAGCCGACCCACGACATATGTAGGCCGAGTAAGATTGCCACGACGAAGTAGATCATCGCGCAGCGTATGAACCAAACGGTTATGTTACTCATCTTATTTAATCCCTCGCTGGGTTATTACCCCGCCGGAAGATGCCGTAACCGCCTCTTCCGTCCCTTACGGGTTTCTTTCGTCTTCAGGGCAGTGCGTCTATAACGCGCCTGCCATTAAAGCAAACAACGACGCTTTGCTTTCATATGTAAGGTCAGCCCTCTGCCGCAGGGACGCATACATCTACCGGACAGACTTCAGCGCACGCACCGCACTCGGTACAGAGCTTTGAGTCTATTACGTACGGGCTGCCTTCGCTTATGCACCCCTCCGGGCACTCGGGCAGGCACGCGCCGCACTCAATACAATCCGGCAAGATCTCGTAAGCCATCACCACTGCCCTTTACTGTAATAAGGTATGAGGACTCATCGCCCCCACGGAATAAATTTTTATTAAGATTTATGATGACCGGGATTCCAGGTTATACGGATACGACCTGCTTAACCTCGGGCACAGCCTCTTTTATGGCCCTCTCAACACCCATGACGAGTGTTATCTGGGCGCTCGGACATCCTGAACATGCACCCTGAAGCTCGACCTTAACTATACCTTCGGCCTCATCGATATCCACGAGACCTACATCTCCACCGTCCGCCTGAAGCGCCGGTCTTATGCCCTCCAGGGCCTCTTCTACTCTTTCTCTAAGCATGGTAAACTCCTCCTTATGATATTTTCATGCTGGTAAATGGCTATTCCTTGGTTGGTCAATATTTAATTATAGGAACACTTTAGCTTTTTGGCAAGTATTAAAAAATGATATAAATCAAATTTACTGAAAATTATCGTTTTCAGGGTAGCTTTTTCCGGTTTCGTCCGTTGGTGCCTCTCAAGCTTCTTAGTTAATTAAAGACCATATACTGAGCAGGCCGGTTACCGTCTATCAGGTCGCCTGAGTTTAAAGGCCGCTCCATAAGTAGAGGGCTATCCCCTTCTATATATCATAATATCATACCGGTAGTTTTAGGGTTCTCCCGAGGAGACGCCTTCTCCTCATGCATCTTCTCCGGCGCACGCTTTAAGAGAGACGTTTTGTTTAAACAAAACAGTCACTTGAGGAAGGTCTAAACATTAAATGTTTTTAACTTGACAACAGTCGAAGTTTAATTGTACTTTGTTACTCTATAACTACAGAGATGGCCTTTTGTACTTACTTTACAGACACTTAGAGAAAGGAGAATTATCAATGAAAAAGTTGATTCTTACAGCTGCATTCGCACTGGTACTAGGCTTCGGCTTAACAGGTTCCGCTATCGCTACGGACGGAGGAGCAATCTTTAAGTCCAAGTGTTCCGCATGTCACGGCGCAAACGGACAGGGCGGCCCGATGGCCCCTGCTCTCGCTGGCACAGACTTCATCAAGGGTGACGCTGGCTCGATAAAGGCTACCATCAAGGACGGACGTGAAGGTGGAGCAAAGAAGTACCCGAAGTTCGCTCTCTCGATGCCGAAGTTCAACCTTTCGGATGCAGAGCTTGACGCAGTAACCGGCCACCTTAAAGGTCTATAATCCTTTAAGCAGCCAAAAAATTCGATTTAGAGTCAAGCCCTGACCGGTTCCACCGGTCAGGGCTTTTCTTTTTCCCTTCACCATAATAGAGCCCCCGTCGCCACATATGCCTATGGAAACTTTTTGGAAACTTTAACCTCCCACGATTATGAATAAAGTGAGTATTGACAAAAACTATTAAATGTCGGATAATATGCCCAAATTTTTGTAGCTAAATACATGAATTAAAGAGTGATTTGTCCTGTTACGGACGTTTTAGTTTAGGAGGTTCTAAGTGAAGGTATTTATAGGAATAGACGTTGGCTCCGTCAGCGCCAATACGGTTGTGCTCGACGAGAGCGGAAAGATACTGGAAGATCATTATACGAGGACCCACGGCGACCCGCTCGGGACGACACGCGCTATCTTAAGCGAGGTCGTTGAGCGTTACGGTGAGGATAACGTAGAGATAATAGCCGCTACCGGTTCGGCCGGCAAGGTCATCGCGCCTTTTGTAGGCGCTGTATTCTCCAACGAGGTAATCTCTCAGGCGAAGGCGATAGAGCGCCTTCACCCGGAGGTAAAGACCGTCATAGAGATGGGCGGTCAGGACGCCAAGCTTATCATCATGAGCAAGGACGAGAAGACCGAGAAGGTCGGCCTCGAAGATTTTCAGATGAACTCGGTCTGCGCCGCCGGCACCGGCTCCTTTCTAGACCAGCAGGCGATAAGGATGGAACTCACCATAGAAGAGTTCGGCAAGCTTGCACTTAAGAGCGAGAACCCCCCGAGGGTCGCCGGACGCTGCAGCGTATTTGCGAAGAGCGACATGATCCATCTTCAGCAGGTAGCCACTCCCGACTACGACATAGTCGCGGGGCTCTGCTACGCCGTCGCCAGAAACTTCAAGTCCACCATCGGCAAGGGTAAGGAATTTAAAGCTCCCGTAAGCTTCCAGGGCGGAGTCGCATCGAACCCGGCGGTCTGCAGGGCCTTCAAGGACGTCCTCGAACTCGACGATTCGAGTTTCATCGTCCCGGAGAACTTTGCCTCTATGGGGGCGCTAGGCACCCTCTATTACGCCATGGAGAAGCGCAAAGGGGTAGGCGAGTTCAGGGGACTCGGGCCGCTAGACGAGTATCTAAACACCGGCAGGGAGAAGGGCAAGAGCTTAAAACAACTTGACCGCCCCGAAGGGCACCCGTCGCAGCGAGAGAGTTCTACCGGTTACGTTTTTACTCCCGATGCGCCGACCGATGTATATATGGGCCTCGATATCGGCTCCACGAGTACCAACGTCGTGCTTATCGACAGGGATATGAATCTCGTCTCTAAATGCTACCTCCCTACCGCCGGGCGTCCGCTCGAAGCGGTTAGGAATGGGCTCGACTACGTATATAACGAGGTAGGGGATAACGTAAATGTCGTAGGCGTCGGCTCCACGGGCTCGGGAAGGTATCTTATCGGCGACTTCGTCGGAGCGGACGTCGTCCGTAACGAGATAACCGCACAGGCCACGGCCGCGGTGTTGATAGACCCGACGGTCGATACGATATTCGAGATAGGCGGACAGGACTCCAAATACATCTCGCTTGACGACGGCGTCGTAGTGGACTTTGAGATGAATAAGGTCTGCGCTGCCGGTACCGGCTCCTTTATAGAAGAGCAGAGCGAAAGGCTTGGCATTAATATCAAAAAAGAGTTCAGCGAGCTGGCCCTTAGCTGTGAGACTCCGGCCTCTATGGGAGAGCGCTGTACGGTATTTATCGAAAGCGACATGGTCCACCACCAGCAAAGGGGCGTGGAGAAGGAAGGGCTCGTCTCCGGGCTATCCTATTCTATCGTTCTTAACTATATTAACAGGGTCGTAGGCGACCGCCGCATAGGCAACCATATATTCTTCCAGGGCGGCACGGCCGCGAACCTCGGCATAGTGAGCGCATTCGAGCAGGTCACCGGTAAGAAGATAACCGTACCGGAGAACCACGATGTTACGGGCGCGATAGGTTCTGCGATGCTCGCCCTTCGCGAGATGGAGGAGGGTGATGAGACGGTCTTCAAGGGCTTTGATCTTAGTAGACGCAAGTACAGCGTCGATACCTTCGAGTGCACCGACTGCTCCAATATCTGCGAGATAAGAAAGGTTGAGATGGAGGACGAGGACCCGCTCTATTACGGCGGCAGGTGCGAGAAGTACGACGTAAAGCTCGCCGAGGCGCGCCAGACCGATATCCCGGACCTTTATAAGGAGAGGGAGAATTTTCTCTTTGCCGCCTACAGGGGCAAGAGCCCGGGTAAGGACGCTCCGCAGATAGGGATACCTAGGACTCTTATTAACTTCGACCTCTACCCGTTCTGGAAAGCGCTTTTAACGGAGCTCGGCTACAGGGTCGTACTTAGCCCTCCGACGAGTAAGTCAATCATCAAGGAGGGAATGGAGAAGATAATAAGCGAGACTTGTTTCCCGGTAAAGGTGGCGCACGGTCATATTAACGAGCTTATCGTCAAGGGCGTAAAGAAGATATTACTGCCGAGCATTATTAATATGGCACCGGTAAAGGAGAGTCACGTCCATTCCGTCCTCTGCCCGTACGTCCAGAGCCTTCCGTATATGGCCTCATCGGCCTTTGACTACGAGAAGCTCGGCGTAGAGGTGATTACCCCGGTAATCCACTTTAATCAGAGTGAGGCAGGGCTTAAAAAAGAGTTCTACACACTAGCCAAGATGCTCGGTAAGAGCAAAGGGATAATGGATAAGGCCCTAAAGGTTGCAAACGAGGTGCAGAACGATTTCTTCGTAAATCTCAGGGCCAGGGGCAAGGAGATACTGGACGGGCTTGGCAAGGACGATACGGCGCTCGTTATTATAGGGAGGAGCTACAATACCTCAGATTCCGGCATAAACCTCGAACTCCCGCAAAAGCTCCGGGACCTTAAAACGCTCGCCATACCATACGATATGCTCACACTCGACCCGCATGTCGATGACGAGATGGCGGACCAGATGTACTGGAGGAGCGGACAGAAGATACTTTCGGCCGGGCGTATCGTAAGGGACGACCCGAGGCTCTACGGCCTCTATATTACGAATTTTGGCTGCGGTCCGGATTCCTTTATTACGCATTTCTTCAGGGAAGAGGCCGAAGGAAAGCCATTCCTCCAGCTTGAGATAGACGAGCACTCGGCAGACGCCGGGGCGATAACAAGGTGCGAGGCCTTCCTCGATAGTATTAAGAATATCAGGAATAAAGAGAGGCCGAGGCTGGTAAAGAAGGAGACTATAAAAGAAGCCGACACCACGAGAAAACTATTTATCCCGGATATGGCGGACGGCTCACATGCCATCGCCGCAGCCTTCACGGCCTGCGGAATGGAGGCGGAGGTACTACCTCACGCCGACGAGGAGTCCTTGAGGCTTGGGCGCGCATACACATCGGGGCGCGAGTGCTACCCGAACCTCCTTACCACAGGAGATATGATAAAGAAGACGATGGAGGAGGGCTTCGACCCCAAGTCGAGCGCCTTCTTCATGCCTTCGGGAAAGGGCCCTTGCAGATTCGGCCAGTATAACCGCTACCACAAGATGATCTTAGACGAACTCGGCTACGGCGACGTGCCGATATTCGCCCCTGATCAGGACGAGGCATTTTATAAAGAGCTCTCGATGGTCGGAGGCGACTTTAAGAAGTACGCATGGTGGGGCATCGCCTCTGTCGATATCCTTGAGAAGAGGCTAAGGGAGGTACGCCCTTACGAGATAAATTCGGGAGATACGGAGAAGGTCTACTGGGACTCGGTCTTTAGCGTATGCGACGCGATTAAGGCCAAACGCTTCCCCGAGGCCGAGCTAAAGCTTGCTAAGGCCGCCTTCGCAAGCGTCCCGGTCGAGGGCTACGGCACAAAGCCGCTCATAGGCATAGTCGGCGAAATATACGTAAGGAGCAACCGCTTCAGCAACGAGGATACCGTAAAGCAGCTTGAGGCCCTAGGCGCCGAGGTAAGGGTCCCGCCGGTAGGAGAGTGGATATATTACACCAACCACATCGGCAAGGTGAGGACGCGAAAGAGGAAGAATTATAAGGATTACCTCGATAACGTAATCACCGACTTCTTCCAGCATCGCTACGATAATAAGCTCGAAGGTATATTCGGAACCGACTTAAGGAGCAGGCACGAGCCGCATACAGCCGATATCATCAAGAAGGCTGCGCCGTATATTGACGAGAGCTTCGAGGGTGAGGCTGTCTTAAGTATCGGTAAGGTCATCGACTATATAGATAACGGAGCGCACGGCATCGTAAACGCCATGCCTTTTACCTGCATGCCGGGCACCGTTGTAAACGCGGTACTCAAGAGAGTAAGGGAGGAGCACGACAACTTTCCTTATATCAATATGGTATACGAGGGGCTTGAGGATACGAACTCCAAGACCAGAATGGAGGCCTTTGTCTACCAGGCGAAGGAGCGTATGGAGCGCCAGAAGTCAGGCAAAAAGAAGCTGGCCTGATGTCGCTTGTAGTTACATTCAGACAATTTCAATCGATTCCACAGCCGGCCCCTTTTAAAGGGGTCGGCTGATGGAGCCTTTTATCATACCCGTCCTCCTCTTACTCATTCTTCTTGCTCTCATATGGGCCGGTCTCTCTATACGTAGAGGGGGCGGCACAGACGCCGTACACCTGTTGAAGGATCAAAACGACGCCCTCCGCACCGAATTAAAGGATTCTATTCGCGATAACTTTCTCCAGATGAATGAACGAATGAATGCGGTAACGCTTCAGATGCAGTCCTCCACCGGCGAGATAAACGCGCGCATGGAGAATGCCTCGCGTGTTGTTGGAGAGGTAAAAGAGGGGCTAGGGGCGCTTTCAAAAGCCACCGACGGGATCTATAGCGTCGGTAAGGATATCGCCTCCCTTCAGGATATACTTAGGGCGCCAAAGCTCCGTGGAGGCTTCGGGGAGTTCCTCCTCGCAGAGCTCCTCTCGGAGATTCTCCCCTCCGGGAGCTTTGAGCTTCAGTACGGCTTTAAGAACGGAGGGCGAGTCGATGCGGTTATAAAGTTAAGCTCAGGTATGGTGCCGGTTGACTCGAAATTTCCGATGGAGAATATGAAGAAGGTCGTAGACGCAGCTGACGAAGCGGACGCGACCTCGGCAAAAAAGCGTTTTACTACGGATGTAAAGAAACATATAGACGCCATCGCCTCCGCTTATATCCTCCCGGACGAAGGGACATTTAACTTTGCCCTCATGTATATTCCGGCCGAGAATGTCTACTACGAGACGATAATAAAGGACTGCACCTCGCCTTCCGGCGTTTCAATTGCGGAGTACGCCTTCTCAAAGAGGGTGGTGCCGGTCTCGCCAAGTAGTTTTTATGCCTACCTCCAGACGATACTCCTCGGGCTAAAGGGCTTCAGCGTCAGCAAGCGCGCAGACGAGATACTAGCCTCACTTGAAAGGCTTGGAGGAGAGATTGAGCGCTTATCTGAGGACTTTTCGGTCCTTGGAACCCACATAAATAATACCCGCACGAAGTACGACTCAGCCGATAAGAGGTTATCTGCCATAGGCGATAAGCTAAAAGGGCTCTCAATGGATGAGGCCGACTAGCCACACCTTCTTCCCGCATATTTCAGCCGCGTAGTAGTGAGCTTCCCAATACCGCCAAGTGTGTACGATG
>JAJCZG010000127.1 GCA_029262475.1 Deltaproteobacteria bacterium
AACCAAGGAGGAGTAGAGCGTGAAGGAGATAAAAGCATATATAAGACTTAAGAAGGCCGAGGAGGTAATTGAGGCCCTTGAGGATGCCGGTGTGCCTGGTCTTACGGCTATAGAAGTTAAGGCCATAGGAGGAGCAGCGATACCGGAAAGGGAAGAACCCTCCACCGACTATATTGGGATGAACACTCCTATTACAAAACTGGAGGTCGTATGCAGCGATAGTGACATGGAAAGACTTGTCAAGATCATAACGGACGTCGCTTATTCGGGGCACAGGGGTGACGGGATGATATTCGTCTCCAATATCTGGAAAGCAGTAAAAATAAGGACTCGTGAACATGGTGAGAAGGCGTTAGTCGCATCGAGGGAGACATAAAAAACCGCAAGCAAACGTACGATAAATGCAACATAACTTAAAGGAGGTTACGAGATGAGAAACTCGACAATTGTCATAGCGATTTTACTGGCTCTGACGTTATTCACGGCTACAGATTCATTCTCCGGTGATAAGCACATGCAGGGCGATAAAAAAGACGGTCACTCGATGATGATGCAGGGCGACATGCAGGAACACCATAAGATGATGACCGATATGATGGGCATGATCAAGGATACGATGGGCATTGTTAAGGACCTAAACCATAAACCCACTGCCGAGCAGAAGGAGAAGCTCTCCGATATGATCGACAATATGGAAGGTATTATGAAGATGCATGAAGAGAAGATGAAGAAGCATAATGGGATGAAGATGCACAAGGGGATGAAGAACCCTTGCGCCATGAAGCACAAATAGATTAACTAGCTCGGTATGCCTTAGGGCCTAAAGAGTAATTTCTATGGAGGAAAGAAAGATGAGTTTTTCAGAATCAAAAAAAAGAAAAATAATCGTGGCGCTCTTTCTTGTAACAGGAGTCGTCTATGGATCGCTGACCTTCTTTGCATCGAGCTCCGTTTCCGGAGAAGCTTCGGTGCTTAAACATGTCGAGCCGACAGCCGTCTGTATGGTGAATGACGAGGTTATGGAGAAACCGCAGATACCGGTTGAGTATCAGGGTAAGACATACTACGGCTGCTGTCAGGGTTGCGTTGGCCGTATACAGAACGACCGCAGCGTCAGGTACTCCGTTGACCCGGTTACGGGGCGAGAAGTCGATAAGGCAACGGCTTATATCATGGAAGGACCAAGTGATGAAGTCTATTACTTTGAGTCGGCAGAGACTGCAAGCCAGTATAAAGCGCCAGCTGTAGGAGAAGGCGGACGGACCAACTAAGGGGAATAAGATGACAGAACTTATAGGTAAAATCCTGCCCGGAGTTGCGGAGATGGCAAATCTTCACCCGATGGTCGTGCATTTCCCAATCGCCCTCTTAAACGGCTTTATCCTGATGGAGCTTCTCGGGTTTTTACTCGGGAAAGATGATCTCAGGACGGCAGCGAGGTGGATGCTCTACCTCGGTACGCTGGGCGCTCTGGCAGCCGTGGCCTTCGGGCTCAGGGCGGAAGGGACCCTCCCTCATAACGAGGATATCCATGAGATCCTCTTAAGCCATAAGAGCTTCGGTATTACCGTACTTGTCCTGTCGATCATTCTATCCGCCTGGAGAGTCTTTAGGGAGAGAGTCTTTAAGACTCCTGAAAGGGTAGCCCATATTTTCCTGGGCGTCATTATGCTTGGAGTTATGGCCTTCGGTGCTGATAAGGGCGGGCTGATGGTCTACAAATACGGTGCGGGAGTGAAGGCCGTTCCTGTAGCCGAAGGGCATGACCACTCAGGGGGCTCCGGGGACCACGGAGATTCGTTAGACGGACATGAGGCAGTTTCGTCTAAAGATAATATTCCAGTGGTTATGCCTTCATCGAAGAGCCATCCTTCTGACACGCTCAAGGAAGGCGATGGAGAAACAATACGCGACGACCATGATAAGACAGAACACAGCCATGAGAAGGGCAATAGCGTTCACGTGGGGCGAGACGGTCATCACTACATAAAGCCCCAGCAAGAAGGAGACCCTCCGAGCCACCATCATGGCGGTTAGCTGTATATTACGAGGGTTGTTTGTCAATCATGGCATGGATGAACTCGATAAGTACGGGACAAATAGTTCGCAGTTTTAGAGGTTTGTAGATAGGAGGAAATCCTTATGGCAAAGGACATTGTATGCGGGATGGAAGTCATGGATGGCTCAATCTGTATCTATTACGAAGATAAACTCTACTGTTTCTGCACAGAGGCGTGCAGGGGTGCGTTCCTTAGGGATCCCTCTAAATATATTGAGGAGCACGATAGGAAAGTGGATTAAAGACGCTCCTTAGATTGGAGGTGTTTGAGATGGAATTCGGAACGATCATATGGATAATCTTAATAGGTGGTATGTTTTACTTTATGCTAAAGGGCGGCGGATGCTGCGGGGGACACTCCCACAGTAGCGGAGACCGTAAAGAGGACGGTTCGAATACCGGCGAAAGCGGCACCGGAACGGACCGCAAGCATAAGAAGGGCTGTCATTGAGATGAGCACCTTGGGCTATATACTCGTGCTTATGGCGGTAGTCTGCGGGGGGCACTGTCTGGTGAAGGCTGTGCTCGCCATGCTGCGGAGCCGCCGTCACCCGAACGACACCGGAGATGAGAGTGGAGATGACAATAAAAAGGGGTGCCACTGAAATCAGTTGAGGTGGAAATATGAGGAATTGCGCCTTATTCATAATAGCAATCATTTTGGTGCTCTTCTCCGTCATACTGGTCTCTCAAGATTCATTTGCTGAATCTCTAACGAGGCACTCTTCAGTAGGAGGGGTTGAGGTCGATATAAGCATCATAGAGCCCGGAGCCATATATAGTGGAGATGAGCTCATCTTCTCCGCGGCCCTGAATACACATTCCGTATCCCTGAATCAATATGTAATTGAGGAGTTATTCTATCTAAGAAATGAACGGGGTGCAGTTTTTAAAGCCCTTGCCTGGGAATCACCAAAGGGCGGCGGCCACCATCGTTTCGGGAATCTCAGATTTCAGGGAGAAGACCGTGACGAGATGCCTATTATCCTTAATGACGATAAGTACGTCGAAGTGCTCGTTAAGGGTCTTGGTGGAGTTAAAGAGAGTGTATTTAGATGGGAACTGCCTCTTAATGGTCAGAACGTAAGGTAAATGGAGTTCTATTATGAGTCTAAGGTATAAAGGCTTTGTTGTTGTCGCTCTACTCATGGAATTCTTTTTCTATCCAAGTGAGAGCGTACTAGCCGAAACTTCATATAGCAAGGCATATATAGCAATGGCATTCTCGGATAGCGTTAAAGTCATTGATACGGATAGGCTTGAGGTTGTCGATACCCTGCCGGGTGGTAAGAACCCCCATGGGGTTGCCGCCTCTCCCGACGGCAAGTTCCTCTATCTTCCGAGTATGTTTGGCGGAACCGAATACCTGACGGTGGTAGATACGGAGAAGAGAGAAGTCACTGACTCGATAAAGGTCGGAAAGGCATCCCACCACGCCGCCGTGAGCCCGGATGGAAGAGATCTCTATGTAGCAGTATTTCCTGAAAATGAAGGTGTCGTAGTGATAGATACCCGGACACGCAAGGTAGTAGACAGGATATATACGGGGAAGAAACCGTTCTATCTGGAGTTCAGCCCTGATGGAAAGATGGTCTATGTGATGAATGTGGAGTCCGGTAAGCTCGCCGTTATTGACGCCGCAAGCAGGAGCGTCGTGGCCAGGGTTGATATAGGAGCAGGCAGGGGACATCTAAGCGTTACCCGCGATGGAAAGCAGGTATACCTGACCAACGATGAGCTACAGAGCTTGATAGCTGTTGATGTAGTAGAAAATAAGATTCTTTGGAGGACCAGGACGGGAGTGTCACCCCATGGTGTGGCGGTAACTCATGACGGCAAGCTGGTATACGTTGCCAATCGTAGCGGGAAGACACTATCGGTTGTGGATACATCTACTCGAAAGGTTATAGATGAGATCAAGGTTGGCAGTGCCCCCGACCATTTGACCATTACCCCCGATGGCAGGTACCTCTATATTACGGTGTTAGGCACCGAAGAAGTCATAGTCTATGATCTCGCCAACAGGAAGAAGATTGCCCGTATACCCGTAGGTCCACAACCGCATCAGGTGGTATTTTCGCCGTAGATAATGCAGAATGCGAGCATAAAACAATTGAAGACGAAGAGAGAGATTGAGATTGTCGGCGCAGGACCCGCCAGCCTCGTTGCGGCCATAAATCTTGCGAATGCGGGTTGCAGGGTGACCGTCTACGAGGAGAAGCCCGATGTGGGGCACAGATTCCATGGAGACTTCCAGGGGCTTGAAAACTGGAGCTCGAAGGAGGAAGTAACGGATTTCCTTGAAAGGCTCGGGATAAACAATAAACTTTATAAAAAATTTATTTGCCAGCCATATAATGAAATTTCCGTATATGATGCAAATCTGACCAAGACCGTCTTAAGTTCAAAGAGAGCGTTCTTCTATCTTGTTCAGAGGGGAGATAATCCTGATTCTTTGGATAGTGTGCTTTTGAAGATTGCACGAGAGGCGGGTGCTCGGATCGTATTCAATAAAAGGGTCGATAAGTTAAACAACCTCGAAAAAGGTGGCATAATTGGTGTAGGACCGCGGGCAGCTGATGTGATAGCGAAGGGAGTTCTCTTCAAGACGACCATGGAAGATACGGCTGCGGTCATACTTGACGACAGGCTCGCCCCAAAAGGATACGCATACCTTCTGGTATATAATGGAAGGGCTACAATGGCAACATGCATGTTCAGAGAGTTTAAGCAGGAGAGGGAGTGCTTTGAGCGGACTGTCGAGGCCTTCAGAAGGGTACTGCCTTCCCTCGATATGTTGGATGAAAGGGAGTTCGGGGGATATGGCAATTATTTTTTCGATAAACCCGTCTATGAGAACGGGAAATACTACATAGGTGAGGCGGCGGGGCTGCAGGACTGTCTTTGGGGCTTCGGAATGAGGTACGCGATGCTCTCAGGCTACTTCGCTGCAGACTGTTTCATTGACGGGAGAGATTATGCGGCCTTATTAAAGAGTGAATTGCTACCCATACAACGTGTATCTCTTGCAAATCGATTCATATTTGAAAGACTCGGCAATAAAGGTTACGGTAGTTTTCTACGCTGGCTTACCAAAGGCGATGTCATAGATAAGATAGAGAGACAATATAATCCATCTTTTTTGAAGACGCTGGTATATCCGCTAGCGAGGTGGAGATATAAGAGCAGGCTCGTTAATAAGGGTTGCCACGGCGAGGGTTGCGCCTGCGTCTGGTGCAGGTGCAGAAAAGAGGTTTGTTAGGCTCAGATATATAGGAGTAATGTCGGGGGACAGATAAGCATGTAAAGAGGGTATGATCCAGGGTGTGCTCTTATGTCAAAGGATTCTGTATGTGGTATGGAGGTCGAGGAAGAACAGTTTTGCAGCACCTGTGAAGGTAAGAGTTGTTAGGCCTTTTGTGAAGTCCGAGATGAAGACGGATCTTCTTCAAGCCTCCAGAGGTGAAAAGGTAAATTATACTAAAGGAGACGGCCCATGAATGACGAGTCGAAGAACGAACCGGGGTTATCTGAGAAAGATAAAAAGATGAGGACAAGGATGGTTGTCCTGGCCTTTCTTCTCTTCTCCATCTTTGTCCTCGGTATGATCTACCTCGCGAGCAACCCGTCCACGACCGTGACGGCCACGCTTGCGTATGCCGCCGGGCTCTCCATGATTACGCTGCCCTGCACCTTTCCGCTGGTATTCGTCATCGTTCCGATGAGCATGGGGAAGGGCTACGCAAAGGGTTTGAGCATGGCGTTCCTTTTCGGGCTCGGCCTGACCGTTACCATAACGGTCTACGCCGTGGTAATCGCCGTCGCGGGATCGTATCTCGGCATGGACAGGGCTACGACCATAATGTATGTCGTGGCAGGCGCCGCCGCGCTCCTCTTCGGCCTCTCAGAACTGAAGCTTATCAAGTTCCATCTCCCGACATTCGGTAGCGGGGTTCCACGCTTCATAATCGATCAGCAGGACTATCTAAAAGCCTTTTCCATGGGGCTCTTTTTAGGCAACGCCGGGGTGGCCTGTCCGAACCCGGCATTTTACGTGCTCCTTACCTACATAGCTACTGTCGGGGATATTTGGCCTGCCATGATACTCGGCTCCATACACGGCATCGGCAGGGCAACTCCTTTAATATTTCTGGCCATCCTCGGCATCATAGGAGTCAACGCCACTCAAGCGCTTGTGAGAAGAAAGCTCACAATAGAGAAGCTCACCGGCTGGCTCCTTGTTGGTATCGGCGCGATAATCCTCACAATCGGCATATTCGGGCACCAATGGCTTATCGCCACGGGGCTCCACGGGGGGTGGAACGCAATCTTTGCAAGTGCCGGCGGTGCGGCGGAGTACGAGTGCTGTATAGAGCCGCCCTGCAATGTCTGTCTTACGGACGGCATGTGGGAAGGCGGAGCGTGTTTCTGCCGGAAGGTCATGGAGCATGGCTCCTATCTGGGGGTTGATCATATCTGCGGCCAGTGTGCAGTTGGACTTTCCGAGGGAAAAAGCGTTCTGGCTAAGGCGAAGCGGGAATCGAGCTATGCGCTCACGACCATGGGCGGCCTTGTTATCATTCCCATAGGTTGGTATCTTCTCAAGAGAAGAAGAGAGAGGAAAGGAGAGGAGAAAGATGATGACGGTTGAGCTTCTTATAATGCATAGACATTGAGTGGCTACCAAATGGACTCATGAGAAGATAAAGGGCGAGTGTCTTCAAGAGAAGGACGGAAAGGATACCCGGAGGTGAAGAGGTGTAGCTTGGATTTTCAAGAATAAGAGACTATTTTGATGTAGCGCTATCTTTCGGAGGGGTTAAGATGAATGCCATAAGACTATCGGAACTGTTCGAAGAGCATGCCGTAAAGTATAAGATTGCTCTGAATCCCGATAAAAAAAGGGTGAAGTGGATTGTCGAGAAACTCTTTTCAAATGACGAAAAATATGGACAGAGACTTTGTCCTTGCAGGCCTCCTGCCGGTGACATAGAAAGAGATCGGCTCATTATATGTCCTTGTGTTTACCACTTGGATGAAGTGAGACTTTTGGGGAAGTGCCTTTGTCTGCTTTTTACAAAAAGAGCATGAGGATAAGGTTAATAATGTGGGCTTAGGGGATATTGGTTTATAACAAAAATTAAAGGGGGATGACATGATTAATCTCGAACTCTTAACAATGCCTGGTTGCAGCCACTGCGCTGCGGCGAAGAGGACCATAGAGAAGGTAAAGATTGACTTCTTGGAGATGGATGTGAAGATTATAGATACCACGGAGTATCCTGAAGTTGCTGCAAAGTACATGTTGATGTCGGCGCCGGGTGTCGTAATAAATGGCAACCTGGAGTTCTCCGGCGGTGTCAATGAAGAAGAATTGAGGAAGAAGCTGGAGGGACTTCAGGGCGAGTAGTCCCTGATATTATGAAAGGCGCCGGGTGCTGCGGGGGAGGCTCTCACGGTAGAGGAGATTGTAAGTTGTAAGTGGGCGTTTTTTAGAGGAAGACGAAGAATTACAAGCCGCGCAATGCAGCCTGGAGGCAAAACAGGAAATAGAGATGAAGATTGTCGCTGCGTTACTGGTTTTTCTTATGCTGGGTTGTGCGGCGCACTGTCTTCTGAAAGCTATCCGAAGCCTGATTCGATACAGAAAGGGCGACAAGAACGCCGGGGAAGATAAGGGCTGCCATTGAGTGTCATATTATTCTAACATGGTGCGCTTATTATAAAATATAAGTAGGGATATAAAGAATCGAGGTGTTTAAGATGGCTAAAGACATAGTATGTGGAATGGATGTAGATCCAGCAAAGGCTGCGGGTCAGAGTAACTATAAGGGCACTGAGTTCTTCTTCTGTTCCCTGAAGTGCAAGGAACGATTTGAGGCAGATCCAGGCTCATTTTCTGACACTTCGACGCCACAAGAAGAACCTCCGGCACATAGGGAGATGAAGGCTGCCGCAGTGGGAGCATCAGGGACTGCTAAAGATCCTATCTGCGGCATGGTCGTGGAGAGGGAGAAGTCCCTTAAGAAGGAGATGGGCGGCAGGACATATTACTTCTGCAGCGACGGGTGCCTGAGGGCATTCGAAGCCCCTGAGGAGGAACTCCGGAGTATGAAGAGGAGAGTCACTATAGCTCTGGCCGGAGTTCTCGCCCTGGCCATCATGAGGGCTGGATTTTTTCTGGGTCTTGCAACCGGCGCAACCATAGTCAGCTGGGCTCCCATACCGCAGCTTCCGTGGTTCACCTGGGGGGTGTGGTTATTTTTACTGGTCACGCCAGTGCAGTTTATCGGCGGTTGGGGATTCTACAAGGGCGCCTATACGGCACTCTCCAAGCGGATGCTGAACATGGATTTGCTCATAGCGCTGGGTACCACGGTGGCTTACGTTTATTCGGTCATAGTCATATTCGCCCCGGATATTCTCCCCGTGGAGGTGGAGGAACGGGACGTATACTTCGAGGTCTCAGCCGTCATAATCGCCTTTGTGCTTCTCGGTAAGTACATGGAGGAGATCATAAAAAAAAGGTCGTCTGCGGCTGTGAGAAAGCTACTTGACCTCAAGCCCCAGACGGCGCGTGTCATAAGAGACGGCATAGAGATGGAGGTGCCGGCGGAGACGGTTCAGATAGGCGACATAGTCGTGGTGAGGCCGGGAGAGAAGGTTCCGGCCGACGGTATTGTGGTGGAAGGCTCGTCCTCTGTCGACGAGAAGATGATATCCGGGGAGTCCTTACCTGTTGAGAAGAAGAAGGGTGACGAGGTCATAGGGGCTACTTTGAATAAGACCGGGATGCTGAAGTTCAAGGCAACGCGCGTCGGGGCCGACACGACGCTTAGCCAGATAATAAAGATGGTCGAGGAGGCACAGACGACAAGCGCCCCCATTCAGAGGATAGCCGATAAGGTCGCCGGTTATTTCGTCGTTGCCGTTGTGGTAATAGCCTTTCTTTCTTTCTTTGGCTGGTGGGCGCTTGGCGACTTCCCGCAAGGCCTTCTCGCATTTATCGCAGTATTGATAATAGCCTGTCCGTGCGCCCTGGGCATAGCCACTCCGGCGGCGCTCATGGTGGGCGTTGGCAAGGGTGCTGAAGCCGGGATCTTAATAAGGGGTGGGGAATACCTTGAAATAGCCCAGAAGCTTAGCGCTATTATTTTTGATAAAACAGGGACCCTGACGAAAGGAGAGCCTTCGGTAACTGACATAATAGGCGTCAATTCCACGGATGATGATGTCATCATGTATGCGGCGATTACAGAGAAAGGCTCTGAGCATCCGCTCGGAGAGGCTATTTTAAAGTCCGCGAAGATGAGAGGGCTTGATGTTCAGGATCCGGACTCATTTGAAGCAATTCCAGGCCATGGGGTAAAGGTCTCATACAAAGGCGACCATATCTTTTTCGGCAATAGAAGGCTGATGGAGGTCAGTGGGATTGATGCGTCAGGTTTTGAAGAACGCATGAAGGGTCTTGAGGAGCAGGGAAAGACAGCTATGATTTTGGCTAATAATGGTGCTGTCATCGGCATAATAGCCGTTGCCGATACCCTTAAGGAGACTTCCATTGCCGCAGTAACCGCACTTAAAAAGGAAAAGGTCGATGTTATAATGCTTACCGGTGACAATGAAAGGACGGCAAAGGCTATCGCAAAACAGGTAGGCATCGATAATGTAATCGCAAATGTTCTGCCAGGTGAGAAGGCTAATGTAGTCAAAAGGTTGCAAGGCGAGGGAAAGACCGTTGCCATGGTAGGCGACGGAATAAACGACGCCCCTGCTCTGGCGCAGGCGGATATAGGCATAGCTCTTGGGAGCGGTTCCGATGTGGCCAAGGAGACCGGTGGCATTATCTTAATAAGAGACGATGTCAGGGATGTGTACGCTGGAATAAAGCTTTCGAAGGCGACCATGAGGAAGATAAAACAGAATCTCTTCTTCGCTTTTTTTTACAATGGAATAGGTATCCCTATAGCCGCGTTAGGTTTCTTAAATCCTATGATTGCGGCGGCGGCAATGGCCTTGAGTTCTTTGTCGGTAGTTGCCAACTCAGCCACTCTTAAAACGCTGAAGATAGAGATAGATTAAACTATGGGCTCGATGGCGATAGACTCCGTCCAGGCGATAAAGGAACTTGAGAAACTCTGTATAGAAACAGCCATGATAGTGGGAGATAACAAAAGACCAGCCGAGGCCATGCTAGGAAATTGGGTATAAGCAGGGTGCTGGCCGATCTCCTGCCTGAAGATAAATCAAAGGAAGTAAAGAAGCTCCAGGACGAAGGGTACACGGTCGCTATGGTAGGTGACGGGATTAACGACGCGCCTGCCCTGATGCAGTCGAATGTAGGGGTGGCCATCGGCGCCGGCACGGATGTGGCGATAGAGTCGGCTAAGATCGTCCTCATGAAGAGCGATATTCTTGACGTGGTCAAGGCTTACAAATTAAGCGCCGCTACGATAAGAAATATCAAACAGAACCTCTTCTGGGCCTTTGCTTACAATTCGATCGGCATACCCATTGCGGCGGGCGTGCTCTATCCATTCACGGGTTTTCTATTGAGCCCCGTCATCGCCGCTGCGGCGATGGCCCTTTCATCGATCTCCGTGGTCTCCAACGCCTTGAGGTTGAAGAGGGTTCGATTGTAGAGAGATATATCAGCCAATCCGTTTAATCTTAACCGTTATGAAGGAGGCATTGTTATGGAAGAGACATTAAAGCACCACCACATAAAGTTCAAGGCAATTCCTGTGGGAACGAGGGCGGAGCTTGAAGATATGCTCGCAAAGATAAAGGGCGTACAGAAAGCCGTCGTTGATATTGATAAGGGCGACGCATTCGTGGAGTACGACCTGGATGAGTGCACTGAGGAGGATATCGAAGACTTCATGGTGGACGGAGGTTTTATGCTTGACGATAGCATAATGCAAAGGGTTAAACGTGGATGGATTCACTACACGGAAGAAAATGAAAAGGACAATCTCCATCACAGGCCTAAGTCCTGCTGCGATGTCGATGAGATAGAGAGAAAGAGGAAAGACCTTAAGTAGCTTTGGTAAAGGAGGATTTGTCATGGAAGGTGCAGCACCCGGTTTCGGAGGCGCTTGGATTGTAACCATAATAATGGTTATCCTCGTCACGTGGATCGTATTCAAGTATTTAGTGCCGAAGGGTTATAAGGAATGGAGGAACATCGGCATCGTTCAGGCATTCATTGTCGCTCTCTACGCCGAGATGTACGGCTTTCCCCTGACAATATATCTGATTACCTCATTTCTCGGCGTTGATATACCCTTGATTCATATGAGCGGACACCTATGGTCGTATCTATTTGGCTGGGGCGCAGGAATGGCAATGGTAGAGATGATTATAGGTTATTTTTTTGTTTTTGCGGGCATATCTTTAATCGTCCGGGGCTGGAGGCTTATTTACGCTGCAAGAAAGGAAGAAAAACTCGTTACCGGCGGGATATATCAGTACATAAGACACCCCCAGTATACGGGGATATATCTGGCAATATTCGGTCAACTCATCCACTGGCCAACAATCCCTACGCTCGTGCTCTTTCCGGTAATTATATGGGCGTATTACCGTCTATCAAGGAGAGAAGAGAAGGTTATGATCGAGACGTTTGGAGATGAGTACAAAACCTACATGGAAAGAACGCCGATGTTCTTCCCTGGGCGCGGCAATATTGGCAAGCTATTCCAGCCTTGATGCCTCAGTTTAATTTGTAGTGGAATGCTTGTCGCTGATGAGGAAGGCGCTGTTATAGGAATCGTGACCGAATTGGATATTCTGTAGCAGATAATAAAGAGAAATTATCTTGGTGAAATACTAGCCGGATATATAAAGACAAAAAGTCATATTATAACTGTTTCGGTCACTATACAAGTTGATGAAGTTATAAAAACCATCTCGATGAAAAGATTACATGTCTTCCTGACGACAAACTTGTCATCGTTATCGCAAGGTACGATCTGCTTAATGATTTAATCGAGCCTGGATTTGAGATTTAGATGATGGAGAAGCCTTTATGATATGAAGATGCACTATCAAAAACACACATGACGCTTTTCTTCAAACGGCCTGCAATCAGCTTGACTACGGGGATGATATACTTCAACTGCTACTTACAGCCAACCGGGAGATTCGACTGGAACTGCCTCTGCGAAAAGATGACGGTTCTATAGTAGTTTACAACTCTTATCGCGTGCAGCATAATAACTCTCGCGGTCCCTACAAAGGAGGATTACGTTATCATCCAGACGTTACCATGGAAGACGTGCGCGGTCTTGCATGTCTTATGTCGCTCAAAACAGCGCTTATGGATATCCCGCTGGGAGGCGCTAAGGGAGGCATCGACTGCAACCCGTCCAGTTTGAGTGATCGTGAGCTGGAAGAGTTGACGCGGAAGTTTGCTATGAAGATCCATCGTAACATCGGAGCCAACATCGACATACCCGCCCCGGACATAGGAACTAACGCCAGGGTTATGGCCTGGATACAGAATGAATATTCCAAAATCTATGGTCATACCCCCGCTGTCGTTACAGGCAAGCCGATAGTCCTTGGCGGATCGCTCGGACGAGAGGAAGCGACAGGGAGGGGGGTAAGCATCGTTCTTCAAGAATATTCAAGACACCATGCGATCCCTCTGGCTGGTAAGACAGCAGTGATACAGGGCTTCGGGAATGTTGGAAGCAACGCCGCGCGTATTCTTAGCCAGCTTGGTATGCACGTTATCGCCGTCTGCGATTCTCGTGGAGGAATTTTTAATCCCTCGGGGCTCGACATAGACATAGTGGATGCCAATAGGCGAAAGTCCGGTACCGTGGCGGGAACCGAAGGTACGGAATCGATAGATAACAAAACGTTGCTGGAACTTGAATGCGATTACTTGATACCAGCCGCGCTTAGCCATGTTATAGATGGGGACAACGCCGGAAGTATCAGGTCTGCCGTTGTTGTTGAAGCGGCTAACAGTCCTGTCACGTTCGAAGCTGATGAAATCCTCAAGGAACGAGGCATTCCGGTGCTTCCTGATATTTTAGTTAATGCAGGTGGCGTAATTGTAAGCTACTTTGAGTGGGTTCAAAATATCCAGCAATTTTCATGGTCAGTAGAGACGATTCAGATAAGGTTGCAGGAGAAACTCCAAACCACCGCCAATAAAATATTTGAAATAGTGGATGAGGAGAAATGTACTTACAGAGAGGCCGCTTACAAAGTTGCTACGGAGAGGCTTAAAGAGGCTCTCTTCGCTGCCGACTTCTAAAGCTGCCGACTTATTATAAAAGGTATTTGAGTTCGGACTCAAGAAAGAGATGATGAGGTAGTATCGGAGGGGGTCTCTGTAAAAAAAATCCTAAAGCTATGTCGGGAGGTGGTACTGATGGAAAGTGTGAGCGGAATTTTATGGTTCATAATTATAGGGGGCTTGTTCTACTGGATGATGAAGAAGGGCGGGTGCTGCGGGGGTGGTGGTCATAAGCACGGAGGTGCTTCAAATCACGACGAAGGTAGCCACGATAGCGGCTCCGGTTCTGTCGAAAGCTCGAAACATGGTAACGAGAAGGACTCGGATACAAAGCAGGGATGCCACTGAAATGGAGGTGTTGATATGAAATTTCTGGACTGGAAGATCGTAGGCTTTTCTATCGGGACATTTTTGAGTATAACCTATGTGCTCTGTATCGCTTATGACCTGATGTTTCCCGAGTACGCCATGTACGAGGCATGGATAAAATTGCTTCCAGGCTTCAAGTGGATTACGTGGTGGAGTTTTTTCCTGGGGCTCGTGGAAATTTTTCTCTATGGTATTTACATAGGACTCATCTTTGCGCCGCTATATAACTTCTTTAATATGAAATTCGGCGGCGCGAGGGTTGAATAAGATTACAGGACCGGCTTTTATTCAGTTTTTGTTCCGGCCTGCAAAGTTAGAAATCATACACTCATGGATAACAGAACTAAACAACTAAATGTACAGGAGGCACATTATGGATAGGGACCCGGTCTGCGGCAAGAAGATGAATCGAAATAAGGCCTACATCACTATAGAGCATAAGGGCAAAAGATATTATCTATGTTGCCCAGTGTGTCAGGCTGAGTTTGAAAACGACCCAGAGAAGTATGTAAAGAAGAGCGGAAAATAAGGAATTCCAGCTGTGCCTAATGATCGAGAAGTTTAAGAAAGTCTGGCTAGGATGTTTTGAAATGACCCAGTGTTCAAACCGGCTTCTGAAGGTTTCTATACCTGAATAGGAAAGGAGAAAAAGACAATGACCGTGACAGAAATTAGAGAAAAGGCAAAAGCGTTGGGTATAATGACGGGCCGCCCGAAAAAGCTGACTCGTAAGGAAGATTCAGGTGAAGGAAGGCAGCTTTCCGTGTTTCGGCACAGCAACTGACTACTGCGACCGGTTGGATTGTTGTTTTAGGGAGGACTGACTCGGGAAAAACTATTGAAAAGGAGAACCTAATCTGGCATTCTTCTGCGACACATCCGTTGATATTGGTTACGGCCGGGATGCAGTCCTGGTTTCGGGAGTACTTCCATGTCGATCTGTCTAATTACGGACATGAAACCGTCAAACTGAGTGCCTTAAGTGTGTGTATCGCAGACATCATTTCAATGATATGCTACCTTCATGGGAGAGGAAATCAAAAGGCGGCTTGTATGGATAAAGCTTTATGAGCAGACTGAAGACGCCGGTCTTGTTTGTAGAAAATGCGGTATATCTCGCCCAACACTCCGGAAGTGGCTAAGACGCTATGAAGCGCATGGTGAACAGGGACTCGTTAGTCAAAGTAGACGACCTCACAATTCTCCTAATCGTAAGATTAC
>JAJCZG010000128.1 GCA_029262475.1 Deltaproteobacteria bacterium
GCCCTGTTTCTGTACTTCGTGAACTGCGGTATGGCTATAGCCGCGAGTATCGCGATGATAGCGATAACTATCAGGAGTTCTACTAGGGTAAAGCCCTCGTCCTTTTTAAGCATCCTCTGAATTGACATCCTCTGAATTGACATTTTCACTTGCTCCTTTCGTACATCTGGTTGATTGAATTAGACCTGTATTGTCTATACTCTATTTAATAACTATGCTTTAATTCGCATGTGCATTCTAGCCATATACAAAGCAAGTAGCGTGCCAAGAGTCAAACACCAATGAAATCAGCTAGATATAGAATCTAATGATGACTATTCCTGAGACAACTGACGCTAAAGGGCATAGATGTGCCGTTTTTTGTCACCCGGCACGCAATTTATAGCCTGGCCGGAGCGAAAAGTCCTAATTAAAATCAACGTTTAAGTATGGTATAGGAGTATATAAGAGATGCTTGAACGTTATAGCATCTACAGGTCGCCGTATTTGCCAAGTTTATACCTGAAAGAACGGAAACTAAGCCCGAGGAGCTTTGCGGCGTTGACCTTCACACCGTCGGCCTTTCTTAGAGCGTCTCTGATAAGAGCCTTCTCATACTCCTCCACGGCCCTTTCTATATCCATGCCACCCTCCGGCACGATAAGTGAAAGGCTTCCTACTCCTGCCTCCACGCCTGGAGGTCTTCTCACTCCCTCATCCGGGGCTTCTTTAAATTTTCCTATATCCGGGGGCAGGCTCAGGGCAGTTATCGTCTCTCCGGTCTCAAGGTTTACGGCCCTTTCGATAATATTTTCAAGCTCTCGAACGTTTCCCGGAAACGGGTAGCCGAGGAGGAGCTTCATGGCTTCTTCCGATATACCGTTTATATTCTTTCCTAATTCGCTTGTGTATTTGGAGAGGAAATGTCTCGCCAGCGACGGGATATCCGTCTTCCTCTCTTTTAGGGCCGGGACATCTATTCTTATTACGTTTAATCTATAAAAGAGATCGTCTCTAAAAGTCCCGGCCTTGACCTCTCGTTCGATCTCCTTATTGGAGGCGGCTACGATCCTTATATCTACGGCCCTGTCTGTCGTTCCTCCGACACGCCTTATCCTCCGTTCCTGAACGAACCTGAGGAGTTTTACCTGCAAGTCGGAGGGTAGCTCCGTCACCTCGTCAAGGAAGAGGGTTCCTCCGTCGGCCATCTCCGCCATACCTGCCTTATTGGTGACAGCCCCGGTAAAAGCCCCCTTCTGGTAGCCGAAGAGTTCGCTCTCAAGCAGGTTATGCGGTATGGCCCCGCAATTTATGGCGATAAAAGATTTGTCGGCGCGAGGGCTCTCATCGTGTATAGCGCGCGCGATTAATTCCTTACCGGTTCCGCTCTTTCCCGTGACAAGCACATTCGCCTTCGTCGGCGCAACACTCATGATGAGCTTATATACTACCTCCATCTTCTTACTGGATCCGACGAGTCCCGAGAAGCCGTGCCTGCCCTTTAAGTCCTTCTTTAAGAGCTTATTCTCTTTATATAGCCTGCTCCTCTCGATGGCCCTCTTTATGTGGAGCTTTACCTCATCGACCTTGAAGGGTTTGGTGAAATAATCGTAGGCGCCGAGCTTCATGGCTTCTATCGCCGTATCCACAGAGGCGTAGGCCGTAATCATTATTACCGGCACATCCGGATTAACCTCCTTTAAGTTCCTAAGGAGCTCCACCCCGTCCATGCCCTGCATCCTGATGTCGCTTATCACAAGGTCGCAGTCGTTCTCCCTGAAATAACCGAGGGCTTCTTCTGCGCTCTTAAACTCACTAACGCTATACCCTTCTTTCCTTAGCATGATGCCGAAAAAATCCCTCATGCTCTTCTCATCATCCACTATAAGTATCTTTTCGCTACCCATCACATCACCTTAAGCCGTCTCAACAAGCCTTATGGTCAGTCCCGCCGGAAGGTTTAACATAACCCGGAAACAGAAGACTGACGGTCGTTCCGTCCTCGGAGCTTTCGATATCTATAAAGCCGCCGTGGTTCTCGACTATCCTGTGAACGATTGAAAGACCAAGCCCGGTGCCGGTCTCTTTTGTAGAGTAAAAAGGGTCGAAGATCTTATCCATCGCATCGGCCGCGATACCCGTGCCGGTATCCTTGATGCTTACCTCAAATGCCGAAGCCTCACCTGAAGTAGCGTCCGGAGTAAAAGCTTCGCCCACGAAGCTCTTGAGGGTCTTCTCCGAAGTACCGGGCCTGAGAGCTACATGGAGTTCTCCACCGCTACCCATCGCCTCGGTCGCATTTAGAAAAAGATTCCAGAAGACCTGTCCAAGCTGACGCCGGTTGCCGTTTATATGGATACCCCCCTCTATTTCGTGGAGTATCTGAATATTGCTCGCTTCCGGCGAATTAGTAAAAATATCTATCGTCTCCGTAAGGAGCTCCGAAAGACTTAAGTCCACGGTCTTCTCCCTTACAGGCTTTGCAAAGAGCAGAAAGTCGGTTATAAGGGCGTTCAGTCTCTCCGTCTCTCTAAGCACTATATCCATAAGCCGCCTGTCGTCCTCCCCCATCCCGTCCCCCTGTCTAAGGACCTGTATGGAGCCGCTTATAGAAGCGAGCGGATTCCTTACCTCGTGGGCCATGCCGGCGGCCAGCTCACCGAGCGCCTTTAGCTTATCATCCCTCCTCAGTTGCTCCTCCATGGATTTAAGCCGTGTAAGATCCTGAAAGATTACGATACTTGACATATCCTCTCCAGCGCCCTTAGAGACACTGAACCCGATGTACCGCTCTTCACCACCCTTGACCGTTATAGCCTCTTCACCTCTATTGAGCTTTGAGGTGACGAGGCTGAGCGTCTCCTTATCCAGCCCTTTAAGCACCTCATAGGCGAGCCTGTCGTATACCTCATTAAGTCTGTAGCCGGTAATCTCCTGGGCGGCCCTGTTAAAAGAGGTTATTCTACCGCGTATATCAAGGGTCATTATACCGCTGTGTATATTGCCTACAATCTCACGATTCAGGTCCTCAAGCCTGCCGAGGTCCTCGGCCTTCTCTTCGAGTTCTTTCTCTACCCTGGCGGTTCTTTCGGCAAGGTATCCGGTAAGATAAGCTACGGTAAAAAACGCGAAGATATTTGTGGTAATGATTGAGACGGTCTCTCCCCAGAGCGGGACTGAGCCTACAGAGACGACCTTGTATTTCACCAGGGATACACCGTAATAATCCAGCATTACCAGAGATATAAAGGAGATGCTTGAGAGCGCGGCGGCAAAAATTCCCCCAAGACGGTTCAGGAACATAGTGCTCCCGATCACCGAGATGTAATAAAGGATTATCAGATAACTCTCGGCACCGCCCGTTACGAAGACTACGGCTCCTATCAGGATATTATCGACTACTATCTGAACGCAGGTAAAGAGCCTGATATTTACAAAATGCTTGAAGAGTAGCGCATAGATGAGTGTCAGTGCGCCTATGGTAGCCGCAAAGAAATAGGTCGGGTAGAACTCTAGGTCGCCGGGAGAGGATACCGTGAAGTGAAGCCAGCTTATGACGCCAAGGAAGGCGAGCGCAAGAAAGAGCCTCAAGGCCATCATGGCCAGGAGCCTCTTTCTCATAAAACTCTGGATAGGCCCTTGATTCATATATCCTAAATCAACTCGATGCAGCCCCGGCGAGCGAGAAGATCGGAAGGTATAGAGAGATAACCAGGCCGCCTATTATTACGCCAAGAAAGACCATAAGCAGCGGCTCTATAAGCGACGTCAGGGCCTCGACGGCTGTATCGACCTCATCCTCGTAGAAGTCTGCGATCTTAGAGAGCATGGTGTCCATGGCCCCGGTCTGTTCACCTACCGCTATCATGGAGGTCACCATCCCCGGAAAGACCTTGGTCTCGGCAAGCGGGTCGGCGAGGTTCTTACCTTCGCTGAGGCTCACCCTCGCCTTCATTATGGCGTCCTCTATGATTACATTATCGGCCGTCTTTGCGACGAGGTCGAGGGATTCGAGTATCGGTACGCCGCTAGAAATCATCGTCCCGAGGGTACGAGAGAACCTTGCGACGGCGGTCTTTCTGAGAAGGTCCCCTATCACCGGGCTCTTAAGT
The DNA here is from genome assembly GCA_029262475.1 of Deltaproteobacteria bacterium. Classification (GTDB taxonomy): domain Bacteria; phylum Desulfobacterota; class GWC2-55-46; order GWC2-55-46; family JAJCZF01; genus JAJCZG01. The sequence goes on from JAJCZG010000128.1 coordinate 4,092, forward strand.
AACAGGTTGTCGTAAAAATGACGACCCTTATCGGTTTTATATGTCTGTCTTATAAAGATTCCTATGCCAATTAATATAGCCAGGATTATATACCATGAATTTTTTATCGAGTTACTGAGAAAGACGACAAACTGCGTCGGTGCCGGAAGGGCCTGCCCGAAATCCTTAAACATATCTTCAAAGATCGGAACGATAAAGACAAGGAGCCCCGTGGTGATGAGTATAGAGATTATTATAACCGCGACCGGATAACTGAGCGCGCCCTTGACCTTACCCTTGAGCTTCTCGTTCTTCTCCATGAAGTTTGAGAGCCTGTTAAGGATCGTATCCAGAATACCGCCTACCTCGCCTGCGGCGATGAGGTTTACAAAGAGCTGGTTAAAGACCTTCGGGTGCTTCTTTAAGGCATCGGCGAATGTTGATCCCCCCTCAACATTCGCTTTGACGTCGAGGAGTACCTTCTTAAAATCCGCATTATCGTTCTGTGAGGCAAGGATATCAAGACACTGCACAAGCGGAAGACCGGCGTCGATCATAGTGGCGAACTGGCGGGTAAATATCGAAAGCTCCTTCGTCTTTATCTTCTTGCCAAGACCGGGGATCTGAATCGCATTCATCCTTCCAATCAAGGATTTCTTCACCGAGATAGCCGAGACCGTCACTTGGCGCTGCTTAAGGGTTGCGACCGCCTGTGCCTGGCTCTGGGATTCGATCTCTCCCTGCGTCGGATGACCCGAGGCGCTCTTTCCGCTATATTGATATGTCGGCATTCTTAATACCCTTACTATTAAAGGTTAAATAGTCACCTGGTCATGAGTCATGACCCCGGCGTTAGTAAGCATCTGACGAAATTCGTCCAGGTCGTGACACCGGCTCATCGCCTCGTCCAGGGTTATGACCCTCCTGAGATAAAGATCGAGCAGGCTCTGGTTCATCGTCTGCATACCGTACTTCGACTGCCCTATCTGCATTTGAGAATAGATCTGATGCACCTTATCTTCCCTGATCAGATTCCTTATCGCCGGGTTAGGCACCATTATCTCAAGCCCGAGCGCCCTGCCCGAATCATCGGATTTAAGCGCAAGTGTCTGGCAAAAAACCCCCTCCAGGACAAAAGAAAGCTGTGCCCTGATCTGGGGCTGCTGGTGGGAAGGGAAGACATCTATAACCCTGTTTATGGTCTGCACACACGAATTCGTGTGAAGTGTAGCAAAGCAAAGATGCCCTGTATCGGCGACGGTAAGCGCTGTCTCGATAGTCTCCATATCCCTTAGCTCTCCAAGGAGAACGATATCCGGGTCCTGCCTCAAGATATGTTTTAGCGCACTTTTGAAGGTCTTTGTATCGCTCCCCACCTCCCTTTGATTTACAAGCGATGCCTTTGATTTATGGAGGTACTCGATAGGGTCCTCGATGGTGATGATGTGATGCTGCTTGCTGGCGTTCAGCCTGTCGATTATTGAGGCCAGCGTCGTTGATTTGCCGCTGCCGGTAGGCCCTGTCACCAGCACAAGCCCCCTGGGCTTGTTACATATATCTTCTATAATGGTTGGGAGGCCAAGCTCTTGAAAGTCCAGTATCTGAAACGGTATGGCCCTGAAGACTCCGGCTACGGAGCCCCTCTGGGCGAAGATATTTCCTCTAAAGCGGCTGACGTCCTTTAGGCCGAAGGAGAAGTCCAGTTCATTTTCTTCCTCATACTGGTGCTTCTGTGAATCCGTAAGAACAGAGTAACACATCTGTCGACTATCCGTACCGGTGAGCGGCGGAAGGTCCATTGGCATCAGCCTGCCGTGCAGTCTTATCCTTGGAGGGGAACCAACGGTAATATGGAGGTCTGAGCCGCCCTGCTCTATCATAAGTCTGAGCATATCATGGAGGCTCATTCTGCCTTCCTTCACCATATATTCCACTCCTTAGCTAAAAGCCGCCATATCTTAATACTATACCGTATGCTGTAGCAAATGTCAATCAATCTCAAAAACATCGTCCATTATAGCCATAAAAAACTACTAATCAGACATTGTCACCCTGAGGATCTCTTCAACGGTCGTTACGCCGTCGGCCACCTTCTGAACACCGCTCACCCTGAGCGTACTCATCCCGTCCTTAATGGCCTGGGCCTTTATCTCTGATGTTGAAGCACCGTTCAGGACCAGGTCGCGGATGCCCTCGGTAAAAGGCATAACCTCGTAGAGGGCTATCCTGCCCTTGTAGCCCGTTTCGTTGCATATCTTACACCCAAGCCCCTTGTAACAGGTCATATTGGCGGCTTCGCTCTTGGAGATGCCGAGGTTCGTGAGCGTCTGCTCCGATACCTCAACCGGCTCCCTGCACTCGGTGCAGACCTTTCTCGCCAACCTCTGGGCGAGGATAAGGTTACATGAAGAGGCTACAAGAAAAGGCTCTATGCCCATATTGAGAAGCCTGTTGACGGTGCTGGGCGCGTCGTTGGTATGGAGAGTGGAGAGGACGAGGTGGCCGGTAAGAGCAGCCTTTATGCTGATCTCTGCGGTCTCGTAGTCCCTTATCTCGCCGACCATTACGATATCCGGGTCTTGTCTGAGGAAACTCCTCAGGGCCGCGGCGAAGTTGAGACCTATATCTTCATGCATCTGGACCTGATTAATGCCCATGAGGTTAAACTCAACAGGGTCCTCGGCAGTGGAGATATTCTCGCTTGTCTTATTGAGTTCCGAGAGGGCCGAGTAGAGGGTCGTCGTCTTGCCGCTTCCGGTTGGGCCGGTAACGAGCACTATGCCCCAGGGCTTGTGTATCGCCTCCTGAAAATGACGAAGAGGCCCCTTGTCGAAACCGAGCTTCGTCATATCAAGCTGCAGATTGCTCTTATCGAGGAGCCTCAAGACGACCTTCTCACCGAAGAGGGTCGGAAGCACGGATACGCGGTAGTCCATCTCCTTGTTCTTTCCGAGCTTCAACTTTATCCTGCCGTCCTGTGGGAGCCTCCTCTCGGCGATATCGAGGGAGCTTAGAATCTTCACCCTTGAGACGATTGCGTTCTTTAATTTAAGCGGCGGCCTCATCACCTCCTGAAGCACGCCGTCTATCCTGAAACGAATACGGAAGACCCGTTCATAGGGCTCGATATGGATGTCGCTTACGCCCTTCTTTATCGCGTCGGTGAGGATAAAATTCACCAGGCGTACGACCGGAGCGTCCTCGATGGCCTTCTTAAGGTCCATCATATCGACTTCTTCCTCATCATGGACGACTTCCATATCATGGTCGTCGAAGCCGTCGAATACCTCGTCAAAGGCCATATCTTCGGCCTCATAGGCCTTCTCTATAGCCTCCCGTATATCCGCTTCCGAGGCTACGGCTGTCTCTACGTTGTATCCGGTAAGGAATTTGATGTCGTCGATGGCGAAGATATTGGCAGGGTCCACCATAACCACCTTGAGAGTAGCCCCGCTCCTCTCCAGTGGAAGGAGCTGGTATTTCCTTGCGACGTCTTCGGGAATGAGTTTAATGAGGTCGTCTTCTACATTGATATTAGAGATATCAAGTCTTGGAGCGCCGTACTGGTGACTTATAAAGTCCAGGAGGGCATCTTCGGAGAGGTAGCCAAGGGTTACGATATTACTTCCGAGCAGCCCGCCGGTTCTACGTTGCTCCTCGACCGCCTTCTGAAGTTGATCAGAGTCGATAAGCTTTGCCCTTACAAGTAAGTCACCTATCCTAGTGTTCATAGTTCCCCGTAGTTGCAGAAAAAACAGCAATTAAAGCTAAATAATATTTTATAAGTAATCACGCTATCTTGTCAAGATAATTGAATATTTGCGTGCCATGCGCCCTTGTAGGCATACCCTCTATCTGCTATACTCTGGGTATAGGGATAGGGGCTTTTTCAAGCAAACTTTCGTAAGGAGGTGGCGGAGATGAAGAAGGTAAATAACTATATAGATGGGAGTTATTGCAAGGCAGAGAGCAGTAAAACCATCCGATCCCTGACCCCGGCGCATTCGACTGTAGCCATAGGGACCGCACCTCTATCGGGAGCTGTAGACGTAGATAGAGCCGTAGAGGCCGCACGGAAGGCATTCCCGTTTTGGCGCGCGGTGCCGGCGCCAAAACGGGGAGAGATCCTTTACCGGGCCGCAGAGAATATCCTTAAAGAGAAGGAAGAGCTCGCACGCATTGTAAGCGCCGAGATGGGTAAGATCATCGCCGAAGGTCGCTCAGACGTGCAGGAGGCGATTGACATTGCCTACTACATGGCGGGAGAGGGCAGGAGGCTATCCGCAGAGACCGTTCCCTCTGAGCTCGCCGGTAAGGACTGCAAGTCGGTACGCGAAGCCATCGGCGTCTTCGCCCTCATAACACCATGGAACTTCCCTACAGCCATACCGGCATGGAAGATTTTCCCTGCCCTCATCGCAGGAAACACCATCGTCTTTAAACCGTCGAGCTATACGCCGGTTGCGGCCGCGAGACTCGCTCAGATCATAAACGACGCGGGGCTCCCGCCGGGTGTCCTTAACCTCGTAAACGGCAGCGGAGAGGAGGCTGGGAGCTTGCTCGCCTCGCACGACGACATCGACGGCATATCCTTTACCGGCTCCTCAAAGGTAGGCGAGGGTCTTCTCAAGCTTTCCGCATCGCTAACCAAAGAGATATCGTGCGAAATGGGGGGAAAGAACCCTATAATCGTCATGGACGACGCAAGAATAGACCTCGCAGTCGAGGGCGCTCTATGGGGCGCATTCGGCACTGCCGGACAGAGGTGCACTGCGTCGAGCAGGATCATCGTTCACAGGGATATACTCGAAAATTTCACCGAAGCATTCCGTAAGGCGGCCTCGGCCCTGAAGCTCGGAGACCCGCTTAGTGAGGATACGGACGTAGGCCCTCTTATAAACGAAGAACAGATGAATAAAGTCCTCAAATATATAGAGATCGGCACCTCAGAGGGGGCTAGCCTTATACTCGGCGGAAGGCGCGCTACGGGCGGCAGCCTATCCGAGGGCTATTTTATAGAACCCACCATATTTACCGGGGTAAGAGGGAATATGCGCATAGCGCAGGAGGAAATATTCGGCCCTCTTACGGCGATAATAGAGGTTAAAGATCTTGAAGACGCAATCGCAAACGGCGTTGACTACGGCCTCGCCTCAAGTATCTATACCCAGGACGTAAATAACTCTGCTATTGCCGAACGAGACCTCGACGCAGGGATAGTCTACATAAACGCCCCGACTATCGGAGCGGAGATTCAGCTCCCCTTCGGCGGCTACAAGAAGAGCGGCTTAGGCCACAAGGAGGCCGGAGGAATGGGCGGGGCAATAGATATGTTCACCAAATTAAAGGTCATCTACAGGGATTTTAGCGGTAAATTACAGAAGGCCCAAATGGATAGCTAGATGGGGTATGCGTCTTCCACGGGATACCGGTCGGATTAACGGCCCGGAGACCGGCTAAATCCGGGGCGAAACGCTAAGGGAGAGAGAGACACTTGGCCACTCTACTCCCTGCCGATATCCTCCGGTTCGCAGAGGAGCGAACTGTAGGCGGCGAGCCTGCCGCACTTCTTACAGACATACTCTATCTTATCGATCATCTCCGTACATACGTGGCGCGCCTCATCCACGCTCTTAGCGCAGTATTCGCAGTCAAACGGCAAGGCGTCTTTATTCGGGTGGCATAGATGCCCCCGTCCGCTCGCCTGCTTGCCGCAGCCTTCGCATGGGAATGTCTTAACGTACTCAACCATCACTTACGCTCCTTTCAGCAAAAACCCTCGCCTTTAATGGCTTTTGCCGGTCTTAAACCCCGTGAGTTTGGCTATATGCTTCTTTTCTTCCGCGATTATGGTCCTTACAAGAGACCTGTCCTTGTCCCTGACCATGCTCAGAAGTTCTGTGTAGAATAGTATGGAGTCCTTCTCAAAGCCGATGGCCCAGTCGAGAGCATCGTCGTCGCTCTTTATCTCCGAAGCCATATCCTTTCCCTTGTCTTTATCGATAAAAATATTGGAGTCGGCCAGCGCCTTTATGTACATTGACTCCTCCTCCAGATAAGGGTCGAAGACATTATATGAAGCGCTATCGTCGAGAAGCTTCTTTAGCCCCTCGAAGTAGTCTACATGCCTAACCTCTTCGGTAGCAAGGAATGTAAAGAGTTCTTGCAGTTCGTTTCCCTTTACGGCTTTAACGGCCCCCCTGTAAAAATCAAGGCCGTTCTCCTCTATGCAGACAGCCATATCAAGTATCTCTTTTCCTGAAAAATGTACCGGATCCATAATCATCTCCATTTCTGTCTGTGATTTAGTCGAACAAATTATAACAAAAACTTCTTTAAAAAGAAAGCCTCTATAACAGTGGGGTGGAAAGTTGCGCACGTGATTGACATTTCAACATTTTGGGGATAGCTTAGAGGTATGGACGAACTCGTTAAAAAGGCCGAAACGCTCCTCACACCGGCGCTCTTCTTCCATACTCCGGTGGTTTGCAGGAGCGCTCGCGGCATCTACGTGGACGCCACCGACGGCAAGACATATATGGACTTCGCTTCGGGGCTCGCTGCGGCCAATGTCGGCCACGCCCACCCGAAGGTGGTGGAGGCGATAAAGTCTCAGGCCGAGCGCCTTATTCACGCCGGGTGCATCTTCCACTACGAATCCGTGGTTGAACTCGCCGAAAAACTCCAGGGTATCACCCCGAACGGTATAGACAAATTCTTCTTCTCCAACAGCGGCACGGAGTCGGTCGAGGGGGCGATAAAACTCGCCCGCTACTTCACAAAGAGGCCGGGTATAATAGCCTTTAGCGGGTCGTTTCACGGCAGGACGATGGGCTCTGTGACCCTTACCGCCTCATCGTCAAAATATAAAAAACACTACCACCCCCTTCTTCCCTCTGTCTACCACGCGCCCTACCCGTATTGCTACAGGTGCCCGGTGAACCAAACGCCCGGATCGTGCTCCACCGAGTGTTTCGCGCACCTCGAACGAATATTTAACGAAGATATCACCCCGGAAGAGGTAGCCTGTATTATAATTGAGCCGGTCCTAGGCGAAGGCGGTTATGTCGTGCCGCCATCAGAATTTATCGCTAAGCTCAGGAAAATATGTACCAGGCACGGCATCCTGCTAATCGCCGACGAAGTACAAACCGGCTTCGGGCGTACCGGCAAATGGTTCGCCTCCGAACACTTTTCACTTAAACCCGATATTATTACCATGGCCAAGGGCATCGCCGCAGGCATGCCGCTCGGCGTAATAGGCGCCTCAAGGGAAATAATGGACGCCTGGCCTCCCGGGGCGCACGGCACGACATTCGGCGGGAACCCGGTATCGTGCGCCGCCGCCCTCGCCTCCATAAAGGTGATAGAAGACGAGGGGCTACTCGTTAAATCTACGGAGATAGGCGCTAAAGCCGTGGAGAGGCTGCGCGATATGCAGACCCGTTACCGGGTGATAGGCGATATACGCGGCATGGGCTTTATGATAGGCATCGAGTTTGTAAAGGACGGTAACGTACCGGACGCTCTACTCCTTAAAAAAATTATGGATATATGCCTCATGGAAGGGCTTATAATCGTCGAGTGCGGCAGGGAAAAGAATATCGCACGCCTCATGCCGCCGCTTATTACGGAAGCCGGCGAGATGGAGCGTGCGCTCAATATATTCGAGGGGGGCTTGCGGGCGTCGATTTAAATTTACCACCCGGTTAAGCGCCCCCTATCATCACGACATGGGTTTACAACAGGTGAACTATGAAGAGAAGAATCGTAATAATGGGCGCGGCAGGGCGGGATTTTCATAACTTCAATACCTGTTTCCGAGACGACCCCGCGACCGAGGTCGTCGCCTTCACCGCAACCCAGATACCGGGTATTGAGGAACGCACCTACCCTCCCATCCTGGCAGGCCCCCTGTACCCAGAGGGAATCCCCATTTACCCGGAGTCGGAACTCCCCGCCATAATAAGACGGGAAGGTGTCTCCGGGGTTGTATTCGCCTACAGCGACGTCGCGCTCTCGTACGTCATGGAGGAGGCCTCACTTTGCCTCTCGCTAGGATGCGACTTCACGCTCCTCGGGCCGGAGCGGACGATGATAAGCTCGGTTAAGCCCGTAATTTCGGTTACGGCTACCAGGACCGGATGCGGAAAGAGCGGGGTCTCACGGTTTATCTCGCGCGTCATCGAGGCCGCAGGAAGGAAGCCTGTCACCATACGCCACCCAATGCCCTACGGCGACCTCGAAGCGCAAAGAGTCCAGAGGTTTTCTTCGATTGATGACCTTGAACGCCACAACTGCACCATAGAGGAACGCGAAGAGTACGAGCCCGTGGTGGAGGCCGGAGGAGTGGTCTACTCCGGAGTAGACTACGAGCTAATACTCCGCGAGGCCGAAGAGGAGGCGGATATCATAATCTGGGACGGCGGCAATAACGACTTCCCTTTCATTAAGCCCGACCTCTCCATCGTACTCGTGGACCCGCTAAGGCCCGGTGACGAGGCGGCGTACTACCCGGGGAGGACGAACCTCCTCATGGCGGATACAGTCGTCATAAACAAGGCCGAAAGCGCTGCTCCCGAAGATATAGACGTAGTCCTTGATAATATAAGCAAACTTAACCCCGTGGCCGGTATCATCGAGACTCGCTCCAATGTCATGGTCGAGGACGGGGCATCTCTCATGGGAAAGACGGTGCTCGTTATCGAGGACGGACCGACGCTCACACACGGGGGCATGGGCTTCGGGGCGGGTATAAAGGCTGCGGAACTCTCCGGCGCTCACGAAGTGGACCCGCGCCCCTATGCCGTAGGCTCCATAAAAGAGACATTCGCTAAATACCCGAATATCGGATACCTCGTCCCGGCGATGGGCTACTCCAAAGACCAGGTCAGGGAGCTTGAAGCGACTATAAACTTAACCCCTTGCGACTGCGTCCTGGTGGCCACCCCTGTGGACCTTAGGAAGATCATTGAGATAAAAAAACCGGCCTTCCGTGTCCGTTACGAGGTAGAGGATATGGAGGAGCACGGCCTGGAATGGACCGTCACCAACTTCATCAATGAACGCTTCGGCTAGGCCTATTATATGTTAACTTAATCAGATTAACGGGAGACGAGATGAAGGGGATGCTGGCGCATTTCGCAGAACGCTACATCGCAGGCGAGACGAGGGCCGAGGCGATAGAGAGGGGGCGTGAGCTAAATAAGGACGGAATCTCAATCACCATAGACCATCTTGGAGAAGGCGTTACAGATGGGGCTCGCGCCAAAGAGAGTGTGGTGGAGTACGTCTCACTCCTTAAAGATATTAAAGAGAGCGGCGTTGACGCGTCCGTATCAATAAAACTTACGCAGCTCGGGTTGGATATCTCCGCCGAGTTTGCCGAGACGAACTCAAGGAAGGTCGTGAGTGAGGCGGCAAGGCTCGGTATCTTCGTCCGCGTGGATATGGAATCTAGCGAGTATACCGCTATGACGCTCGATATCGTCACCTCCGTACACAGGGATTTCGCTAACATAGGAGTAGCCGTACAGAGCTACTTAAAGAGGAGCGAGACGGACGTGTGGAGGCTTATTGACGAAGGCGTTAGCGTAAGGCTCGTTAAGGGCGCCTATAAAGAGCCTCCGAGGGTCGCCTTCACCGAGAAGATGAGGGTTGACGAAAATTTCTCGCGCCTCATGAGGGAACTCCTCCTCAAGGGCAACGCCCCGGCTATAGCCACGCACGACGAAAGCCTTATAGAAGAGGCCAAAACCTTTGCCGATGCAAACGGCATCAAAAAAGAAGCGGTTCAGTTCCAGATGCTCCTCGGCATAAATAC
>JAJCZG010000129.1 GCA_029262475.1 Deltaproteobacteria bacterium
TTAAGCGGCTCATGAATATCGATCTTCAAAATAATCTTTCTCTCGGAAGGGTAAAGGGCCCGGTGGCCCTGCAGGTCTTCAAAACCTGTCGGCCGTCTTAGACGGGCGGCCGGGGGGTTCGACTCCCTCACCCCTCCGCCATATAATTCTAATAAAATCAATGGGTTAGCTGTTTGAATTAGGCTCTTTATTGGTCCGCAGGTGGTCCGTAGGAAGGTCTATAATGTCCGCAGTCTTGGCAAAGGCGCTTTGCTGTAGCGATAGGGTCCGGCGGGCATATTTATTCGTTGAGCGGATATCTGAGTGACCGAGGACTTCCGCTATCGCCTCTATGGAAACCCCTCTGTTAAGTGCATCGGTAGCCCATGAGTGACGGGTGCCGTTGTAGCACTTGATCTTTACCCCTACCTTAGCGCAAGCATCCCTCCATCTACGTTGAAGCGTATTCTCAGAGTACGGACGGCCAGGCTTGGGGCCGAAGAAGACAAAGGCTTCGGGGTGCTTATCCCTACAGCACTCTCTCAGTAGGCCAACTATCTCAGGATTGATGTATCTCAGTTTGACATTACGCCCCTTCGTCCGCTCGACAATCTTTCTGTAGGAAAAGGTGCGCCTTACGATCAGGGTGTTTTGCTCGAAGTCGATATCCTTGACCTTGAGCGCTTGCGCCTCACCCGGCCTAAGCGCCTGGGCGGCGAGGAATAGAAATATCGGGCGGTCTTGATCGGGAAGATGCTCGAATATCTCAACCTGCGTTTCTCTGGTAATCCAGTCCGGGGGCGTTTCTTCTACCCGGATAGTCGGGAATTTGGGAGTTTTAGTGATATAGTCGTCGTCGTAGAGAGTATTAAAGAAATGAGAGAGAGCGTCAACTATGTTCTTCAGGTACTTAAGGCTCTTATCCGACGGCAGGTTCTTGTAGAACTCGGATATATGGAAGGTCCGTATATCCCGCACGTCCATCTCGGCAAGCCCGGACTTCATATAGTACATATTTACATACCGCTCAAGGGGCTTGATGTAGCTCCACGACAGGTTGCCTTTCTCGGCTTCCTTGCGCTTATCCTCCAGCCAGCCGTTAACCCTCACGCTGAACCGATACCTATTGATGTCGCTCTTGACGTACTTGGTAGGGTCGAATGTTCCCTGATCTATCTCGAAGCGGATGTGGTTAAGTATCCTGTAGGCATGTTCCCACGAGGAGAGGGAGCGGCCTTTTGGGTCGGAGTATATCTTATTGCGTTTTCTGTTGGGGGCGGTGCCGGTGCGGATGTCGATGAAGTAGCGGTTGGGCGTAGTAAGGTGCTCGGCGCACATCAGAGGCTCGCCGGTGAACTTACCCTTACACGCTGGGCATTTCTCAGTGGTGCGTATATAACCGCTCATATCGAGGTAATTTAGAGGTTGGTTTGACGCACCACGCACTTGTAGCCCCTTAGCTTAGTACGTGGTGGGTGTATCAATGCTTACTTCTCAGGATAAGGATTTGCGGGGGATTGTCAAGGCAATAATTAAGAAGACCCGTTGAACATCCGTTCAACGGGTCTCTGTGGGTCCATAAAATAGTATGATGGCTATCCACAACATTTCTTATATTTTTTTCCACTACCACAGGGGCACTTTTGATTTCTGCCAATACTTAAGCCTGCGGCTTTTTGTTCAACAAAATCGATATAACCTACGGAAGGGACTCGAAATGACATTAGTGTCTTCCCATCTTTATGTGTCAATGCAAAATCGCCCCTATTAATTATATCCATACCTATTAGGGCATCAGAACCAGGGGTTAGCCTTGCTTCGGTTACCCTGAAACCTATAAAGGGTACACCATTGGGAAGGACTATGTTTACAAGGTAAGCATTGCTCAGTTCTGAACTATGGACGCCATGTACTTCTTGCACGCCAATAGGCTTTAAGTTGCACTCATCTGCAACTTTCTTTGTGATAACAGAGTGGCTCGCTCCAGTGTCCCATATGGCTTTAAACTCTTTATGTTCCGGGTATTCTTTTGTAGTCGCAGGGTCAAATGCCGGGGCAATCTTAACCTTAACTTCCAAGACATTGGTAAGGCTAAGGTAATGGGTTGAAAAACTGTGAGTTGTTTGGGACATTAAAAAGCTACTCTGGAATGGAAAGTTGCTGTATAACTGTCAGTGCCAGCCTCACATTTTTGGACGAGAAATGTGCCTAACTCATATTTAGTGGTGGTCTTATCAATAGCTTCTAACTCAGTATCATATGCTCCTAAAACTTCAGTGTCTTTGATTACTATGAACTTTCCGTTATACTTTTTTACAAGCTCATTTTGGTTCTCAAGGTAGTAAGTAAATTCTTTTTCGAGTGGTTTAGTCATGGGCCGCCCTCCATTTTCTTAGAAGCAATATTATAGCATTTTTAGGTGAGACAAACAACCTGTTTTCGGGGAGCTCGGGCTCCGTGAGGCGAGGGAGGGTTACTTTGCGTAGGTCCATAAGGAGTTCTTTCTTTGTCCGGCAAATTCAATAAAAATAATTAGGGCAATAATTGGTTGATTAAATATAAAAGCACAAGATCTCCACCTAAAAGAAAGACTATAAATATCCAAGTGAAGTCTGGTTTTTTATAAAGTGGCTCCCTTCCCCATGCTACTTTCATAGCATGCGAGGAGTAATTATATATTCCCGTCAATCTTCTTCTGCCTTTCTTAATGCTCTCCTTCATCTGATTAAGAAGGTACCAGGCGACACCAAGAACAACGCCACCAAGAAAAGAGAGAGAATAAAGCGCGAATGTATTTGTAATTAAACACGTTTCTTTGAGAAGAAGAGTAATAAAACCCGCATATATTAAAAGTCCGTAGTTAGTCGCCCTCCATTGTTGCATCTTTGAGAATTCTAAGTCTGAACCCACCCTTGCAAAAAGCGCGAGCCGTTCCTCAAGATCTCGTTCGGCTTGCTGCTCAAATCTTTCTTGATATGTTAGTTTCGTATCGCCCCTTAGAATCTCCGGGTATAGCGGTTGAGATGGTCGGGGGTTAAGTTCTACGCTTTCTTCCTCGTAAAATAATATTTCTACGAAATAGTAGGACACGAGACCACCAACGACTGTAGCACCACTCGTAATTAGTATTGAGTAAAGGTCCATATTCGTATGCCTTCACCTTCTACGGCCCGGTTGAGGCGGTCAAGGTAGCGTTGGTCTTTCTCTTCTTCCAGTATCAGCACTATGCCTGGCTTACGACTAGTGGGCATCCCCCTTCGGAACATCAATACCTCTCCCTTTCCGAACTCTTGCAGGTAGTACGAAAAGAAACATGCCGAGGGCTTGAACAAAGTCTATCGCTTTTTTAGCATCCTCTTCGGTTGGTAAGGGGTCTTCTTCATCAGCGTGTCGCTGGCTATTCGCGCCGAGCCTTACCTCATGCGCCCATGCTGCCATTGCTTCGGTTATCAAGTGGTCTGAGGCTGCTTTATCAATTCTGGTATATAAATCGCCCTTATTTAAGTCTTTTGCTTTTAGCATAGCGTCAACTGAACTTGAGGCCAAGATTACTGCGCCCACTGGTGCACTCATGCTGTCAATACTTTGCTTAAGATATTCCCTTGCACGTTGTGGGATGGCACTGTCAACTTCAATTGCAGATGGGAACATCTCTAATACCGGGCTATTATCAGAGACAGCCGATGCTGTTACAACGCCACCGCACCTGGCGCACGAGTAGACTTTCCAAAGTCTCCGGACTAGCTGATTATAGTTAGAAGTATTAAAAGCACTTACTTGAACAAGGTTTGGCTTGTCAACCCCACAATGCGGACATCTGTCTAATATTAATCTTGATTCAAGTTTAATGGCCATACTCGTATTCCTTCGCCTTCTACGGCTCGGTTGAGGCGGTTTAGGTAGCGTTGGTCTTTATCTTCTTCCAGTATCAGCACTATGCCTGGCTTACGTCCTGTCATCTTAGCGCAGTATATGGCCTGTCCTATTGCCTCGGCCCACTTCGGTGCGAAGTCTACTTCAATGGCGTACTCGTCGGTAAGGCAGTCAACTCGCGTTCTATCCGGCAGTACGTACTCCATGACCCCGTTAGCTTCGTTACACCATATCTCCTGATAATATCGCTCGGGGTGATCGTGGCCTGCCCATGCGGAGAGGGGGAGGAGGAGAAAGAGAGCGCATAGTAGTCTACTTAAAATCACACTTACAGGCCGGGCATAGTTTAACTCGTTTGCTATCTACAGGGTTGCCGCACTCTCCACAGATATATTTAAGGGCTTTTCTTGAGCCCACTGCAAACATGACGAGGCCGAGGATTCCTCCCACTATTGCACCAGGTATAAAGGCTATTAACAAGCCGATCACCGGCAACGCTAACCCTATAACCTGTATAAGACATCCCATACCAGCAAGTTCGGACTTCCTTTTTATTCGTGCTGGCTTCTTCGGCTTATCGTCGTTATCCATTAAACTTCCTTTCACTCGTCGTCTTCCTCTTCAAATTCAATATCAAATATCCAGCGAAGTAGTAGCTTCTTTTCAGCCCCTTTACCGCTCTTTTTATAATATAGATATACATCGTCTTTACTAATCGGGGTGTATTCACCAGCTAAATCTACTGTTTTACCCTTTTCGTCTAAGGCGTATAGGCTTGAAATGTAGCAATTTTTTCCTATGGCTTCATTGATTGTTTTAACGATATTTTCTGTCTCATACCTTTCAACGACTGGGGCGTATTTATTTAGGTCTATATTGGAGATGCTTATATTCCTGCGGCTTTCAGATTCACCATCAATTTCTACATAGGCCAGTTTGTCATCGATTATTTGAAGTGGAAGGAGTTGAAAGTACTCACCCTCTCTAGTGGTTATGTAAGCCGTACCAGCCTCTTTAATGGTTTCTTCAAGGACGGCCTTTTTAAGCCTCATCTGAAATTCATCTGAGTATCTATAGACATCTTCCGGTAACTCCTTGCCGTTAAACCAATCCTCCATGCTGAGAGTATAGGTTTGTTCTTTTTCAGCCGTCTCTTTGTTCTTATCAGTGAATTTAGAGAAGAATCCCATAGACGTTCCTTCTTCTCCTTCCGGAGGACATAAAAGGTTAGAGTTCATCTAAATTCTGGCTCTGGTCATAAAGTATTAATGCCAAAATCCTTGGCATGACTAAAAGAGTGATAGTGGTTGCATCCTCGAACCACTTTGCTTCGTATGAGAGAAGCTCTCCTCCTGGAATGCTCATTCCCTCTGTGTCTGGTTGTCCATATTTTTGAATCAGCAATCCCTTAAGGGTCTTATAAGTGCTCTTGGGGTTTGCAGGGACTCCCGGGACCTGTAGGGATACCTCGCTCAGCACATTATCAGTGAGAATAAGCTCTACATCAAGAGAAGTTGCCCCGATGGATATACTTTCAATGAGTATTCTTTCAACAAACTTACCATTGTCTTTAATTTCAATTACTTTATCCCCCATAAGGGAAACTAACTCTTCTTTAGACATACCCCATCGAGTAACCCCCCACCCATCAAGGGCAGCGGCCGGGGCGGCGAACGCAATTGTGAGGAGAAGGGCAATAAAGATATTAAGCCTTTTCATTTTTCCTCTAAGCTCCTTAGCTTTAAAAGCCCCCCTGGTCTTCGAAGTGGTAGCTTTCACGAGCGCACATATAGCATGTAAGGGGCACTACTTTTTGTTTGAGACGTTCTTGTGGGTGACAGCCCTTGACGCCGCACCCAGATCTTTTTCCGGTGGTTTAATTTTGTCAAAAGCGTAGTCGATGTCGCTCTTAACGCGCTCTATGGTGGGTAATTTCTTGGATGAGAGAATACTTTTGAGCTTGTCTAAGTATATCTGATCTTGCGGCGGCACGTCAAGGTTGTCGTCACTAGATGCTGGTGATTCGTCTGCGGTGCGTGGCGGTGTGCTGTCGGCGGGGGTGGAGTAGGAGCCTTTTTCATCTTCGGCTTGGAGTTGTGCACCTGTAACGCCGAGCTTCTCTTCAATAGCAATTAAGACCTCAGCTCCTATCTTTCCAGCCTCGTTATCACGATATGTCGTATAAGGGATACCTAAAAAGTCTGCAAAGCCCCTTGGTGCACCGCGTTTATCACCAAATTTGGCAACTCGTAAGTCCTTTATTCTATTACCTATCAGTTTTTTATTTATCATATTTTACGATTAACCGTATTTTATTGTTGACTAAGTTACGAGAATCCGTACAATAGAATCATGAGCGGACGGCTAGAAAATCCAACTACACAATTTGACTGGTTCTTAAAGCCGTGCCCGTTCCGCTTCAAGGTTCAACGCCTTGGCTTTAAGCCCAGCGAGTATTTAGAGGCTAACGCTGATCGCCTTAAAGCAATATCCGGCGCTCTTAAGGGCTTAACGTTTTCAGAGGCCGATCTTCTTCTTGAACTTGTAAGTAAAGACATTGCCCACAATATAGGGCAAAGGATCATTTAATCATCATAACTGCAACCGTACCTATATATGGTCATGTTGTGTAAAGCGAGCATAACGCACTTTTTGGTTTCGTCAACAGGGTCTTCAACGAACCACTTACAGGAATCGTCGCACTTGTTTTTAGAGTTAAGCGGGCACTTTGATTCCATAACAAGCTCCAAGATTAAAGGTTAATACCTAAGAGTTACACACCGAGGCGGGCGGCTAACACACTTAGACAATTCATCAGTCCCGCCTTGGTTACTTTAATTACCGAGGAGCCATGAGCGAGCAGCCTGAAAACCCAGATACACTTGAAATTCTCGAAATAAAGAAGCAGCTCGTCGAGGCTCATTTACTTATTTTAAAGGCTGAGGAAAAGCTTGAGGGTCTTCAAAAGCCTCAAACTATATCTCCAGCCCCCGGCGAGCTTGCCGAGTTCATAGAGGAGTTATTTAATAAGGAGCCTTCTTCAGATTCCTCGCAAGATCAGTCGTCTCGCCAAACTGAAGCCAAACCTCCTTTGACGTCTCCTTTTCAATTTCAGGGGTTATCTCAACACCCTGTTGTTGTTTTAGTAGTAGAGCCGTGTAATGGGCATTCATAATTTGAGCGGCTATAACTGGTTCCAATAGTTCGAAAGGGTCGTAATTAAAATTGAAAGTTTGTTCTACCTTTTCCATAGCTAGGCTCCATATAGAAAGTTAACAACCAAACAACCTGGAGGGCGAACGCAGGTGAAACAACTAAACATAAATAGAAATTCCCGAGCTAACAAAGCAGGGGGTAGGAAGCCGTCAGAGCCGTTCGCCAACTTCTCCGACACTTCCGAAACGCGAAAGGGCCACAATAAGCCGAATTCATCTGTGGTGGGTGTAGCGATGCTTGGAGTGGCCCTTTCGTACAATTTAACCAGATATATACCCGTGAGGCAAGTATAAAGCTTTACGGGGTTTTTTGCGGTCGTATTCATGGTTAGAGTTTAGCTCTGGGTAAGACGACTCGCAAGGCAATAAGAAAGGGGTATTTACCTATGAGCACGAAGTACCAGGAGTTCCCGGACTTTCTATATCGCAAGTTCTC
The DNA here is from genome assembly GCA_029262475.1 of Deltaproteobacteria bacterium. Taxonomy (GTDB): domain Bacteria; phylum Desulfobacterota; class GWC2-55-46; order GWC2-55-46; family JAJCZF01; genus JAJCZG01. Next base: position 7,504 of record JAJCZG010000129.1, read on the forward strand.
GTTCTTGAAGGAGCACCGTATAGAGGACGTGGTGGAGGGCTTGAACGAGCTCGGGCAGGAAGTATCGGTGTCTACCTTCCGGAAGTACGTGCGCGGGGAGTTCAGCTTTCCTCCTGACCTTATAGGCCCTTTGTATACCGTCACTCAAGACCCTGACTTCCTGAACTACATTCTGAAGGATACGGATATGCGCCTGGCACCGAGGAGTCGTAACGGCAGTGATAAGGGCGCGGAGCATGAGACGCTGGACGTATGCGCGGCGGTGGGCAGGTTATCGGCGGCAGTCGAGGCGGCGAAGGCCAACGACGGGGAGATAGACGACATTGAGGCCGCCCGGATAATGAAGGGAATAGAACAGGCCCACAAAGAACTTGGGGATCTGCGGTTGTGTATTAAGAAGAGCCGTGGGGGTAGCGCATGAGTCTATCGTGCCCGAAATGCAAGAGCACCTTTCTAGTCGATGCCGAGCGTACGGTAAGAGAGCCGGGAGCCTTTGAAGGTTTTAATATGAAGTATTGCTACTGCGGGAGTTACTGGGAGGTGAAGGGCGGGAAGCTAAAGCCGTGGCCCGAGGGGCAGTTTAAGGAGGAACGCAAGCTACCGGTACTCCGGGGGAAGAAATGGTCGGGACATAAGCGCCTTACTGCGGCGCTCAAAGCAGGACTCAGGGAGGCAGGGTGATGGTAAAGAGCCTGTCAGTAGACCGAGGAGTCGGGAAAAAGCCGCTACCAGCCGTGCACGGCACGGAAGGTGTAAAAATATGCCGTGGACCGGGGTGCAAAAACGAGCTTACGGGTAAGCAGACGAAGTTTTGTTGTGACCCCTGCCGGAATAGACTTCATTCAGGCGAGCGTCTGGAGGGGCGAAAGGCTCTCTCCGGTAAGGGTAAGATGCGCGCGGCGAAGTTGGCGAACTCTTCACGGCTCAGGAAGATACACGGGCTCCTGGTAGGCGGCGAGTGGCATACCAGGTTGGAGATATTTAAGAAGACCGGGGTTGATAACGTCAGCACGGCGATAAGCGAGCTGCGCAAGAACGGTTTTGAAATAGAAAAGCGGCATGTTGCTGGCGGTTTATGGGAGTACCGTCTTGACGTCAAGGCGGCGTTCAAGGCGTAGGGGTTAAGACTGCCCCTCCTTCCCCCGGCGTCCTATCCCGCCGAGGGTAAGATTTAGCTGGTCGAGTTGTGAGGGCTCGACCGTTCACACGGTCCGGGGCTGCGTCCCTTCGTGGCCCCGGACCCCTCCAAAGGAGTGAAGGAATGTATATCGGACTTACTAAAGGCAGTAACGGCTACCCGCCTACCGTTCAGATAGGGCGGAATAAGAATAAGGTCTGGTGCCCTCTTATGGGGTTTAAGTCTTCGGTACAGGTGTACTCGGTGCCGGTCGAGGAGTTCTCGAAGCTGAGTGGTGCCTGTGCCTATCTCGTAGAGTCGTGGATGAAGCCCGGCACGGTTAAGAAGATAGAGTTCGGCAACGGAGGTCTTGAAGAGATGGCCTTCGAGGCGATAATGCTTCATGGCCGAGGGTCCAAGGCGTGAAGGGAAAGATTAAATACATAGTCTGGTGGGTTCTGGTGAGCCTTGCGGTACTTGGCGGGATCATTCGGCAGGAGGACGAGAAGGATGGGCCGTGGTGGATATGAATTATAAAGAGATACATATACTAAATCTAGGCGTTGGTGTCCAATCCTCGACCGTCTATTTGATGAAAAAACACAAGCTTGACTTTGCCATTTTTGCCGACACTCACAGTGAACCCAAGGCCGTCTACGGTCATCTCGGGTGGTTAAAGAGTCTCGGTGGTCCGTGGATACTTACTGGCAGTAGGGGAAATATCGAGGAAGACCTGAAGAGGGGGGAGAATTCAAGGCGGCAGCGGTTTGCCAGTATTCCGGCTTTTACTAAAAAAGAAGACGGCAGCGTCGGACTACTCCGACGCCAGTGTACTTCAGAATACAAAATAACGGTCGTTGAGCAGGTGATTAGACGGCAGATTTTAAGGCTTAAATACCGCCAGCATATACCAAAAGACATTAAGGTATACCAATACTTCGGTATCTCTATGGATGAGGCCAGGCGGGCAATTTCTATCAAGAAGCGGTTTGAAAAGATACCGTGGGCCGAGCCGGTATTTCCACTCTTAGACCCTGACAATAACTATACCCGCCAAGAGTGCTTAGAGTGGCTTAAGGATAGAGTTCCACATCAAGTTCAGCGGTCTGCTTGTGTTGTCTGTCCTTACCATGACAACAAGGAGTGGTTGAGTATTAAGGAGAACGATCCTGAATCTTGGGACAGAGCGGTTGAGACGGACAGGGCACTCAGAATACCGGGTAATATTATTAATAGAGGAATGAAGGGTACGCTTTATCTCCATCGTTCCTGCCTACCTCTTGACGAGATTGATTTTGAAAAACTTGCGAGGGAACCGCAGATGAATCTATTTGCAACTGAGTGCGATGGGTTATGCGGGAATTAAATATGGATATGATCTGCGACATATCGGATTACATCTTTCTTGCGCCGTCTCAAGAGCTACAGGCTGTAGTCAGAAACGAAGGGGGGTGTAAGAGGGTTCAGGACGCGGCCTTCTGCGAGCTTGAGGCGAGGGATAAGACAAACGGGCACTTCTATACACGAGGAGCGCCGCTGGTAGCGTAGAGGATTATGAAAGGAGGATCTTATGCTTAAAGAATTAACGCTTGCATCTATCGGAGAGACGAGGGCAGGGGGGCAGTTTGAGGAGGCGATTGGGATGGTGGTCAAATCTCTTGAGAAGGACGGCGACGTACAGGGTGCCAGGACTATTACCATGAAGCTATCCTTTACGCCGGATGATAGGGGGTATATATCAGCAGATACCTCTGTTGAGGTGAAGACGCCGAACCGTAAGCTTAAAACCCTTGCTGCCCTGGAGAACGGAGAACTCAAGATAGATACCGTCTCAAACGACGTAAGGCAGCCGGATCTCTTAGACGGCACCAAGGACGACAACGTAAGACCATTTAAGAAGGAGGTGTAGTAATGAAGGAAAGCTTAGAATTAACAGTAGGCGGCGGTGTGAAGCCTGATGATCATCTAAGTTTTAACGAAGAGGGTTACGGCGAGAGGCATTTTGTCAGGGAGGGTAATAAATACGAAGAGGTTACAAATCCGTCGTTGGAGCCGGTTCTGGTTCATTTGCTCCGCAACTACAATGTAAATGACTCAAGGGCATTCATCAAATGCGTTAGTAAGTACGGTGTTGCTGATAAAGGGATTATCTTCTATACGGATAAAGCCCTCACAATGTTTTTTGACGCGCCCAGCCGTAGCGAGTCGGTAGTTTTGAAATTAAGCCCGTCGTTGGAGCTAACGACTTTCCTTGGAGATGACGGTGAGAAATCTTTTTACCAGAAGGATTTTGTCACGGCCCTTGAGACCTTCCCGGAGTGTCTGTCTGATATTGAATCCCTTATTCCTTCCTTCGAGAAGTTAAAGATGGATACCCAGATAGATTTCGAGAGCAACGTGGACGACCGTGACCTTGTATTTATTTACAAGGAGAAGACCGGCAGCCAGACGGGGAGGATACCCAAGGAGATAGAACTGACCTTGCCTTTCTTCGAGGGCTCAGAAAAGTCTATTAATGTGAAAGTCACACTGGAGGTGAAGCTGCCGAAGTCTCAAGAGGAGAAGGTACTCTTCACCATCAAAGACCCTCGATATAAGAGAACAAAGAGGGACGCTCTGGAAGCCGAGACCACAGCTATAAGCGGCAGTCTTAAAGACTGGACCTTTATACACGGCGACTATTAATTTTAACAATAGACCAGTGAGCCCCGCATAGCTGCCAGTTAGAAGTAGAGGCCGGGGGCAACCTATCACCCTTAACACAGGAGGCTAGAGGGCGATGTAGTACACAACAAGACAAGAGAACTATAAGGTACTGAAAAACACAGAAAGTCAACAACATGCACGGCAGGGGGTCGGGATAATTGTACGGGACATACGAGACCCCGCCCCCTGCCAAGATTATTTTGATAAGGATTTATAGCTATCACAAGTACAGTTTTTGAAGCTGTACAACTTCATTTATTGAAGCTATAGGAGAGTAAGAGCAGGTATATGGCGCGGATAAGGACAATTAAACCGGAATTCTGGACAGATCCTTCAATCATGGAGTGCTCACTGAGTGCTCGGTTACTGCTCATCGGCATGTTGAACTTTGCGGATGACAAGGGAAATATCGAGGGATCGGCGAAGATGATAAAAGTGCAGGTACTACCAGCCGACGATGTGGATGTCTCCCCACTACTTGAAGAGCTAGTAGAGAATGACCTTCTTATTCCTTATACCGTAAATGGCCGTAAATATTACCATATCAAGGGTTTTACGAAGCATCAGCAGATCAACAGACCATCTCCTCCACGGTGTCCGCTTTATGAGGACTCATTATCGGCTCACGGAGGACTCACGGAGGACTCACGCCCGGAAGGGAAGGGAAGGGAAGGGAAAGGAAAGGAAGAAGAATCTGTATATACGCGCGAGGATAAAAATTCTAAAGAACCTGAAGTACCTACGAACTCAGACGCCGTTGTAGAAGAATTAAATAGAATGAATTTTGAGAGCTTATGGGGCAGGTATCCAGTGCAGATACGCAAGGAGGATGCTTACAAGAGTTTCAAGGCTACGGTAAAAAACGCAGGGGATCTGCAACAGATCAATATGGCTCTGGATAAATACCTTAAGCACCTGGCCTTACCGGTTAACAAGTGGAAGAGCCCTCAGAACGGCGACACCTGGTTTGATACCGGTTGGAAGGACTTCGTTAACTGGAGAGAGCCGAAGACCCCGGAGCAGAAAGGAGCGCAAAGTGGCGCAAGAAAGTCAGGAAAATTTCATGGACTCGACGACAAAGACTACCGTGCCGAACCACAATTCGGTGGATAGAGAGCCCATGAGCGACGCGGAGGCCGAGACGAGGATGGCGGCGGCGAGAAAGATATACGCGGACAATCAGGCGGCCTCGAATATAGAGGGTTCGGTAAATATCCCTCCGGTAAAGGTAGAATACTGCGACGTTCACCCTGTGGAGGTGATGCTGATACGCGAGGTGCCGGGGTCTGACGGTAAGGTAATCCTCTTTGGTAATCACAAATACTGCCCTGAGTGCATACGTGAAACGAGCGAGGCTCTTGAGAAGCAGGAAGAGAGAGGAAGGAAAAAGGCCCAGGCGCGGGCTACGAGCGAGCTGCTTGATAAATACTCCAGCTCGGGGGTGAAGGCGCGCTTTGCCGAGTGCACCTTTGAAAAGTACGAGAAATACGACGACAGACAAGAGGCGGTAGTTGAGGGGGTAAGGCGCTTTGTCGAGAATCCGGGGTGGTATGTAGGGATCGTCTTGATAGGGAAACCCGGTACAGGCAAGAACTACCTGGCGTCTGCGGCGGCGATGGAGTTTATACGGCAGGGGAAGACCGTGTTGATGTGCACTGCTAACGCCTTTCTTCGTAAGATCAAAGACTCCTACAAAGGCGACGGCCCCAGTGAGAGTAAGATAATAAGCGATTTTTCGAAGGTAGATATTTTGATACTCGACGAGGTGGGGGTGATAAGGGGTACGGAGAACGACCTGCTTTGCCTGACTGAGATGCTCTCCAACCGCTACGACGATATGAAGCCGACGGTCTATATGGGGAATATGAGTATGGAGGATTTCAGGGAGGTTGTCGGCGACCGGATATACAGCCGCCTCAGAGAAAAGCACGAGGTGTTTTATTTTGAATGGGATAGCTACAGGGAGATGGGGAGGAAGTGAAGACAGAAGAATATAAAGAATACCGCCGCCTGGTGGGGTGTATGGCGTCCTTTTCTGCGCGCGATATTGTTCCGCTACTGGATTATATAGACGAGCTGAGGGCCAAGTACCGTGACCTCGTCAAGGAGAAGGACCAAGGGCTTGAGCCCCCGGAGGGAAATAAGGAATGACCGACTACATGACAATCTTCTCTTGGGTGCTATGGGCCTTGAGTATTGCGGGTCTCGTGCTGAACGTACGGCAGGATCACAGGAGCTTTCTTATCTGGATACCCGCTAACATAGGCTGGGTCGCAATATATGTAGATACCGGCATGTATGCCCCTGCGGCGCTCTTTGTGGTCTATACGGTGCTGTCGGCGTATGGATATTGGGAGTGGAGGAAGAGGAGGGTAGGAGATGGCATTACCATACGCAAACAGTAAGGCTAAACCAGGGCGCGCGCAGGCACGTATAGAGAACGACTTAATGAAGTTTGGCGTTCAGGCTGTCTCGTTTGAGAAAGACTTTAGCCTCAAGATTATAAGGGTGAGATTTCTCCATAAGGACTTACCGGTCTGTATAGAGCTTGATTATGGCGAGTTGGCGAAACTCTACATGGAAGACACTCCTTATTCTTATCGTGGCAACAGCACGAGACAGAAGTGGGAAGAGAAAAAACAAGATATTGCCTTCCGAGCATCATACTCAATCTTAGAGGATCACTTAAAGAGCCTTATGGTTATGGTCCGCCTCAACGTCTTTACTTTTGAAGAGGCTTTTCTTTCACATTTCATGACCCCGTCCGGAGAGACGGTAGGGAAGAGGTTAATACCCAACCTTAAGGAAATATCGAGGGGTCGGTTAATGTTACCGAGTGGTGACGACCAATGAATATCTTCAGGCGCGATACCAGGGGCAGGGCGCTTCGTAAAGACGAGGCCGAGGAGATACGCACCCTTACCGCTGATACGCTGGCAAGGCAGGGCGTAGGCGCTAAAGACGTTGATTATAATTACCTGGTAGCCCGTAACTCGGAGATAGTCGAGGACGCTGTAAAGGCCAGCATAGACATGAAGAGAAGGGGGATATATTAGATGGCGGACTCTGATATCGAATGGACCGACAAGGTATGGAACCCCGTGACCGGCTGTACGAAGGTAAGCTCGGGGTGTAAGAACTGCTACGCCGAGAGGATGAGCAAGAGGCATAAGGGGCGCTTCGGGTATCCGGCGGACGATCCCTTCAGGGTGACTCTGCATGAAGACCGCCTGAAAGAGCCCCTTAGGTGGCGCAAGCCCAAGAGGATATTCGTATGCTCTATGGGCGATCTCTTTCACGAGGATGTAGCATCAGAGGATATCGTAAGTATTTTCAAGGTAATGGCAATATCTATTGAGAATGGCCGCAGTCATACCTTTATGGTGCTTACAAAACGGCCTAAGCGGCTGGCCGAGTTTGTGAAGGCCTGTCCTCAACTTCTGGCAAGGATAAGAGAGAACGTCTGGTTTGGCGTATCTGTAGAGGACCAGAAGACCGCAGACGAGCGTATACCCCTACTGCTACAGACACCGGCGGCGAAGAGGTTTGTAAGCTATGAGCCCGCGCTGGGCCCGGTGGATTTGAAGTGGCACCTTACTGAGCCGACAGGTAATTTCAGGACGAACCCTATTACTGGAAAGCGCCAAATGGAATGTAAGGGGCATGGTTTAATCGACTGGATCGTCTGCGGCGGTGAGAGCGGCCCCGGAGCGCGCCCTATGCACCCGGACTGGGCGAGGAGCGTAAGAGACCAGTGCGAGGCGGCAGGCGTGCCCTTCATGTTCAAGCAGTGGGGGGAGTGGGCACCGACGATTGAAGCAGAGTATTTAAATACTGAATCTCGTAAACTCGAACTCCACGAGACCGCTTTAAAAGAAGGCTATCCTCATAAAACCATAACCTTTGTTGATAAGACCGGCCGCAATCGACGTATACGGGTTGAGGATGGAATGTTCCGCGTCGGGAAGAAGGCCGCCGGGCACCTACTGGACGGTAAAGAGCATATGGAGGTGGGGAAGTGAAGCAGTCCGCCGCGATAATATATGTACTCTTCGTGGTCCTATTCATAGGGTACATGGTATTCCACTTCGGGCGCTTTACTGAGAGGAACGATCTTGGTCCGCGCTTACAGTTACTTACTGATTGTAATAACGCTATTACTATAAGAATGGCATATGAAGACGACACAAAGGTAGTGCTAAAAGAGCTGGAAGAAGGGAAGATATGCTGAGATGGCCGCTTACTTATTAAAATTAGTCCTTATTGAGGATATACCCCGATACGAGGAGGATGGCTGGCAGCTCACCAACAGGCGGGTACATGTCAACCTGGGCGGCTGGCATAGCGTATACATGAGGAAGGTGGAAGAGTGAGGGTAGTAATATCTTTTTTTGACAAAACGACCAATATGGTCAAGCCGTGGGCCGAAGCCGGATATCTTTGCTACTGCGTTGATATCCAGCATCCTCCGGGCGAGACGCGCGAAGGCAATATTGTTAAGGTTGGCGCTGATATATTTGATTGGCTACCTCCTTGGGGGTTAGATGTGGTCGCGGCTTTCTTCTTTCCTCCATGCACAGACGGAGCTGTGAGTGGGGCTAGATGGTTTAAGGATAAGGGTATAGATGCAGCACTGAGATATGTTCAGCTCTTCAGGGCTTCAGTTCGACTCGCTGAGTGGATGGGTATATGTTATTTGATTGAAAACCCGGTTAGCACTATCTCTTCATATTGGAGAAAGCCAGACTATACTTTTCAGCCTTGGCAATATGGCGACCCTTACAGCAAGAAGACATGCTTATGGACGGGGGGGGGATTTATAATGCCGGAGCCAGTGCATACTGTAAAGCCGGATAATGTGACCGAGAAGATATGGTTGATGCCTCCTTCGCCCGACAGGGCCGACAAAAGAGCAGAGACACCAATGGGATTTGCAAGAGCAGTTTATGAGGCTAATAAGTGAGGGTCTTTAACCAAAATACTTTTGAACCGTGGCCGCTGGAAGATAAGTCCGTGCAGGCGATAATAACAAGCCCGCCGTACTGGGGATTAAGGAAGTACGATATACCGGATATTGAGATAGGGGGATGGAGAGGGCAACACGGGCTCGAGCCAGACTATAAGATGTTTATTGAGCATACCCTCTTGTGGGCCTCTGAGGCATATAGGGTGCTTAAAGACGATGGGATACTATTTATTAATCTTGGTGATACCTACGGCGGTTCCTGCCAAGGTTGGGACAATAAAAATGATAAAAACCGTTATAGTTGGAGCCAAGGGAAAGAGGATTATATTCCTCCTCCTCAAGCAAAATTTAAAAAAGGGTCGAAACTTTTGATACCTCACCGGGTAGCCATAGCACTTATAGATGAGGGTTGGTATCTAAGGAGCGATATCGTATGGCATAAGCTGAACGGCATGCCCGAGTCGGTCAAGAACCGCTTCATAAAGCGCCACGAGTCGATATTTATGTTTACCAAGTCGCCTAAGTATCACTTCGACCTTGATGCGGTGAGGGTGCCCTACGCGCCGAGCTCGTTAGGGAGAACTGAGAGAGGATATACAAAGAGCGGCGTGCCGGGAGCGGCTTCACCAGACGGAAGGGCGATAAAGTGTCGAAGCTACAAGGTTAACCCGAAGGGTGCGAATCCGGGTGACGTATGGGCCTTTCCGGCGAGTAATAGCGTGGATACCGAGCATTACGCCATGTACCCCGAGGAGATGGTGGACCGCATGATTAAGAGCTCTACGAGGCCGGGGGATGTAGTGCTTGACCCGTTCTGCGGCTCAGGGACGACTCTACGAGCTGCGGAGAAGCTTAATAGAAAGGGATTAGGCATAGACCTTGGCTATGAAGACGTACAGGCTAAGAGGCTATGTAACATACAGAAAGAGATGGTTTATTGAGTGACGCACTTAAGAGAATCTAAATCCCTACAGAAGGACTTGTATATTCGGAGTGAGAAGTATCTCGCTTTTATTCGCCTACAGCCATGTATCAAGCCGGGGTGTCCTAATAAAAGCCAGCCGCACCATTTCAAGACCGGAGGAGAAGCGATAAAGTGCGACGACACGGAGACCGTACCTGCATGCCCCGAGTGCCATGCAGAGATGGAACTCAATCAGGAGCAGTTCTGTAGGTTACATGGGCTGGATTTATACGAAATAATGGTGACTCTGCACATAAGATTCCTTGTTACCAGGGTAACGGACTGGAGGCCGGGGAGGTCGGTGCACGAGATAGTCGAGGAGTTCACTAACGAGGCGGTAAAGGCGGAGATTAGAAGATGGAAGTAAAGAAGATGAGCCTTATGGATTGGGCGAAGGACTATAAGGGCGAGGTGCCGCCGTACTTAACCGAGGAGGCGGATAGACTGATCCTTCACCATCTCGAACTTCTCATCGGTACGAGCCTGTCAGTAGACCGAGGAGCCGGGAAAGTGCCACCTGTAGCCGTGCACGGCTCAAGAGGCAAGCTTATAGTGTGCTCGGCTAACGTCAGGCGTAAACCATGACTCTTAACACATACACTATCACCTATAACCCACCACGCGCCAAGGTGGGTTTTCTATTGCCTGGGGTAAATAATGGAGACTGATAGAGAATCACAGAAAGAAGAGCACCACTGCGATTGCGAGGCATGTACGAGAGCTTCTGATAGGTATCACAGAGAGCAGCCAAAAGGCAACCGGCCTCAAAAGGAAGGGGATATATTGTTCCTTCTCAGGCAGGCATGCGTCCGTAAAAAGGCAGAGAGATGATAACGGTAGAATTTAAAGGCTTTGAGAGATTTAAAAAGCGCCTTAGCGATATAGAGAAGAAGCAGTTGCCCTTTGCCACGTCTGTGGCGCTCAATAAGACCGCCGAGTGGATGGAGACGGATATAAGGCTTGAGATGCGTAAGGTCCTCGATAGGCCGACGAAGTTTACATTAAAAAGCCTCTATGTCAAGCGAGCCACCAAGCGCAAGTTACAGGCTGAGGTGTTGTTCAAGGACTTTATACCCAAGGGAACACCGGCAGATAAGTATCTTAAGCCGCAGGTGTATGGCGGGAGTCGAGGGCAGAAGGGATTCGAGAAGGTCTTAGTGAGGTATGGATATCTTGCTCCAGGCTGGTATGCCGTGCCGGGAGCAGGAGCGAGGCTCAATAGATCCGGCAATATGACAGCAGGAGCGATAACGCAGATCCTTACCGCGCTTCGTGCTCTGCCTGGCACGCCGACCGTCGGGGGAAGGGAGGTTAAGTTCACGAAGAGGAGTAAGGCCGTAAAGAAGATATTCGCCATACCGTACTGGAAGCAGGGCTACCACCTAAAGCCCGGTGTTTACAAGCGTATGGCGCGTGGTGTAAAGCCTTTACTTATATTCACAAAGAACAAGCCAAAATACGAGAGGCGGCTTGACTTCTTCGGTATCGGGAAGAAGTCGTATAAGAAGCACTTCAAAGAGGAGTTCAGGAAGGCATTCAGGCATGCTATGGCGACGGCAAGGCGCTAGGGGAAGGGGCTCTGCCTAATTAATAGGCAGCGTTAGCAGGGCGATGGTGAGGAGAATTTCAGAGCATAAGTCATTGATTTATAAGGCGCGGGTCCTTCTGGAGGTCTCGTGCCTGAGGGTAATTCGAACCGCAGGTTTGCGCTAGATATAGGGTTTAAAACTCTACTAATGTTCTATCTAATTTTAAGGGTTTGCCAAGGAGGGGTAAGTGTATAGATTTTATTCATCTTTTCAGAATTCTTTTAGGGGAAAAAACACGGTTTTTTCGGGTACTTTCTCTCTGATAAAACCGTGGAATTTTGAGAAGCCTTAACTATGGGTAAAAAACGCGAGCTGATATCGCAGGCCGAGTATGCCAGGCGTCGTGGAGTCAAACCACCGACGATCAATAATTATGTCAAGACCGGAGTCATTAAACTCTACAAGGCCCCGAAGAGCAAAAAGAAGCTTGTAGATCCGGCGCAGGCCGATGCCGCGATAGCAGAGTATAACGATCCCTCACGCGATAGCAAAATCAAGAAGGCTATTCCAGGCCCAGCCGCTAAAGATCCGGAAGATAACCCCCTTCCTGTTGATATCAAGAACCTGGAGTATTTGCTTGAGAATATAGATAAGCTCCTAAGCATTCCAGAGGCGAGGAAGTACCGAGAGAACGTCAAACTTCAGCTCGATGCCATTGAGTTGAGGGAGAAAAAGAAGGAGTTGATCGACGCTAAAGAATATGAAGCGTTCATAGAGAAGGTTTTTGTGGCGCTCCGTTCCCGTCTCCTGGCGCTTCCAACTAAGATAGCGCCGCGCCTTGAGCAGTGCACTACTCTATCAGAGCGGAAGAGAATACTTGATGATTCAGTCTATGAATGCCTTACAGAACTCAGCCAACTTAAAGCCTCTTCATTTGTTGGTGGAGAAGAAGTTAAGGATACTGGCCCCGCCCCCGCGCCTAAGCGTAAGCGAGTGGGCGGACGCAAGAAGAAAGCTCAGCCCAGAAAGTAGCGCAGAACCCGGCCAGTGGAACACCGACCGGGTGCCTTATCTGCGCGAGCCGATGGATGCCTTTAACGATCCCCTTGTGGAGATCGTCGTTATGATGTTCTCAACGCAGACCGGCAAGACTGAGTGTTTCTTTAACGTAATCGGTTATCACATTGATCACGACCCTGCGCCAATTATCTTGATGGAGCCAACCCTGTCGCTTGCCGAGGCTATTAGTAAGGACCGTATCGCCCCGATGATACGCGATACCCCGAGTCTTCGCGCCAAGGTGTCTGCCGTTAAATCAAGAGATAAGAATAACACTATACGGCATAAGACTTTTGAGGGTGGGCACCTTACTCTTATAGGGGCTAACTCTACTGCAGATACGGCGTCACGTCCGGTTCGCATAGTCCTTATCGACGAGCCCGACAGGCATCCCATGTCAGTCGGGCGGGAAGGAAACTCATCCGCAATTATCATTAAGCGAGCCGCTAACTTCTGGAATCGTAAAATAGGTATTGTCGGGTCGCCAACTATCAAGGGCGCGTCAGCAATAGAAGACCACCATAAATTAAGCGACCAACGTAAGTGCTATATCCCGTGTGTTCATTGTGGCGAGTGGCAACTTTTAAAGTGGTCCAATGTGAGATGGCCAGGCCCCGACAAGTCTGGTGTCCTGTATACTCCTGTTTATAGACCGGAGGAAGCTTTTTACGAGTGTGAGTCGAAGGGTTGTAATATGTCGGATGTAGATATCAACCGGCAGGTGGCTTACCATGAATGGCGTGCAGATAAGGACTTTAACGGTATAGCCGGTTTTTGGTTATGGGAGATATACTCGCCGTGGACTACCATGAGAGGAATTGTAAGAACCTTTCTTGAGGCCCGCCGCAAGTTCAAAGAAGACCATGACCCGGAGCCCATGAAGACGTTTGTTAACACAACTCTTGCCGAAACCTGGGCTACCGAGGCCGACCGCATAGACGGCTCTGATTTACTTCACAGGCGTGAGGCTTACGGTCCTGCCATAGTTATGATGGCAGGCTTTCTCACCTGTAGCGTAGATGTTCAGGATGGTTGGTTGTCAGCCGGGGTCGTCGCATGGGGTATCGGTAAAGAATCGTGGAGAGTAGAGCGCAAAGTCTTCAGGGGTAATCTGGCACGCCCGGAGGCGTGGAACGATCTGGCCGTCTTCCTAGATAAGATATATAAACACGAGTCCGACGCTGATATGCCTATTACCTGTACCACGATAGATACAGGCGGTCATCATACTCAGGAGGTTTATGCGTTCGTCAAGGAGCAGTCGAAGGTAAGGCGTATTTACGGATGTAAAGGTGCTAATACCCCCGGTAAACCAATCGTAAGCACCCCGGCAAAGTCCAAGACGACAGAGATTAAGCTTATTACCGTCGGTTCTGATACCGGCAAAGAGTGGATATATTCGCATACCAAGATCACTGACCCCGGCCCCGGCTGTATGCACTACCCTATGAATTACCCACAGGAATATTTCGACGAGCTTACAGCCGAGGAGGTTATAACAAAGAAGGTAAGGGGCGTGCCTCAGAGGGTATGGATATGCCCACCGGGTAAGCGTAACGAAGCTCTTGATATAGAGGTTCTTAACTTGGCTGCTCTTGAGCTTGCCAACCCGGACTTACCTGCGTACGTTGCATTCATGCAGGCCGGTGGTGCAGCAGCAAAACCCAGGCGAGGCAGGCGGGTGCTGAATAAGGGGATCGAATGACGGAAGACTTCTACTCAAGGCGGCGGACGGTCGAGGAGTGCGCTACCTACTACGGCAAGGACGAGCAGATGATTCGGCGCTGGTGCCGTGATGGCAAGCTCATAGCGCGCAAGCAGGTCGGGGGCCGCGACTGGTGGATATACGGCGAGGTGGACGCGGAGCTCGATGCTTTCTGTCAGAGGCTCATTCCCCGCATTGAGGCCGTCATGCCAGAGATGAAGGATCCTGATTACGATGCGGTTTATTATATGGCTAATCTCGCTCGTCAGAGGCTTTCTCTAGGGAAAGAGACGACGCATAGAACACGGCGAGTTTTGAGTAAAGGTCTGACTCTCGGTGATTAGACGGCTTAAAAAAGCCACTTTTTTTCAAAAAAGCGCGAATTAGCGTTACACTGCGTTACTCTTCGTTACACTGTGTTATCGACAAACGGTAAAAGTTAGAGAGATAATAAGGGCGATACAAAAAGGACACCCACCACAAAATTCGTGGGGTGTCTTTTTTTTTGGCCCTAAACTCTACACAGGAGATCACATGGCAGGTATCACACTGGCACAGGCCGAATCAAAGCTCGCGGAGTGGATGGCCGCCGATACAAAGGTGTCGAGCGGTCAGTCTTACGATATAGACGGGCGCTCTCTGTCCAGGGCCGACGCCAGGGTTATTAAGGAAAACATTGAATTCTGGGATGCGAAGGTTCAGAAGCTCTCCCGCAGCGGTGGCGGCATGAAGGTAATGGGGGTTACTCCTGTATGAGCCAAGTAGTCTTTAAAGGTTCTGACGGTAAGGATATACCGGTCAAGGAGAACTTAATTGACCGTGTTGTCGGTTATTTCAATCCGGTGCGTGGCGTAGAGCGTCTAAGAGCTCGCGCCGTTTCAGCCGTGCTAGGTGGCTATGTCGGGGCCCGCCGGGACCGCCGTCAGACTAAGAACTGGCCTACCTCTGCGGCCGATGCAGATTCGGTTATAAATCCTGACCTTCCGGCACTGCGTGATAGAAGCCGCGACCTGGTACGTAACGAGCCCCTTGCCAGCGGAGCCATAAGCAAGACTGTTACGAATGTGGTCGGTTCCGGCCTTGTCCTCGATCCCAGTATAGACCGTGAAGTTCTCAATATGTCGAATGAAGAGGCCGCCAAGTGGGAGGCCGCCGTTAAGCGTGAGTGGCGGCTCTGGGCTGAAAGCTACGAGTGTCATATGGAGCGCACTCTCAAGTTCGGACCGATGCAGGAGCTTGCATTCAGATCAGTGCTTGAGGGAGGCGACCTCTTTGTGAATATGCCTTATAAAAAGCGCAAGGGGTCACCATACGGACTTAAGCTACAACTTATAGAGGCCGACAGGGTTTGTAATGAGAAGAATAATCGTGACTCAGCAACACTTTCAGAAGGTGTCGAAAAGGACTCCGATGGAGCCCCCGCAAGGTATCACGTCCTAAAACAGCATCCAGGTAATTTAAGAAATGGGGCACAGAGAGAGTGGGTTAAACTTCAGGCCTTTAGCAAGAGTGGCCGTAGGAATGTGCTTCACCTCTTTAGACCACTACGACCGGGGCAGTCGAGGGGTGTCCCGAATTTAGCACCAGTTATCGAACCTCTGAAGATGGCCGGCCGTTATACCGAGGCCGAGCTCATGGCAGCCGTGGTGAGTTCCATGTTCACTGTCTTTATTAAGACTGAAACCGGCGCTGTTCCGGCACCAATGACCCCTAGCGAAGGGGCCTCAAGTACCAATAGCAATGAGGAGTATAAGCTCGGGGTTGGGGCTATGATAGCCCTTGGCGATAACGAATCTATTGATACCGCTAACCCCAATCGCCCTAATACGGCTTTTGATCCCTTTATGATGTCGATTATACGCCAGATTGGCGTTGCCCTTGAGATCCCGTATGAGCTTCTTATAGGGCACTTCACCGCATCTTATTCAGCATCGAGGGCCGCTATCAACGAGGCATGGAAGTTTTTTAAAGGCCGTCGCAAATGGCTTGTCGATGAATTCTGCCAGCTTGTTTATGAGAGATGGCTTGAGGAGGCTGTGGCTGAGGGTCGTATCTTAGCTCCGGGTTTCTTTGATAGTCCTATTCTTCGCCAGGCTTACTGCGGCGCCAAGTGGACGGGCCCGTCGAGAGGAATGATCGACGAGAAGAAAGAGGCAGAGGCCGCTATTCTACGTCTCGGCTCAGGGATTACCACACTTGAGGAGGAGACGAGTCAGCTTACCGGTGGCAGTTGGGAGGTGAATCACCCGCAGAGCGTCAAGGAGCATGAGGCCCGTGAAGAGGCTGGTCTTAAACAATCTAAAGTATCACAGCCAGCTAAAGACGAAGATGACGATACGGACACTGACGACGAGGAGGCGGCTGCATGAGTCAGAATATTCTAAACATACTCCACTCTCCCTGGGCGATCTTGCCTGAATCTCTTTCGCAGATTCAGGAGATATACCACAGTCACCTAATAGGTGAGAAGCCTGACTTTTCCAAAATCGAGGCGCAAATAGGACACCCACTTGATAATCCTAAGCAAGGTTACGAGGTTCACAACGGTATTGCCATAATCCCCATTATGGGCGTGATGGCAAAGCGTATGAATCTCTTCTCAAGGATTTCAGGAGGAATGAGTACGGAGATTGTCGGTAGAGATCTGAAGGCGGCTCTTGAAGACCCTGAAGTGGATAGTATCCTCTTTGATATAGACAGCCCCGGCGGGGCTGTTGATGGGAGTTTCGAGCTTGCCGAGCTTATATATTCATCTCGTGGCAAGAAGCCTCTAAACGCCTTTACCGATGGCAATATCTTCTCGGCTGCCTATCTGGTTGCTTCCGCCGCAGACAGGATAATAATTTCAAACCCTGCGGCCCAGCTCGGTTCTATAGGGGTCATAATGTCGGTCAGGGATACTTCCGTTGCCGAGGAGAAGCGCGGGATACAGACGCATTATATCCATGCCGGTAAGTATAAAGCTGTTGGACTCCCAGGCACAAAGATAACAACTGAAGACAAAGAGCATATGCAGGAAGGTATAGATTATTTCTACTCCCTTTTTGTAGATAACGTCGCAAAGCATAGAGGTGTATCGGTTGAAACCGTCCTTGCCGATATGGCCGACGCTCGTATCTTTATCGGCCAGCAGGCCATAGATGCCGGTCTTGCGGACGGTATCCAGACACTGGATGAACTACTTATGAGTTTAGAGGCCGCAGACGGTGCGGGCTTTATAAATCTACACAAACAAGAGGAGGAAGTTATGGGAGCAGATGAGAAGCCCGCCGTTGATATGGCGGCACTAACTATGGAATCCCTAAGCGAGGCGAGGCCGGATCTTGTGAATGCTATCAAGACGGCTTCTTTCGAGAAGGGGAAGGTTGAAGGCAAGGCCGAGGGTAAGACCGAAGGTATCAAGGAAGGCACCGAAGCCGAGAGGTCAAGGATCGAGGGTGTCTATAAACACTCAATGCCCGGTCGCGAGGAGCTTATTAAGGGCATGATGTTCGACGGCGAAACGACCGTCGAAGGCGCTGCTGTGAAGATCCTTGCCGCCGACGACGCAAAGCGCGCGGCAGTACTAAAGGATATCAAGGATCACTCCGGCGAAGCCGTAGATGCGGCCGAACCAGGCTATGAAGGTTATGGTAAAACCGGCTCAGATGCGGAGGGCTCGGAGGGTGACTCTACGCAGCCGCTTGAAGAGCGCGCCAAGGCTACATGGGATAAGGACTCCAAGCTTCGGGCCGAGTTCATGAATAACTTCGACTCATACAAGTCGTTTCTGGCTGCTAAGGAGTCCGGCAGCGC
>JAJCZG010000130.1 GCA_029262475.1 Deltaproteobacteria bacterium
CTACGACCGCGACCTCGTAAAGAGGATAGTTTATATGGTGGACCTAAGCGAGTATAAGAGGCGGCAGGCGCCTCCGGGCATAAAGATTACCGAACGCGCCTTCGGCAAGGACAGGCGGATGCCGATTACCAACGGGTATGAAAATCCGGTAGGGTAGGGGGAGGGGGGAGGCCGCTCTGACGAGCGGAAGAGGTGCATTTTTTATACGCAACGAACCTTGCGCTTGAGGCGCTTTCGGGTGCGAAGTGCAGCTCCCTTCTTCCCAAAAACCTCAATTTAGTCGCGTTCAAAATACTTCGCTCCGTAAATTGATCCCATCTTATGGTCGCTGACCCCGCACCCTGTGGGGTTTTTTAGAGACAAGAAGACAAAGAAACCAAAAAAATCCCCTTTATCCTCTTCTATTGGCGGGAGGTGAATAAAGGGAGGGTGAAAAATCCTCGTGCAATAATAATTTTTCACTCCCCCTGCCAGCCGCAGTCGCGTTCTCCTATAGAAGCGGTCGAACGCTCAAGGCGCGGCAGTCCTGCGGAGTGAATATTAGAGTATAGTATGTGGGTGGTGTAAATCCTATCCAGCTAATTTTTCATTCTTTTTAATTTCTTCTTGAAGACCCAGCCAGTTTTAGGTATTTTCTCATCTTGATCGAAGTACTCAACGTAGGCCCACCTTTTATTAGATTTTAGAACACTAACTTTTTGAGTAGGTAGCAATACAGAAATTTTCGGTGATTTAGTTGTTGGTTTAATTCTTAGGACAGCTTCTCTGGTAACAATATAAAGAGAATCAGAATCTCTATTTGTATAGTAATTGTAATACGTTTCTATCACTCTTGCTTCAGAGTCGTGAACTGTATTAATGATTTCATCTAATGATTCTATTACGGTATTCCTAGTTTTTAATGATTCATTTTGCACGATATTTGCATTATCTTCTTTTGCCGCAGTCACTGCATTCATTGTCGCGATATCAGAAAAGTTACTATTAAATGTTAATAGTATAAGAAGTATATAATTTAGTAGTTCTTTGTAATCTTCACTTTTCGAGTTTTGATCAGTTGCTAAAACTTCCAGTTTTTCTAGGAAAAAATCTTCTGTAGTTCTTGTTTGGTTCTCAAGAGGTTCTTCAATATTTAATCTTTGTAGCAGTTCGTCGTTTAAAAGCTTGTACTGAGGCAGTGTTTCATTAATGCTTCGAGAAAATAAAGTGCTAATACTTGTAGAGTAAGTAGCACCTGCTTCTAATATAAGTCCATGCGTTTCTGTAATTTGTCTAATAGCGGCCGAGTCTAGTATATGATTGGATTTCCATGCCTGAAGTTCCTTCATAGCGTTAAACGCAGGAGAGCTTGCTATAGTCGTAGCATACTCTTGAGCTTTAATAAGAGCTCGAAATGCGGAAGACTGAGTGATAACTCCTATATTCTCATGCCATTCCTTTAGCATGTAAACTGCACTGGTGGTCTGAGTGAGACGATTTGTCCAATATTGACTTTCATGCAACCTTATGACAGCACTAATGGTTTGTGTGAGACGATTTGTCAACTCCTGACTTTCCTGAAACCTTCTGGCTGCACTGAGCGGTATTGAACGATTCAACAGTTTTTTCATTCTTTTTTTCTCTGATTCAACGTGCCGCACTATTAGCCGTTTCAGATAATTAAGGCTAGACTCACTATCATCTTTTTGTAGTTCGACCTTCTTAGAAGTAGATTTGCTTAAGTGCCCACCATTACGAAGCCACGGATTGGTCTTGATATACAAACAAGCGAATTTTTCTAGTTCGTCTTTAGATATCACTTCAACGTCTTCATTCGTTAACTTTGGTTTTTCTTCTTCATTTTTTCTAGGTGAGCGAGTACCGGTCTGCAGGAGTAATTTTGTGGCAACTTGCAGAGGAGATGGATTATTGATTTTTTCAAACATCTTAGATAATGCAGAATTCGCGCTTACCGTAAAATTCCCTATAGTAATAGTCCCCAATCGCTCTGTAGGCATGTCAAAAATAGGGCCAATTATTATTGCCATAACTTGGGAGTCCTTTACACGGCGTGCCGACGGCAGGGGGTGGGATTACCGTTATCTCCACGCTCGTTCAAGAGGCGTCGAGCCTATTACTCTCCACCTCGCCGGGAAGGACTTGTTCTTGAACGCGTTCTAATTCGGCCACTAGGTACGCGTCCCGTTGTAAGCGGCTTTGATGGCGTGTACTGTCCGACCCCTCCGTGCGACTTCCTTGGCAGTATCATCGCGTACTTCGAATAGGCTACTACAAAGCTCTGTATCACCTTCTCTGAGCCACGGCTGGACTTAACCGTAACTCTGAAACGGAACCTTCCGGCGTATTGCTTCTTGTCAAGATGGAAGGTCAGGACGCTTACCTCGTCGAAGCCAAAGCCCTTTTCGGCTCTGAAATCTCCATCAAGTTTACCTTTAAGGATGCTGTCGTAGCCCGCGTCTGTGGCGCTCCTGAGGGCGCTATCATATAGGCCCTGGTAGTCGGTGCCAAAGATGTCGAAGGTCCTTGAGACCTTATGCTGAACAGGAAAGAGCCAGAAGCCGCAAGACGAAAGAGTTAGAAGCAATACGAGGAGCCCCGAGACGGCTATGCATTTTTTCTTGAAGGTAAAGTTTTTCATGCCATTAGTCCTAATAATAAAGTGACACTTCCTTAGGCGCTTAACTGAGCGAAGTAATCACAAAGCGAGGTGAGCCGACATTCGTCGCATAGAGGTTTCCTGGCCTTGCACCGTCTCCTGCCGTGGAGTATCAGGAGGTTCGTTGTGGCGGTCCATCTCTCTTTATCTATTATGGCCGTAAGCTCCGCCTCAATCTTATCCGGGTCTGACTTTGCTGTTAGCCCGAGCCTCGCCGCCACTCTCTTTACATGCGTATCGACCGCAAGGGCCGGTACGCCGAAGGCGTTACCGAGGACGACGTTCGCTGTCTTTCTGCCGACGCCTGCGAGGCTGGTGAGGGCGTCCATCTCTCCCGGCACCTCGCCGCCGAAGTCTTTTACGAGTTGAGTTGCGCAGGCCTGAATATTTTTAGCCTTATTCCTGAAAAAATTAATGCTCTTTATATCGTCTTCGAAGCCGTCGGGAGCGGCACTGGCGTAATCCGCGGCTGTCTTGTACTTTTTAAATAGTGTCTCCGTCGTGATATTAACGCGCGCGTCGGTGCACTGAGCGGAAAGAATCGTCGCAACGAGGAGTTCAAGCGGGTTTGTAAACTTGAGCTCTATGAGGGCCGACTCCCCGGAGGGTTCTAAGTCCATATCCTTGGCGAGTATATCAAGGATCTTAGCGGCCCGCTCTCTTTTTTCTTCGGGTGAAAGCATTATTTGAGCACGCTATCCTTATTATAAAAGCCACTTGACCGGTGTTGCCTACGAGCTTCTAACCGTCACATAATCCGCCACCGCCATGAGCGCCGACCTCTCTACATTCGGCGGGAATATCTCAAGGCTCTTCTTGGCCCTTGCGACGTAACCCGAAGCCTTATCCATGGCGTACTCTATGCCCTTGTACTTCTCTATTATTGCAAATACTTCGCGTAGGTCGTCGTCCCTAAGTTCTTTAGCCTCCACCACCTCGCGAATTTTAGCGCGTTCGGCCCTGTCTGCGTCACCAAAAGCCTTTATGAGAGGGAGCGTCACCTTTCCTTCGCGCAGATCGTTGCCTGTTTCTTTCCCGAGGTCGTCGTTCGATGAGATATAGTCAAGGGAATCGTCTGCGAGCTGGTAGGCGATGCCGAGGTCCATGCCGTATGAGGCTGCGGCCTCTTCCTCTTCCCTGGTGGCGTTGCTTATGATGGCTCCTATGCGGCAGGCCGTAGAGAAGAGTATAGCCGTCTTGTTGGTGACGACAGAGAGGTGCTCGGCCTCGGTCGTATCCGGGTCGCTCTGCTTTAAGAGCTGGAGCACTTCGCCCTCGGCCATGCGTGTCGTCGTATCGCTTAAGACCTTAAGGACCTCCATCTCTCCTCCGGCGACCGAGATGGCAAATGATTTGGCCAGGAGGTAGTCGCCTACCAGGATGCTCGCCCCTTCGCCCCACTTGGAGTTTACCGTTGCGTTACCGCGCCTTAAGCTGGCGTTATCCACGACGTCGTCATGAAGAAGCGTGGCGGTGTGGATGAACTCTATCATCGCGGCGAGAGGTATGTGTCCCGTACCCTCGTAGCCCAGGAGCTTGGCGGTGAGCAGAAGCGTAAGAGGACGGTAACGCTTTCCGCCTCCTGAGATGATATAGTCACCGACCATGCCGATGAATTCGATATCACTGTCGAGGTAATCGCCAAATGAGTCGTTGACCTGACGCATCTCGTCGCTTATGAGGTCTATGGCTTCGTTTATGAGCATTTATCCCTTCCGGCACAGATTTATTAAGATTAAGTTTTTTATAACGCAGTATAAAATGTTAACCCATACGGTGTTTGGTGTCAAAGTTTTTTCTCATAATCGCGGTTTTGATTCAAGACGTGAATGTCTTGATACTAGAGGGGGCTTTACGGCAGGACGAACCCTTATTTGCTGAAGAGGGTTTAGTGGCCCGGCGTCAGGGGCTTCATTACAGCGCCCCGGCCTGGCAGGTGACGTCTCCAAAAGCATTGAGATGTTTATAAATAGCTGCCCGGCTTTATTAGAGATACCTTGAGGGTTTTATAGCGAAGAGAGGGCCGCCATGAATGGCGGCCCTCTCCTGGTATTCCGTAGATTGACGAAGCCGGACTTTATGCGCCTGTTCCGGTCATCTCCTTAAGCCTCCTGACGCGCTCCTCTATCGGAGGGTGAGTGCTGAAGAGCTTAAGAAGACTTTTTTTGCCCGAAAGCGGGCTAACGATGAACATGTGCGCCGTCGCCTCGTTTGGGTTCTGCATGGGGGCGCGCTGATTCGACTGTTCGAGCTTTAATAGCGCGTTTGCGAGGTATATCGGGTTACCCGCTATTGCGGCCCCGCCCTTGTCGGCGGCGTATTCCCTTGATCTCGATATAGCCATCTGGATGATCATCGCCGCTATCGGGGCTACTATCATCATTATTATCAATGCGTAGGGGTTGCCTCTTCCCTCGCTGCTGCGCCCTCCGAAGATAGACGCGAAGTAGGCGAAGTGCGAGAGGTAGCTTATCGCACCGGCTATTGTGGCGGCAACAGTGGCGATAAGGATGTCCCTGTTCTGTATATGGCTAAGCTCGTGCCCTATAACGCCCGCAAGCTCCTCTTTAGTAAGTATGCCCATTATGCCGGTCGTTACGGCAACGGCGGCGTGCTCGGGGTTACGGCCCGTAGCGAAGGCGTTCGGGGCCGGGTTATCCATTATATAGACCTTAGGCATGGGCAAAGACGCCTTCATCGCCAGCTCCTTTACCGTGCCGTAGTATTCGGGTGAATCGGCCTCGGTCACTTCCTTTGCCTTGTACATCTTAAGGACGATCTTGTCGCTAAACCAGTAGCTGCCGATATTCATTACTCCGGCGAGCACCAGCGCAATGACCGCGCCCTGCCTGCCGCCCAATGCGTCTCCGAAGAATATCAACATCGCGCTCAAAACCGCCAGAAGCACCGCAGTCTTAAAGTAATTCATCTCTCTCCTCCCAAAGGGGCT
>JAJCZG010000131.1 GCA_029262475.1 Deltaproteobacteria bacterium
GCGAAGCGCCTGACCTTGGCGGCGTACTCCTCATTTGATAGCGGGTTTAAGGGCGACGGCACCGCGGCAAAGAACGGAAAGGGCTTAGCGCGCCATCTCCTCGCCACTACCTTTCCGGCGAGCATATTTTTTACAACGTAATATACCCTCGGTACGAAGTTTGATGAGTACTCGGGCGTAAGTGCAGCGCCAAGGGCGAATGGAGGCACGGGGAAGTCGTTTGCGTAGAAGACCATAATAAGGTCGTCGGGTGTGAAGAGCGGCACGGCGTCGCGCATGAGCTTTAGGTACTCGGGCATGTCGCTTGACGCTACCCCCATATTTAGCGCTTCGATTGAAGAGCCGTCTTCTGCGGCGAGGCGAGCGAAGTAACCGGGTATCGTCTCGCCGTCCGAGGCCATAAAACCCTCGGTAAAGCTATCCCCTATGAATAAGACCCTCTCCTTACCTGCCTTCTTCTTCAGGCAAAAGTCGTCGTCGCGGAAGCCGTAGAGGTTCAGGGCGTGTGTATTCTCCACCCCGTCGGGACCGGAGGCCCAGGTAAAAGAAGCGTTTTGGAGATATCTGGTATCTCCTGAGAAGCCGAGCTGCGAGTACTCCATGCGGTTAAAGTTCATTACCTCCGGCACGGGGAAGACGAGGCGGAAGGCGAGCTCTTGCATAACGAAGAGAAAGCTGATGATGATAAGGATAAATAGCGCGGCCCTGGAGGAGGTGGCGGAAGAGGGCCGGGAATTATCTTTTGTACCCATAGCGCCCTTACGCCCCCGGGTATGGTGAGTTCAGAGTAAGACGAGCCGCCGGGCACGCGAGCGGCCATGTACATATGCAGGTATTTAAAGTCAGGGTAACCGTCATAGTAGAATTAAGGTACGTCTTTTCCCGGCCCTTGTCAACTCCTGAGGGTATGGGGGTTTAAGAGCTACGGCTTACCGGGAGACTGCGGCGACTTCTCCCTGGGTAACTTCTGTATGCAGGAGTATTCGAGCTTAACGTCCCTCACCTTCCTCTTATAGCGGTAATAGCGGTCATTGGTACTCCACTCCTTATCGCTCCCCTTATCCCTCCAGTGAAGAAGGCACCTCTCCCCCTGAAGCGATAGCCCGCCCCAGCACTCGTACTTGGGGCCGGAGTCGTCAAGGGTGCACTCGCCGCTACCAGCAGGCATTAAGGAGCACCCCGCAGCAAAGAGGGCGAATAGAGATACTAAAAAGCTTGTCTTTATTATTGACTTAGAAATCATAAATCAGAACTCCCACAGTAATTATCTTCTTTAATCCATTATTTTATTATCGGCAAAATGTGTGAAGGCATTAGGGTTAATACTTGATGCTCCGCCTTACGGCAGAAGACGCAGAAGAGTGACAAGAAAGGGGCGGCTCACAGCACTCTTAAAACTGACCGCTCTCCCCTTGAGAGAAAAAGACTTACGATAGAGTTTACGCGTTAAACCCTTTTACGCGTATGTGCTCCTTCTTTCCTGAGCCCCTTTGCTCTGAAGCTACCGTCTTACCTGTTGCGCTTGTTGCTCCCTCGGCATGGAGCCTTATGAAGTCAAATGTAGAGAGCATTCCTACCGTCTCACCATCTTCTACTACGAGCAGGCGATGTATGTGTTTGTCGATCATCATACGCGCCGCCTCCGAGAGCGTGGCCGAAGGCCCTATGGTTACTACTTTGGGGCTTGCTATCTCCCATACGCGGGCGTAAAAACTATCGTCGTCGGTAGTTTCAAAACCGTTCAGGTCGGTAAGGGATATCATGCCGACGACACAGCCGTCTTCGTCCACAACAGGAGCGCCGCTTACCTTCCGTTCGCAGAGTATAACCTCAGCCTCGCATACGAGCTTGTCACGAGGCACCGTAACAACTTCTTTTGTCATTATGTCGCGTACTAACTTCATTGGAGATCCCCTCCCCTCCGTCAACTTCAAGCTTGCTTGATGTATACGGCCCCGGTGTTACCCTGAGCCGCGCCCCATCCATATTGATATTGTACTGCCGCTTAGATGTATCTGTCAAATCTCCTGCTAAGAAGAAGCTCCCGTCGGACGCACGCTCGGAGCCCATATACTCGTCCGGACGTCAGGGTCTTACCTCCTTGGATGGCACTTGTTGCACGGCATCTGCGGCACGAATTCATCCTTGATAAAGATGCCGCTTGATTTCTCCAAAACAGCATACTGGGCGTTACCTACTGGGCAGGTAGGGAATATCTCACTGGTATTCCTGTTGGGGTCCTCGCCTATATAATTTAACTCCACCTTATATTTGTAGAATGTATCCTCATACTCTATAATAGGGCTGCCGGGGGTATGACGCCTGATAACTACGGCAAGAGGTTTTTCTATTGCTATCTGTTCTTCAATCATTCTGGGCGACTCTTTATCGGCCCCGCATGAGGTTAAGACAACTGCTATGGCTAGGGCGAATAGTATCTTCTTCATAAGATTCTCACTCACTTAGTTATAAAGCAGGTTGATTTAACGAAACAGGAAAAGCTTCTAGTAGACGGAATCAGAAGTTATGTGAGAAAGCCCACTTACGATGAGCTTACCCAAACATGTAGACGCCTTACCTAACGTAGCAGGGTAGGCGCTTTTGAGCACTACGGATTTCATTATACTCTCCGGCAAGGCTGAGTGTCAATATCTAAAGAAGTAAGGGTTTTTTATGCGCCGGGGCTCCAACGAGGAGGAGGCGTAAGTAGGTGATTGGAGGTATTTAGTAGAAAAGACCGCGCCCGTCACCCGAAAAACCCGTCTCCTAAGGTCTCTCGAGCAGACGGACGCGACCTATGGTACAACTCTACTTGTCGCCGAGCGACTTAAGGTACGAGACGAGTGCTTTCATCTCATCGCCGTTTAACTTCTGGGCGGGCATACCGAGCATAAAGTTCTTGAATTTCTTATCGGCACCGTTACGCCCCTTGGCGATTACTTCGGCTATCGCCTCATTGCTAGTGGCCTTAATAAAGTCGCTTCCCTGAAAGGCAGGCCCCATTGCGGCGCCTTTTCCGTCGGCACCGTGGCAGGCGCTGCATTTGGCCTTATAGATCGACGCGCCGTCTGTTGCAAGCGCGTTTCCTGCAAAACCCATGACAGTAATGGAAAGTATTGCGCCTAAAAAGATACTGCTTAGTCTCTTCATGATCTTCTCCTCTCAGATACTGGGCCGTTAAAAGATAGGATATAATTAAGATATTTGGAAAAGGCTCCGTTACAGCCGTGGAGCCACTTAATAGCGATTATATCTCGTAGAGATTAAAAGAAGATTAGAGGATTTTAGCGATGGGGAGTAGCAAGTCCTCTTTAGGAAGCGAGAGATGATATAAGCCCGTTTAGCCTCTTAAAATCTACGATCTTCCTGTATCCGGGGGTCTTGATCCGCAGGTTATCGGTAAAGGTCGGCTTTTCGTTCCTGTAGAAGATTCCGAGCGGAAGCCTATCGGTTTGAAAGGCCTTTCCCAGTGCCGCGAGCCTCTCTGAGCTATCAAAGGAGTCTTCGAGGTAGTAGGTATTTTCCCTGAACCACTTGTAGGTGTTTTGCTTATTAAAGCTCGGGCAGGGCTGGAAGATATCGACAAGGGCGTAGCCCCTGTGCTTTATGGCCGCCTCTATGATCTCGGAGGTCCGCTGCTGATCTCCTATGAATGCGCGCGCTACGAAGCTAACGTCAAGTGAGATGGCCACGGCAAGCGGGTTGAAGGGCTCGCTCATAACTCCTGAGACCTGCACGGGTGTAACGAAGCCTCGCCTGCTCGTTGGTGAGGCCTGTCCCTTGGTTAGGCCGTAGACCATGTTATTGTGGACGATATTCGTAATATCAGGATTTCGCCGTATGGTATGGATGAAATGGTTGCCGCCCTCGCCGTACATATCGCCGTCGCCGCTCTCGGCTACTACGGTAAGCTCCGGGTTTGAGGCTTTAATCGCCACGGCAGCGGGGAGCGCCCTGCCGTGAAGGCCGTTAAAGTAGTTTGTATTAAAGTACTGGGGGATCTTTGCCGCCTGCCCGATGCCGGATACCATGACGAGCTTTCCCGGCGTAAGGCCGAGATTATCGAGTGACGCCTTAAGTGCGCTTAGTATCGCGTGGTCCCCGCACCCCGGACACCACGCCGTCTCCATTCCTTCGATGTCGAAATCAGTCTTCTTCAAAGAACTTCACCTATCCTCTCTTCTACCTCTTCCACAGTGAACTGCAGGCCATTATACTTGAGTATCTTTCCGTCGGCCTCCCGGCCGGTTTCAAGCTTTATGAGACGCGCCAGCTGCCCCGTGGCGTTACCTTCAATTACCAAAAACCTACCTGCCCCCTCTACGAGTTCCAGTACCTTCTGGTGAAGCGGATACGGCTGAGCGATATGCACGAAGAGAATATCTTCGCTATTAATACTTGTAAGCGCCTCCCTAACGACACCCAGGGTCGAGCCCCAGCCGACGAGTACCGTTTTGGCGTCCTTATCGCCAATGAGCGTTGGCTCTACGATATCCTCTTTTATGAGCGTAAGCCTCCTTAGCCTCTTATCCACCATAGTGGTGCGTACGGAGAGGTCTTCTGTTATGCGCCCGTCCTCGTCGTGCTCGTCGCTATCGACCATTACAAGCCCCCGTCCATTGCCCGGGATGCCCCTTGGAGAGAGCCCGGAGTCCGTAAGGGCGTATCTTTTGTAACCCTCTTCAGTCTTGACTATATGCCTTTCGACTTCGAGCCCTCCGGTATCGAAGGGGGTAGTGTTGGTTACCGTATCCATTAAGTACTGGTCGGTGAGGATAAATACCGGGCACTGGTATCGGTCGGCGAGGTTAAAGGCCTTTTGAGTTAGATAAAATGCCTCCGCAGCCGACCCCGGAGCCAGTATTATCCTGGGGAACTCGCCGTGCCCTGAGTATAGGGCGAGCTCAAGGTCTCCCTGCTCCGTCCTCGTCGGAAGCCCTGTGGCGGGCCCCGGCCTCTGTGCGATGTGGACGACTACGGGGCTCTCTATCATAGCGGCGAGGCTTACGCCCTCTTCCATCAGCGCAAATCCGCCGCCGGAGGTCGAGGCGAGAGCCCTCCCTCCCGCATACCACGCTCCAATAGCCATATTAATCCCCGCTATCTCGTCTTCGCACTGCTCGGCCACTATACCGAACTCTTCTGCGTGTTTAGCTAGAAAAGTAAGCACGCCGGTAGATGGAGACATCGGATAGGCGGCGATAAAATCGCATCCGCCAGCGATTGCTCCAAGACCTACGGCCTCGGCGCCGCTTATGACTATCTCGCCCTTTACCTCTTCTGGTACGTCTCCTGTCGCTTCGCCGGCCTTCTTTATCTCGGAGATGACTTTATCGTCCTTGATAAGCCCCTCGTAAAGTGAGTATCCGGCGTGAGCGGCCTTGATATTAATATCCACGATCTCTGAGCCCTTATCCTCGAATTCAGCCCTAAGCTTCGCCTTTAAGATATTTATATCAAGCGCCAGGAGGCTGGCCACGAGGCCGAGCACCACCTGATTCGAGTAGATGCTCCTTCCAAGCTTTTTAGCTGTCTCCGTAAAAGGAATATCTATGAACTCGCCGGAGCTTCGAGAGAGGGCTTCGCTCACGAACTTCCGCTCTCCTATTATAAGGGTATCGGCTGTGATGCGGTCCTTTATACGTTCGGCGGAGGCGGCGGTGAGTGGAATTAGCAGGTCGATCCTGTCGACTGCGGCGTAGACCCTCTCGGGGGAAATCCTTATAGAGGTGGAGTTACTTCCGCCCCTTACCCTCGACATATACTCCTTTGTAGAAAAAACGTGGTAACCGGAGAGCTTGGCCGTCCGCGTAAGGAGGCTTTCAAGGGTCTGAATCCCCTGCCCGGCCTCGCCGCATATGACGATGGAAATATCAGGGCCCTTCTTTGGAAGTGAGAAAGTCATCTTAGTAAAAGTCCTATCTATTGGAGCCGGTCATGTTAATGGGATAGAAAAGATCTCCTGAAATAATTATAGCCTAAAAAGATAAAAATACCAGTTCCTACTTGGCACCGAATTAAAAAAAATGCTCTATTTAACGCTTATTGTCGCTCAGAGACTTTATATATTCGATAAGCGCTTCAATTTCGTCTTCAGTGAGCACGCCCTCCTGCGACGGCATGATCGGCGGGAAGCCCTTTACCACATCAGCGCCGGGCTCCAGCATGGACTTTCTTATATACTCGGCGTCTACGAGTGTCAGACGCTCCGCACCACCTGTAATCACGGTCTCTTTTTTCAGGTAGAGCCCCTTCCACGTGGGGCCGATAAGAGGCGAACCGTCCACCGTATGGCAGGAGACACAGCCCTTCTCCACGCTCAGGCGTCGGCCTATGGAAACGTGATCCACTACGTCCCCGGCTAATGAAGCAGCCGCCTCCTTCTCTGCCTTCCTTAGCTTCCCCTCTTTCCATCCGATGAACTCCGCCTCCTCCATTACATGAACCTTTGTTATCATGGAGGAGTGCGAGAGGCCGCAGTACTCGGCGCAGAAGAGGTCGTAGACGCCAACGGCATCCGGGGTGAACCAGAGGAAGTTATCTGTAAGCCCCGGAACGACATCCTTCTTGACGCGAAACGCCGGGATGTAGAAGCTATGGATGACGTCAGAGGATGTTAGCTCAAGCTTAACCGGCTTCCCGACGGGGAGCCTTAGTTCTGTCTCCGTTAGTCCCCCCTCGTACTCAAAGGACCACGACCACTGCCGCGCTGTTACGTTTATCGTCATCGCGTCTTCAGGTACTTCAAATCTCTTCTCAAAACCCGTCCATCCGAGATAAAAGATAAAAAGGACGATCAAGACAGGAACTACTGTCCATACAGTCTCCAGGGTCTTATTGCCGGGGATATCAACTGGCGTAGGGTGCCTTTTGCTGTTGTACTTTATTACGAAATATACGATAAAAAAAGATATTAAGGCGAGCATCACGACGCATATCGCCGCCACCGTAAAGAATACCGCGTCCACCTCTTTTCCCGTTATGCTCGAAGCCGCCTGAGTTATCATTTTATCTGTATCCGACATCCGTGTAGAGGAAGAGGCCGAGTATGAGTATTACGCCCAAGACGACGAATACCATAACCCTGAAAAACCCCCTCTCGTACTTGAGGTTCATAAAGAACGAGGCAATAAGAACAGTCTTAACGAGGGCGATGAAGAGCGGAAACGACTTCCAAAGCCCTTCGTTAAGGAGCCTCCCGCTCGCTGCCGCAGCTATGGTAAGTACGAGGACTGTGCCCCAGACTACTAGAAAAGTCCCGTAGCCTGGAGTTTTATTATGAGTTTCATTCGCCACTTAAGTACGACCCCATCACGATACGAGGTAAAAGAAAGAAAATAGATATATCCATATAA
This sequence comes from Deltaproteobacteria bacterium, assembly GCA_029262475.1. Classification (GTDB taxonomy): domain Bacteria; phylum Desulfobacterota; class GWC2-55-46; order GWC2-55-46; family JAJCZF01; genus JAJCZG01. The sequence goes on from JAJCZG010000131.1 coordinate 7,356, forward strand.
TATCCACCAGGTGCCAGTAGAGGGCCGAGTTCTCAAGCGCACCGTAGGAGCCCCTGCTCACCCTGCCGTTACCAACGAAACAAAGCATAACAAAGAGAAGCACTATACCGCCTATGACGTGCAGAGCGTGGAGCCCGGTCATGAGGTAATAAAGGCCGTAGAAGAGGTTTTCACCTTCGCCGAGCCCCGATAGCCCCTTTGCCGTCGGGTAGATGCCGTGCTCTATCTTCTCCCTCCACTCGAAACCTTTCATTACGAGAAAGAGTACTCCAAGCGCTATTGTTACGATGAGCGCCCAGATGGTGACCCTTTTATGCCCCTTCCTTATCGCCACTATCGAGATCGCCACGGCAAAGCTGCTCGTAAGGAGTATAAAAGTATTGGCCGTAGCGATAACTCCGTTTAGCCTGATAGAGGCGTGGTGAAAGCCCTCCGGGTACGAAGCGCGGTAACTAAGGAAGACGAAAAAGAGGACTACGAAGAGGAATAGCTCGGTAAATAGAAAGAGCCACATCCCGAACTTCGAGGTCGTATCCCCGTTACCGGCTTCGGTATCTTCTAAAATGGTATCCCTCATATCCCTTGCATATCCTTACTACCTGTAGTCGTACGGCCCCCGGTCAACGACCGGAGGGTCTACAAAGTTTAGAACCGGAGGAGGGGAGGTCGTCTGCCACTCGATAGTCGCCCCGCCCCAGGGGTTCGCCCCGGCCTTCTCGCCCCTTCGTATTGAATAGATGAGATTTACGAACATAATTATAAGCCCTGTAATGAGTATCCACGAGCCAACTGTAGATACGACGTGATAGAGCTGAAACTCCGGGAGATAGTCGAAGTACCTCCGGGGCATACCCTTATAACCCATTACCAGCATCGGAAAATAAAGGGTATTAAAGCCTACGAAGAGAAAGGCTACCGCGATATTCGCGTATCTCTTTATATACATCCTTCCAAATATCTTCGGGAACCAATAATGAAGCCCAGCGAAGAAGGCGAAACCGCCGCCGCCGAACTTCATGTAATGAAAATGCCCGACGACGAATGTGGTGTCGTGTAGGTGGACGTCCACGGAGAGCGTTCCGAGGATAAGCCCCGTAAGCCCACCGACGGTAAACTGAAAGATGAAGACCAGCGCGAGCAGAAACGGGGCCTCCAGAACTATGGAGCCCCGGTAAAGCGAGCTTATCCAGTTAAATACCTTTATCGCGCTCGGTATCGCCACAAGGAAGGTAAAGAGCGAGAAGACGAAGGCCGCCGTCTTGCTAAAGCCGCTGACGAACATGTGGTGCCCCCAGACCATAGACCCTACCACGGCGATCATAACGCTTGAGTACGCTATCGCCCTGTAGCCAAATATAACCCTCCTGGTGAATACCGGTATTATCTCCGCCACTATGCCCATGCCCGGAAGTATCATTACGTATACCGCCGGGTGGGAGTATATCCAGAATAGATGCTGGTAGAGTATCGGGTCTCCCCCCCTAACGGGGTCGAAGATGCCAAGTCCGAGAGTCCTCTCGGCTATCACCAGAAGAAGCGTCATACCGAGGACCGGCGTTGCAATGACGAGTATCCAGGCTGTCGAGTAGATGGACCAGACGAAGAGCGGCAGCCTGTGCCAGCGCATCCCCGGCGCACGGAGCTTATGAACGGTAGTAACGAAATTTATCCCCGTAAGGATCGACGAAAATCCGAGTATGAATAAAGCGAATGCGGTGAGCGAAATATCCGCAGCCGTCTTAAGGCTATAAGGGACGTAAAATGTCCAGCCGGTATCGGGCAGGCCGTCTCCGGTAAAGAGCGAGAGGAGCACAAGGGCCGCGCCTATTATGTAGAACCACCACGAAAGAAGATTGAGCCTCGGAAAGGCCATATCCTTGGCGCCTATCTGGATCGGCAGGAGGAAATTGCCGAATACGCCGGTGGTCACCGGGATAATGAATAGGAAAATCATTATAACGCCGTGGAGAGTAAAGAATGCGTTATATGTCCGGGCGTCGACAATCGTCGCACCCGGCGCTATGAGCTCCAGCCTTATGAGGAAGCCGAGCGAGACGCCAACGGCAAAGAAGGAGAGAGTCGAGACTAGATAGAGGATAGCTATGCGTTTGTGGTCGAGAGAGAATATCCAGGATAAGAGCCAGGGGGTGAAACCCGCGCGCCTCCCTGAACTGTCATAGAAGCCGGTAACCGGAGCAGCACCCGAGACTTCCTCTCTGTAATACTCGTCTGACACTTCTGGAATTACCCCTTCTTTCCATTTCTGGTTAAGAGAAACGCCATCACAAGGACGGAGGTTAAAACGAGAGTCCCTGTCACTCTAAGGGTATTAAAGACGTAGCGCCTGCCCTCCGGGTCGTAGCTGAAGCATAAGAGGAGAGCTTTCCTTATTGAGGCTCTACTTACGCCCTTTGAGGCCTCGGTAAGGGCCATCTCAAGGTCGAAAGGCAGGTAGCTGTTACCGTAGAGATATCTCGATATCCGCCCCTCGCCTGAAATAACGACAAGGGCCGACGGGTGGAGGAACTCCTCTCCCTTTCTAACGAAGCTCATACCGATAGCTTCGGTAAGGCTTTTGATATTCTTATTATTACCGGTAAGAAATCTCCAGGAACCGGCAGATAAGGGCTTACCCGCTGCCTTTAGATAGGTCTTCTTTTTATTTAATGCTTCTTCAGGCGTCTCAAGCTCGTTAAAGCTTATGGTGATGACATTAAAGTCCTTACCGGGTACAAGACGCATCCTCTCAATCACACTCGCCGTTGCGTCCAGAATCGTGGTGCAGAGGTTCTTGCACCGGTAATAGGTCGGCACTATTATAACGGGTTTATTATCGCCAAGAAGAGCGCCAAGGCTTACCAGGTTGCCCCGTTCGTCGTAGAAGAGAGCATCAAGCGGGATATATTCGCCGAGCTTCTCCGAAATACCAACGCCTTCCTCACCGGCCTCCGTCTGCGCTCTATCAATCGCAATGGGTACTGTAGAGGCCGTGGCGGCTGGCACGAATAAGAGCGAGAGAAAGAACAGCAGAAGTAGCCGCATACCACACACCTCCCCATAAGCCGTAAAACTTCAGCCGGACCGAATCGTTTCGAGGATTTAAACTATAAAGCGAGGTTCTTGTTTACAAAATCCCAGTTTATGAGTTTTTCCACGAATGCAGTCAGGTAATCCGGACGCCTGTTCTGGTAGTCAAGATAGTAAGCGTGCTCCCATACATCGACCGTAAGAAGGGGCTTTAGACCCCTCACTATCGGGGTATCGGCATTAGCAGTCTTTACTATCTCAAGCGCCCCGCCCGCCTCAACGAGCCAGGCCCATCCGCTACCGAACTGTGTGGCTCCCGCCGTCTTAAAGGCCTCTACGAACTTCTCATAGCCGCCGAAGTCTGACTCAATCCTATCGAGTATCTCACCCGTCGGCTTTCCACCTCCGCCCGGGGCCATGCACTTCCAGTAGAATGAATGGTTCCAGACCTGGGCCGCGTTATTAAAGATGCCCGCCTTTGAAGGGTCTTCGGCGGCCTTCATTATGATCGTCTCCAACTCTTCACCCTCAAGGGCGGTTCCCTCTATGAGTTTGTTGGTGTTTACGACATAGGCGTTATGGTGTTTACCGTAATGGAAATCGAGCGTTTTGGAGCTTATGGTCGGCTCAAGCGCATCCTTCGGATACGGTAAATCCGGTAATATGATAGCCATGATCTCCTCCTTTTCATTTATAAAAGCTTATCCTGAAACAGATTTTTCAGATCATACTTACTTCTTAATGCGGTCTCTCTTTCCAATGTATGCGGATAATGTAGAGTAAATAGCTCTTCAACTCCGATTACTCACGTACATACTTTAGTATTATGAGTAGATTTCCTTAGAATCCGTATACAAAAAAGAGCGTGACCGAGAGAGAAACACTGCCTGTTACTTTGAGTTTACTCTCGCCCTATCTATACGTCAACCCTCCCCTAGACATTCAGTGACGATTTACGGACTTCTCAAAATAAAAAAGCCCCGGAGCTTACTTCGTAAGCTCCGGGGCCGTATAGAGGAGGCTTAATAGATAAGAACTAGAACCTGTAGCTGAAGCCAAGAGCTACTACGGGGTAGAATGACTGGTCGAGTGCGTCTTCCAGCTCCTTCTTCTCTTTTTCGATATCTACTAAAGAGACTGGGCCGCTTGTGCTATAGGTGATATCCGGCGTACCCTGGTAAAAAGCCCCGACCTCTACAACAAGCCCGAATCTGCCGGACTTACCGAAGGAGGTGTCCCAGCCGAGGCTCGCATAGGGGGCTATCTTGTCGTAGTTGATCTCGGCCTTAATGTTTCCAACACTTGCGGCGGTATATGTCGTGCCGCCTATGGTTATAGAGGTACCCAGAGCAGGCGTCGCCGTCGCTGTTATCTCGTTTCCGTTATAGATCGCGCCGCCGCTTAGCCTGAAGCCATTCTTTAAGGGGTGCCAGTCTATGACGACGGGGATGCTCTTTAAATCTATATCAAAGCTATACCTGATGCCGCCTTCTGTCACGCTGTAGTCGTTTATGGGCAGATAATTGACACCAGCCCTTACACCGATGGATTCGGTGACGGTATTTTCAAGCTCTGCCCCAACTCCGAGAGTCGATACCCGAGCGCCTATGGAGGCGCTCCCGGCATATGCCGCTGACGAGAGGGCCGCAGAGAAAATCGCAACCGCAAATACTATCTTTCTAAACATCGTTGAACCTCCTTTGTTGCTGATAAGAAAATATACGTACGGTAATATTACTAGCCATCTACGATAACTACTGCAAATCTGCCATAGAAAACGGCCTCTTGTGAGAGCGATGGCAGACTGACGAAGGAGACTGTCGCTCTCTATAGCATGTGATTGTAACGATTAAGCCGCTAATTAGCAAGGAACAAATTAAAAGCCGTAAATTTCTCCAGTATCATCTCATAAATAATCCAGTTCCGAGGGGCTCTTTAAAATAGAGGCTCACCCTTTTCCCTTACCACCCGCTCTAGCCCCTACCTTCCCCCACTATGAGTATATAGTTAGAGCCCTTCTTGAAGCGCCCTTTTACACCGCCCCCCACACTTCCGGAGACCCACTCCATGACCTTCCTCTGCGGAGACATTATTATCGCGTCGAAAGGGTACTCGCTCCTGCCTCTCAGCCATGCGTAATCCTTTATAAAAAGGTTCGGGTCGTTAAATGTGAGTATCGGGTGACCGACATAATACTCGCCCACCACGGGGTTTGCCCGAGACAGAGAGTAGTCGTCGAGATTTGCGTCTATATAGAAGACGACGGCGTCATTAGCTGTAAGCCCTCCTAAATATTTATAGGTGTCGAGGCGCGCCTCCGGGACGACGTGATTTGGCCAACGACTGACATACTTAGAGGTCTCATCCAGGTGCAGGTACCAAAGCGTGGCGGTAGATAAGATAAGGATTACAGGAAGGAGAGGGAATAAGAACTTCCGTAGCGACGGGGTAGGGCTTATCAGGTATTCACCGGGCCAGCGCATCAATCGAAGAGTCATTACCGTCGCCGCGCCCGTAAGTATCGAGAGCCAAGGGAGCCACTGCCTGCCGAGATAAAGGAGGTCACTCGTATCGCTAAAGACAATCTTAAAGACCGCCCCTGCGGCCACCAGCACGGCTAGAAGCCCAAGCGGCGGCCACGCGCCTTCTACCCGCTTCCTAAGGAGCAAAAAGGCCGCGGCCATGACCAAGGTAAGCGGCAATATGAACTGCACTTGAAATAGCGTCCAGCCGGACTTACCCGACATGTACAGGTATACGATAGGAGATACCAGGGCCAGAAAGCGAAGCTTAAGCCCCTCGCCCACTCCTGCCCTTCTCTCGAAGGTCCCCGTGATGTCAAGGAGCATGTCACCCAGGCCCAAGTACCAGAGGTTCTGAAGAATCTGTATGCCAAACGCGGCTAACGGCGCTGATGTGAAGAAGGCCAATCTCTTTAAACTGAAGCTTCGCCCCTCTCCTTCAGAGATCAAGTCCAGACCAACGAGCCATACGAATATAAATAGTGTCGAGTCGTAGGAGGATATCGAGAGGATAAAATATAGTCCCCAGGTAAGCCCGGTATAAAAACGGCTCTCCTTATCTTCGACCGAGCGTACGGCGAAAATACTCGTAAGAAGTATAGCGAAGCGGAGGAGATCGTCAAGGGGCTGGTTAGCGAGGCTATCGGCATAGTCGAGAAAGGCTGTGGAAACTCCGTAGTAGAGAGCCGCAAAGAAGGCCACGCCGCGCGGGGCGATAAGGTTTACAAAGGAGTACATTAACACGAGTGCCGAGAGAGAAAAGACGAGAGAGATAATCCTTAGCCATGCCCTGCTCTCTATTCCCGCCTTCATAGCCAGGGCGTACGGAATGAGGTAGCCGCTCGGGTAGTGCGTATAGTGGAGGCGGTTACCTATAAGACCTCCTGTAACGGTGCCGCGCGCGTGGTGGCGCATCTCGGGCTCGTCCAAATACTTAACAGTCTTTGAGTAGCCTATGGGTATGAAGAGGAGCTTATGCGTAATGATGCCGTCTCTCGCCCAGTGCTTGCTACTGAGAAGCGTCTGGGCTGAGCCGTTTTTCCACCCGCTCCACCCATCTTCAGGGAATGCCTTTGCCCCTAAATATACCATCAGGATTAAAAGCAGTATTATAAAAGGCAGGTGCGCCCTGGATATAGAGGTTAGTTTACAGGTCATTTAGGAACACGTCCTTGATAAAAATTGAACTTGTTTCTGATTCCGTATAACAAACCCGACAAGAAAAATATAAAATAACTGGAACGGTAGTGATAGCGGTGAAATACTTTAGATGCGAGATGAGAGGGTCCGGGATGAAGTACTAAGTCGAAGGATGCGATAACCGCTTAAGAAAATTTATCACATCTTTAGCCAGCCAATCAAGCTTCCTTATTATTAAACTTAAAAGATACTTACTCGCTCAGCCGGAGCCAACGAGGGCTACACGCCTCTAATAGTCCTCCAAAACCACAGTAAATTTATTTCCCTATGAATTACAGGTTATCTGTGCTATGTTAAGAAGATTAAGTTGGTGCCCTCCGGTTCAGTACCTACCGAGAAGTCGTTGATCACATCTCTTTCAACTTCGTTCAAAACAATCTTAAATTAATCCTCCAGGACCGGCTAAGTAAAACTTGGACAGGAGGAATATAGGAGTAACTATGTCTTTTGATGAACTAGGCCTAAAGGCCGAACTACTTAGTGCCGTAGCCGCTGAAGGCTACACCAAACCCACACCCATTCAGGAGAAGTCGATACCATTGGTGCTCGAAGGGCGCGACGTACTCGCCGGGGCCCAGACCGGGACAGGAAAGACCGCAGCCTTTACGCTCCCGATGCTTCAGATTCTAAGCCAGGAAGGAGCTTCATTCCAGAAGGGACGCTTGCCGCGCGCGCTCGTGCTAACGCCTACGAGAGAGCTCGCAGCTCAGGTCGGCGAGAGCGTAGACACCTACGGAAAGAACCTTCGTCTTAATTCAACTATCATCTACGGCGGCGTAGGCATAAACCCGCAGATTGCGAGCCTCCGCAGAGGAGTCGATATCGTAGTCGGCACACCGGGAAGGCTCCTCGACCACGCAGGTCAGGGTACGCTCAAACTCTCCAAGGTAGAGATACTCGTCCTCGACGAGGCAGACCGCATGCTCGATATGGGCTTTATACACGACATCAAGAGGATACTGAAACTCCTCCCAAAAGATCGCCAGAACCTCCTCTTCTCTGCGACCTACTCAGACGATATTAAAAGACTCGCCGACGGGCTTCTTAATAACCCGGAGATGGTCCAGGTTGCAAGGAGTAACGCGGCCATTGAGACGGTAACGCAGGTCATGCACCCCGTGGGGCAGACCAGAAAACGCGCGCTCCTCTCTCATCTTATTAAGGAGGGCGACTGGTGCCGGGTTCTAGTATTCACCCGCACCAAGCACGGCGCAAACCGCCTTTCAAAGCAGCTCGCAACCGATGGGATTACCTCCACGGCCATACACGGCAACAAGAGCCAGGCCGCAAGGACAAAGGCATTAGCAGACTTTAAACAAGGTGCGGTTAAAGTTCTCGTAGCGACCGATATCGCCGCTCGCGGGCTCGATATCGACCGCCTGCCCCATGTAGTTAACTTCGACCTCCCGAATGTCCCCGAAGACTATGTCCACCGCATAGGACGCACCGGACGCGCAGGAGAGACCGGTATAGCCGTCTCTCTCGTGAGCGGCGATGAGCGCGGTCTTTTGTCGGGCATAGAGAGGCTGCTCCAAGGTAAGATCAACAAAGAAGTCATTCCAGGTTTCACTCAGGAAGACCCGACGGCATCAAGGCCGGATACCACCAGAGACGCCCGTGGGCGTCACGACCAGCCCAGGAAGACCGGAGGTTTTAGAAAAGGCCGCCCGGCAGCCAGGCAGAGAAGAGACGGTGCCTCAGGGGCCGGCGACAGGAGCCGCAGGGGTTAATAAACCTCTAGGCCTTGGCCGTCCATCCGGGGAGTGATAAACTTCTTGCTTGGCCTTACATCTAACACACTAAGACGACCGCCCGGGACGTGTCATATCCACAAACATCTCCCGGGCGGCCCGTCATAAAGACACCCTCACAGCCGCCCGGACAAATATTTCTACCACCATCGCAACATCATCCGCGCGCCAGTTCTCAATAATTTTACATTAAAATCTATGAAAAGATTGCGTAGCCGCCTTCTTAATGGTTACCTTTTTCGTGCTTTCATTCAAGATTTAGAACTCCGACATACCTCCCTTACTCTTCCACTTTTATAGAACTCTAAAAACACCTAATTAAATCATATAGTTGCAGTCCAAGATCCTCACATGAAAGTTTTTGACTTTTCTTGGCATACCTCTTGCTTATTATAGCAGTAGCCATAACTACTGGTATAGTCACTGCTACCGACTTCACCGGAAATTTTATGTTCATTAAATTAATGTAGACCACATATCTGCCGATATAAGCAGTATATGACTGGAGGTTCGTGTAAATGAGATTCATAGACTATAAAACGGACGAGAGCGGTTTTTCTCTTCTGGAATTGCTGGTAGCTCTTTTTGTCTTATCCATTGGACTTTTAGGTACGGCAAGTCTTACGACCACCGCCATATTTTCAAGCCGTATCGCACAGAATATAACGGTTGAGACGAATATGGCTCGCTCAGCGCTTGATGAGATTTTTTCACGCCCTCAAGATGATGCAATTTTCTTAGCCGCAGTAACTACTATCGCCTACGACCTGGATACAAGCACGGCTGATTGGACGAGAAGCGTACAGGGCGAGGTATATTCAGCAAACTATTCCATAACACCGAATAACCCGATCATGGGGCTCACCCAAATATCAGTGACCGTCATTTCATCAAACAATAGAAGCGCAACCCTTACTACCTTTAAGGACACGATATGAAGCGAGGCGCCAAAAACATAAACTTTATAATAAGAACAGCAGGTTCAAGAAGTGGCTTTACCCTCCTTGAACTCCTTATTGCAACGGCCATATTTCTGATAATAATCTCTTCCGCCATGGGGCTCTATATCACCCACCAGAAGCACGCCTACGTTCAAGAAGAGGTGACGGACCTCCAGCAGAGCCTCCGGCTTGGTACGGAGAGCATACTGCAGGATCTAAGGATGGCGGGCATGGCGGTGCCTTCGAGCTCAAATCCGATAGCCCTGGCCGATAACAATACGGGGCTTAACGGGTCGGATATCATACGGCTGAACTCCGTATCATCGGATAGGAGTCTCGCCCTGATAAACATAGAGCCGAACACCTACGTGAACTTCATCGCCGGCACACCCGTTACATTTATAGTGCGTTCGGCGTCAGAGGCCGCAAGCTTCGACCCGGCAAGCATTGGCTACACCGGAGATATAGTAAGGATACTTAACCCAACTGATAAGTCCCAGCCGGCAAAAACATACTTCACCGTCACAGGCGTGGATACGGCAGCGCCAAGTCTAACCCTCATACCGTCTGCTAACAGCGATAAGAGCATATTTATACCAAATGGCACCGTAATCGCGGAGACAGGCAAGACCGTACCTGACACATTCCCTAATGAGGTGGAATACTGTATCGGCCCCGTGGTCGGCGGCTGCGGAGAGGCCATTACAAGCTGCCCGGCGAGTGACTGCCTGATACGCATGGTCAACGGCGAAGCGACTGAAGTCGACATCGCCGCCACTAATATAAGCGGCCTTCAGATCGCCTACTTAACCGACGGAAACGCCGTTGAGGTAGACACCCTTGGCGCCCTTCAAAACGTAAGGGCCGTGAGGGTTACACTCACCGGTGTTAATACCGAGACTAAAGATTTTATGCCGGGGCAAAAGACAAGGGAACTCACTACCATAGTAAAGATGAGGAACCGCTAAGAGGAATAACTATGAAGAAAGAACTATTAAACGAAGACGGTATGGCGCTTGTAGCCGTACTGATGATACTGCTCCTCATGGGGTTTATAGGCATGGGGCTCGTTGACGCGACGACATCGGAGGTAAAGATATCCAGGAACGAAAAGATCAGGCTCGACGCCTTCTATGCCGCCGAGAGGGGGCTTGAGTACTCCAGGACCGACACTAATATATACGCGACAATAGGAGAAGGCACAGTGAATACCCCCCTTGCCGGGGTCTCCCTGGCGGTTGGAGACAGCGACGCGAGTGGCACTGTGCAATGGCTCTATACATCAAGTAAAGCGCCAACTGGCTCAGGGAACGCTATTCAGGATGATGCGGCGACTCAAGCCAGCTACTACCTAATAAATGTAACCGGTGCGAATATCAGGGATTCGCGGGTGACTTTACAATCAAACCACGCAAGGATACTGCCCAGGTAGAAGAACTAGGGCATGAGGTTTCAGACGATGAAGAACTTACTTAAAGAAGATAACGCCGGTTACGCGGTACTCATAGCAATCTTTCTCTCATTTATCTTCCCGCAGGCCGCAGGAGCGGTCGACCAGTATCCGGGGGATACCGTAATCTACGGTGTAAGCTCTGATACGATAGCGCCGAATGTGCTCGTAATATTCGATAACTCAGGATCGATGAATGGCGACATCATAACAGGGAACCCTTACGACCATCATACTGTTTACCCACAGGTTCAGAGCTGCAACGGCAGTTACTGCGCAGCGGACTCCGTATACCGGTGGAGATCCAAGGGTAAGAAGTGGGAGCTTTATATCTCGGATCTTAATACGATTAGCTGCAGCAAGGCAAAGAAAAAGCTCACCAATAAAGGCACCTATACCGGAAAGCTAAGGCAAAGCGGCTCGTGCTCCGGGAAGAAGAGGAGCTTCGCCACAGGAAACTATATAAACTGGCTCGCCCTTGGCGGCGGGACAAGGACCAAGCTCGAGGTCGCAAAAGAGGTCCTTACAAACCTCGTAAGCACTTCCTACGGGGTCAACTTCGGCATGATGCTCTTTAACACCTCAGACGGCGGGCATATCGCAGGAGTCGGCGACAGCTTCGGTTACAGCGGCTACGACGCCTACATAAACAATATGGACGCCATCTTCTCCGGCACCGAGACGAACAGG
>JAJCZG010000132.1 GCA_029262475.1 Deltaproteobacteria bacterium
CGCTTAAGACGGTATTAAGGTGGCGTTTTTTGTCGCCGGTGAGGATAGACAGAAAGCCCTCGGACTATACATTTAAGAAGGTACCACGGTGAGACTTAAGATACTCATGCCCATGGCCGGGCTAGGCTCCAGATTCAAGGATGCGGGCTTTAAGGAGCCAAAGCCGCTCATAGATGTCGGCGGAATGCCGATGTATAAGAAGGCGCTATCAAGCCTCGACTCTCTCCACTATGATAAGGACCATATCATGGTGATCCAGGAGCAGCACCAGCTCGATTACGGCTTAGGAGAAAGTCTTTTAGCCGACCTCCCGCACGCTTCGGTGGTAATGCTTGAATGTGTTACGGGCGGTGCCGCGGAGACGTGCCTTAAGGCATCGAAACTCCTTACAGACGACGACCCGGTGCTCGTGATGGACTGCGACCTCTGGTTTCGGAGCCGGGCATACTTCGCGCTTATTGAAGAGATTACAAATGATAGTACCCCTTGTGATACGGAAACCGGCGGCGCGCTTCTATACTTTAACGCCGATAGCCCGCGCTACAGCTACGCCGAGATAGAAGACGGCAGGGTTATACGGACCGCCGAAAAAGAGGTTATCTCCCCCAATGCGCTTGCAGGGGCGTACTTCTTCTCATCCGGTAAAATCTTTAAGGCCGCGGCCAAAGAGCTGGTAGAGCGCGGCATAACAACAAATGTAAAGGAGTACTACATCTCGCTCCTCTATAATATCATCATCGCCTCGGGGCTTACGGTAAAGGCGGCTCCCGTGGAAGAGTACCACTCATTCGGCACGCCCGAAGAGCTTAAAACCTTCGAGAGCTACCTCGGGGCCGCGCGCTAGCGTCTCCGGAAGGTGAGTTAATCAGAAGCGGGCTGGAAACTATTAAAATAAATTTATGGCAATAAAACTCTTTATATTCGATCTCGACGGCACGCTCTTCTCTACGGTAGAGGCCAATATTCGCGCCTACACCAAAGCGTTTGCAGAGTGCGGTATCAAGCTCCCGGGAGACGTTTATCGTAGTAAATTCGGGCTGCGTGCAGACGACCTCTTAAAGACACTTGCGCCCGGCATGACCGACGATGATAAAGCCGGGCTTCGCCATAAGAAGGCCGAACACTACAGGGACTCCGTAGCCCTCGTTAAGCCTAATCTGCCGCTAATAGAGTTTTTAAAGGATATGAGCCGTACACACAAAACCGCCGTCGTCACCACGGCGAGCAGAGTAAATGCCCTCTTCATCCTCGACCACTTCGGCCTGACAGAATTTTTAGACTATATGATATTCGGAGAGGACGTTACAAAAGGCAAGCCCGACCCGGAGTGCTACCTTAAGTGCCTCTCTGAGAGCGGTTTTACGGCTGCTGACGCAGTCGTCTTCGAAGACTCGGAGGTAGGCGAGGAGGCAGCGCGAGAAGCCGGTATTTCAGTCGTAAGAGTTAAGATAAATGAAGAATAAACTCATAATCATCTTGATCCTCACTTTGGGCTTCATCCTAAGCGCCTATTATTTCAGCTATTTCCTCATCGATAACTCGATATCCCTGGAAGGGTTTTTAAGATTTTCGTCAAATAGCGGTTTCATACTGCTATCGATTCTGCTTCTCCTCCTCGCCTTTTACATTCGCTCCCTGAACTCCTATTTGCTGATACGCGTCATCCGCGAGGCACGCGTCTCTACACTCTTTAGAGCCCTATCCATAGGGTTTTTCTGTAACTCCATACTACCCTTTCGCATAGGCGAGTTCGTAAGGGCCCATATACTAGGAAAAGAGCTTAGTGTCAGCCGTACGGTAATGTTCTTTACCATCCTTATCGAGCGCATGGTGGACTGTATCGCGCTCTCCATATTTTTTGTATTGCTTATAGTCCTTTCGGCTAAGGCCGGCATTACCCTTCATCCGAGCATCTATATGCTCGCCGTCATGGTATTTTCGGTCGGGCTATTTATACTTATATTCCTCTACGCCTTCTATAGCCAGAGCAGGTGGCTCCTTAAGTCCATATACGTTTCGACAAGCCTCTTTAACGACAGGCTAAGGGATAAGACCCGCCATATCATGTGGTCGGCTACCTACGGAACGAATGTAATAGTAAAGCACGCAAAGCTTGGTAGATACTTCGCCTGCTCGCTCCTCATGTGGTGCGTCTATCTCGCTTCGGTAACGGTCCTTACTGAAGCCGTCTTCGGCGCGGGCTTCATAAAGTCGTTCATTACCGCCAATACTAGCTACCTGAGCGTATCGGTCCCGTCAGGCTCGGGCTTTGTTGGCACCTTTCACTACTACTTCACTACAATCGTATCGGGCTTTATAGATACCGGCAGGGCAGGCGACGGAACGATAGAGCTCTTTTCGGTCCTCGTATGGTCCATATTCATAGTACCGGTATCGATCATCGGGTGCGCGGCCTTTCTCTTCTACAGGAAGAAGCACCGTGGCACCGAAGATATGCCCTACAGCGACCCGAGGCTAAATAAGCTCTACCGCGAGACCGATATCTCGGCAGAACTCAGCCACTTCCTCGACGAATATTTTTCATGCAATAAGGTCTCCGGGATTATAAACCGCTACGAGATAGAGGGGAGCAGGAAGCTCATAAAGATATTTAGAGGAGGCTCCAACGCCTCGACACTCCTCCTCTCGGACGACGCCGGGAACCGTTTTGTTAAAAAGATAACCCTCGTCCAATACACCGAAAAGCTCAGAAACCAGTACCTCTGGCTCCTTGAGCGCCAGGGAGGTAGCCACTTCCCGCGCCTCATCGGCGAGACGAGGGACGAGAGTTCCTACTCCTACGACACCGAGTATATGGAGGGTTCAAAACCCTTCTTCGAGCAGATTCACTCAAACCCCATAGAGTCGGGCAAAGAGACCCTTGACCGGGTGCTGGCCTTTGTAGAAGAGGCGGTCTACACAGGTGACGAGTGGGTTAACTCGGAAACAGACCTTCATGAGTATATTGAGATAAAGATACTCGATAAGGTAAAGCATACCTCCGGCATAGACGCCGCAGTGGAGAACCTGCTGCCTTACGATACCCTCGTCATTAACGGCAAAGAGGTCGATAACCTCCTCGTTGTCCTGGATAAAATTCGCTCGGACGAAGCCATCATGGCGGGATTAGCCCGCTACAGGCGAACTCCCATACACGGCGACCTGACGATTGACAACATACAGGTTCCTAATGGCGGGGGGTTTGTCCTCCTCGACCCGAATGACGAGAATTTTATTTCAGACCCGATAGTGGATATCGCTAAACTATACCAGTCGCTCCACTCTGGCTACGAATTTCTCTGTACGTTAACGAAATGCTCGGTCGAGCGTAACCGCATACTCTTCGACGAGAATATCTCCTCGAAGTTCACGGAGTTATTTAACCACTTGGACGGTAGGCTCGCCAGAGAGCTTCCCCCCGAAAGGCACCGCGCCATACTCTTCCACGAGGCGGTCCACTACTGCCGCATGCTCACCTACAGGGCGAGGATAAACCCGGATACGCTACCGGCATTCTACGCCATAGCGACAAGGCTTTTTAATGAATTCTACGAGGCCTCGAAAGACCGGTAGTAGGGGGGTATATAAAAGAGATTGTTTGAAAGAGCGTGGCGGGCTTCTAAAGAGCCTTACCTCCGGCGAGACGTTTAGACAAGTGTTTACTTAAGGCTATCAGTTAAGCTCCAAAATTTTTTCGATTATATTGGTTGTGGATTTTCCATCGACGAGTTTAACCCTTACGACCTTACCTCCGGCGTCGGTGACGATATCTTCTCCGACTATCTCGCCACGCTTCCAGTCGGCGCCCTTTACGAGTATATCCGGCTTTAGCGCGTCTATTACCTTTAAAGGCGTATAGTCGTCAAAGACGACTATAAAGTCCACCGCTTCGAGAGCGGCCAGTACCTCGACCCTCTCTTCACCGGGCACCACGGGCCGCTTCGGCCCTTTTATCTTCTTAACGGAAGCGTCGCTATTTAAGCCCACTACAAGCCGGTCTCCAAGCGAGCGGGCCTTGGCGAGGTACCTGACGTGCCCGGCGTGTAGTATATCAAAGCACCCGTTGGTAAAGACGATCTTTTGACCCTCATCCTTCAGTGCCTTTAGCCTTCTTCTTAGCCCCTGTAGCGTATAAACTTTTCTGCGGCTCATCTCTCCTCCGTAAGCGTTTTTACCCTGTCACACCAGTGGAGATTATCATATGGAGACCGCCCTGGCAAGGGTGAGTACGCTAATGATTGCGCCCCGCTCTTTTAAGATACGGGCGCACTCCGTAACCGTAGCGCCTGTGGTGTATACGTCGTCTA
>JAJCZG010000133.1 GCA_029262475.1 Deltaproteobacteria bacterium
CGTTTTTACCCTGTCACACCAGTGGAGATTATCATATGGAGACCGCCCTGGCAAGGGTGAGTACGCTAATGATTGCGCCCCGCTCTTTTAAGATACGGGCGCACTCCGTAACCGTAGCGCCTGTGGTGTATACGTCGTCTACAAGGAGCACCTCCTTACCGTCAAGGTCTCGTCCCGGGGCCACCTCGAAGGCCCCCTTGACATTATGGCGACGCTCGGTGCCGCTAAGCTCCACCTGCGGCCTCGTAAGGCGTACCCGTTTAAGGAGGCTTCTATCTAGCTCCATGGAAAATCTTTTAGCCAGCTCTCCGGCAAGAAGGAGCGACTGGTTGTAGCCGCGCTCTTTTAGCCTCTTCTTATGGAGCGGTACCGCCGTAACGATTACATCGGAACTTAGGTAAAAAGCCTCTTCGTCCTCGCCGGTCGGTCTCCCAAAGTACGCTTTGGCAGCACTTGCCATTACCGCGCCAAGCGGAGCTTTAAGCCCAACGTTACCGTAGTATTTAAAGTCGTGAATCGCCTTTAGCGCGCCGCCGGTATAATAGAGCGCGCTCCTCGCTGAAACGTAAGGGATCTTCTTCTTCGCAAGGCACTCGGAACAGGGGCGCTCGGCGGGGCCGACAGAGGAGGGGAAAGGGACGCCGCATACCTCGCAAAGCGGGGCAGTTATCACCTCCAGAGAGCTTGTGCACGGTTTGCAGAATACCTCCTCGGCGAGTGCCGCGTTACAGAGCATGCAAACGGGCGGGAAGAGTATATCCAGCAGAGAACCAAGCATGGCTTGCTCCTATTAAGTGGGCTAAGGACCGATCGGTTAGGGAAGTCAGGATATCTTCTTTATTAAACTTACGAGCGCCGTCCTGTGGCACTCTCTTTCGTCTTCGCAGTAGCAGCCGATGGATACCGGCGTCCTCCTGGCCATCTCGGCAAGGAGCGCTACGGCCTGCCTCTTTTCGGCGGTGGCGTTAAGCTCTTTAGTGTATTTAGCCCTGAACCACTTAACCGCACCCTCGACAGCCCCGGATTCGAGCCGTTCTTTATATTCCGAGATGAGGGGTTTACCGGGTGCGAGGAGCGGAAACCAGATATCAAAGTAATCCAGCCTCGAGTAATCCTCTTTTTTAACGCCCCTCGGGAGAAAGCGCACCACGCCGAGACGTAACCCCTCGCCTTCCCTTCTCGGGGCCTTAAACCTGTATGTCGAGAGTTGTAGAGACAACTTCAAGGCTCCTCCCCGGATACGAGCTCCGGGGTTTTACTTATACGCCGCTTATAGCGCCACGAAGAGAGGGTACATAGACGCATACCCGGCTCATAAAAACAAAAAACCCGGCCTTTTAAAAGGCCGGGTTCTCAGTTAAGCCCGTAAGGTGGACTATTCGAAGTATACCTCGTATTGAGTATTAAGGAGCCCGGTCTTGCCGGTTACACTCATCTTCGTATCTTCGTAAGGGAATTCATCGAAGTCGCCGGTCGAGGTATTTACCTTCGGCATCTGCTCGAAGACCACAGCCGCGGCGGCCCTCTCGGGGTCGTTATCCACCGTCACAGGCGCAAAGGCAAAGAAGATATCGTTTACCTCGCCAAACCCCTCTTCAGGCTCGTCCGGATTTAACGGAAGGCGTGACGCCTCGCGCCACTCGTCCCAGTGCGGGCTTGAGGTTATCGCGGCCTGGGCGTTCGTCGCTCCTCCTACGTAGATTATCGTCTCAAGAGCAGTCTCTTTCGTCTCCTCGTTGTAGATACCTCCGTAGACTACATATACACCGGATGCCGCCGGTACCTTGTCGATGCTATCCTCTATCCAAAAACCATCAAAATCAAGTACATATCTCTTTCTCATAAAAAAACTCCCCCTATAAGCTTAAGTAGTATGAATAAATATAGGTTATGGAGCGCCTTTTGTCAACAATAGGGGGGCGATTTCCGGGATATGGGCTAAAATATATTTAATACTCCGTATGGTGAAAAAATGCTTCCAGGCCATTTTGGAGAGAATTCCTCTCAAAAGCTGCGATCTATTATAGTTCTCAAGCGCTATGCCATCTCCAAAACAATCTTATGAGTCCGCATAAATGCGATTAGAGGCGGGCGGTCCCGAGCCTCCTGTGCGCCTGTTACTCCTCTTCTACAGGCACTCCGCAACACTCCCTTACGTCGTCGGCGATCTTATTCATATGGAAGCCCACGGCCTCTTCATCCCTGTTCTCTCCCGCGTCACGCCCGTCCATCTTGAGCTTATAGGGCTCTTCTTCCTTATCGATCTCAATATTTATGATGAACTCCGACGGGGCGAGATCGTTCATGTCGAGCATTCTGAGCCTTGAGCGCGTATTCTTAAAATCGTTTATCTCAAGATCGTAGCCGATACCCACACCGGTGCGGTTGGCTATCTCGTATGCCTTATCGGTCCTTGATTTTTTTATATCTACAGATAACTCCTGCATCGGAGCGGCGCATGCTACGAGCCCTAAAGAAACGATTCCTAAAAGTAATGCTAAACCCGGTCTCTTAAACATTCGCGCCCCCTTTTAAACATTTGCACTTCTCATTATCTTGATATTCGTCTTTATCTATAAAGAAATTATAAGTCAGAGCTACGAGCGTGTCAAGCGCCCGGACGGAGCATAGCCGCTCCATGAAGGAGACAGAAGAGCACTATCCCCTCTTCTGTGTAATAGATCCCATCACCTCTTCCTGCACGAGGTCCCAGACCTCTCTTTTTAGCTCCAGAAAGCGCTCCGTTATCTGGACCTCCAGCCGCCTCGGTCGCGGGAGGTCGTTTGTATAGACTGCCTTCACCCGCCCCGGTCTCGCGCTCATCACGACGAGCCGCTCGCTAAGGATGAGTGCCTCGTCGATTGAGTGCGTTATGAAGAGGACCGTCTTGCCGCTCTCCTCCACGGCCCGAAGGAGTTCCTGCTGCATGAGTTGACGGGTCATCGCGTCAAGTGCGGCGAAGGGCTCGTCGCAAAGAAGCACATCCGGCTCGTTAGCGAGCGCTCGACAAAGCGCCACCCTCTGCTGCATCCCGCCCGATAGCTCGCTCGGATAAGCCGTCTCAAAGCCCGTAAGCCCTACCGTCTCTATCCAGCTGCGCGCCAGCTCCTGGCGCTCGGCCTTTTTCATGCCCTTCAGCCTTGCCCCGAAGCTTACGTTCTCGATTACCGTCATCCAAGGAAATAGCGCATAATTTTGAAATATAAGGGCGCACCTCGGCTCTACGGAGGTAATTTCCCTTCCGTCGAGAAGTATCCGGCCGGAGCTTGGCCTTATAAAGCCAGCTACCATATTTAGGAGCGTACTCTTTCCGCACCCCGAGGCCCCGACGATACAGACCACCTCGCCCCGATTTATATCGAGCGTTAAATCCTTAACCGCAGAGACCATGCCCTTCCTCGTGGCATACTCCTTAGAGACGGACTCTATCTTTATTAGCGCTTCGCTCATCCTTCGTTACCGACCTTTTGCCAGGGGAGCAGCAGTTTTTCAATGACCTTAAAGAGTATATCGAGGAGGAGTACCGTAATGCTTATAGATAGCATGCCGACAAGGACCTGCCCGGTATCCGACCACTCCTTAGCAGTCCATATGCGAAACCCGAGGCCGACGTTTGCCCCTACCATCTCGGCAGATATTACGCATGTCCATGCGATTGCGAGTACGACCTTAAGGCCGCTTAATATATTCGGAAGGGCTCCGGGGAGGATGACGTGTCGTATCACCTGAAACCGTTTTGCCCCGAGGTTCCTCGCGGCAAGCGTAAGGAGCGGGTCTACGCGCATCGTCGCGTCGGTAGTATATACTAGTATTGAGGCGAAGCAACCCATAAAGACTATTGCGTATTTTTGCTGTTCATCTATGCCTAGCCATAGCATCGAAAGCGGGATCCAGCTAAGCGCGGGCAGGGGCCTTATGATGGAGACTATGGGGTTAAAGAGCGCTCTTATGAAAGGGCTTATGCCCATAACGAGACCACAAGGGACGCCGACTATCACACTAAGGGCGAAACCCGCGAGCACCCTGCCGACGCTCATGCGAATATCATTTAAGAGGACAGCGTCGGGGCCTGTAGCGAGTGCCTTCATCCTCGCTAAAACCATGCTCGGCGGGGGAAGGAAGAAGGCGTCAACGAGTCCTATACGGACCGTTAACTCCCAGATGGCGAGGAAGGCGAGGAGACCCGCCGAGCCTATAACGGCAAGCTGCCAGAACTCGAACGGCCTTCTCTCCAAAGACTAAACCCCTTCTGCACTCTTTAAGATTTATGAATTCAAGCCGGAGACGGCGCGAGTGAAGCTCGCAGGCCCGGCAATCCGGTAACTCTACGCCACCGGGGCCTCGTCCCTACTTACCGGCAGGCATTATACCCGTATTTACCCACTCCCTGAAGGCCGGGGCAGCGGGTATGGCCTTAATATCGTCACGGAGTATCTCCACTATATACTCCGCCTGGCCGAAGATGCCCTCATCCGACATCACAACTGCCTGCTCTGCCGCGCCGAGCCAAATGAAATGTTTCATATTCTTTAAGATAAGTTCTGTCTCCTGCTGGATATATGCGCCCCCTACTATACGGGCCGCTTCATCGGGATTATCGCGGACCCATGCGAGGGCTTCGAAATAGGCCTTAAGGAAGCGGCGGGCGCGCTCCTCGTCTTCGTCTACCCATTTTTTGCCTATTACGAGTACGTCCGGGCCCGTCATGGTGCCGAATTTCTTATATACCCCGGTATCGGTATCCATCGCAAGGAGGGTTGCCCCCTCGACCTCTTTAAGCTTGGAAAAGCCCGGCTCCCAGACAAGTGCCGCGTCCACGTTCCCTGCCCTAAATACTGCGGGCACGTCGCCGACTTCGAGATTAACGAGCTCAACGTCTTTAGCCGGGTCAATGCCGTTCTCCTTTAGGAGGAGCCTTGCGGTAATATCCACCGACGACCCGAACGGGAAGCCGATCTTTTTACCCTTTAGGTCGTTAAAGTTCTTTATGCCCGGTCTCGCCACTAGCCCTTCGAAGCCCGGGG
>JAJCZG010000134.1 GCA_029262475.1 Deltaproteobacteria bacterium
GGTCTCGCTTTTCTTCTTATCAACGCCTAACGAAACGAGATCCTCTTCCAAATGCCTGTTTAGCGCACTCTCGGAGTATCTGGCGGCCTTGTTTATAGCGTTCTTAATCGCATTGGCGTTAGAGCCGCCGTGGCTTATAATGCATATGCCGTCGATACCAAGAAGAAGTGCCCCGCCGTACTCGGAGTAGTCCATCCTCTTCTTGAGCTTCTTAAAAGCGCCTCTGGCAAGCAGGTAGCCAATTTTAGCCATAAAGCTCGACTTTATCTCCATCTTGAGCATATCCACGACCGCCTCGACGAGCCCCTCGCTGAGCTTCAAGGCGACATTGCCGACAAAACCGTCGGTAACGACGACATCGACGTCGCCGTGGAAGATGTCTCGACCTTCAACATAACCGAGATA
The DNA here is from genome assembly GCA_029262475.1 of Deltaproteobacteria bacterium. GTDB lineage: Bacteria > Desulfobacterota > GWC2-55-46 > GWC2-55-46 > JAJCZF01 > JAJCZG01. The sequence continues at coordinate 406 of JAJCZG010000134.1, forward strand.
ATTTATAGGGGTACTGCGAATAAGGGCGTTTGTTTCGCGAGTGAGGTCGTTCCCCTTGGCCTCTTCTTCGGCGTTGGAGAGGAGCCCGACCCTTGGATTTTTTTTATTAAATGCGTAGCGGGCGTATATCTCGCCCATGGCTGCGAACTGGAGGAGGTGCTGCGGGCGGCAATCGACATTACCGCCTACGTCTAGGAGTACGGCCGGTTCCTTCATGGTGGGCACACTTACGGCGATAGCCGGACGCTCCACACCCTTGATCCTTTTTAGAAGGAAGATACCCGAAGCCATGGCGGCCCCCGAATTACCGGCGGTTACTACTGCCGAGGCCTCCTTGCGCTTAACGGCCTCGAAGCAGAGCCTCATCGACGAGTCCTTCTTCTTTCTAACGGCCTGAGATGGGGATTCGTCCATACCGACAGTCTCGGAGGCATGGCGGACTTCAATAAGAGCGGCCTCGGGGCTGCCCTTTACAACGTACTTTGCGAGTTCTTTACCTACCTGAACCTCGTCACCTATAAGAAGGATCGGAATCTTAAACTCTCTTGCGGCAAGCACCGAGCCTTCGACTACAACACCCGGCGCTTTATCGCCGCCCATGGCGTCAACAGCGATCTTCATATGATTTTAGCCCTCTGATTCTCGGATTGCGAGGATTAGTTAAAGAGGTCTGGCCGAAACGAGTTTTTTTAAAAAAAACCGGCCCGGCCTTGCGTCCATCGGCCATCCGTTGAAAATCCAAAGTACAAAATATCTCTCAGACCGTCATTATTAGAGATAGAACACCTCGGCCTTCATGGACTGATAATATGGCTTATCAGTCCATGTCACCGGTATTTATAACTTCCCTGCCCTTATATGTTCCGCAGCTCGGGCATACGGTGTGCGGCCTCTTGGGCTCTGAGCACTGAGGACATAGGGACGCCGCCGGCGTAGAAAGCGCGTCGTGGCTTCTGCGATTATTTCTTCTCGTTCTCGAATGTCTTTTCTTAGGGGTAGGCATGTCTTCTTCTCCACTTTCTTATTTATTTGTTTTAAAGTCTTTTAGTTTAGCGAATCTCGGGTCCACTGGCTGTTCATCGTTGCAGCCGCATGGCGAGACATTGCGGTCGGCACCGCATTTGGGGCAAAAACCTTTGCATTCTTCACTACAGAGCTGTTTAATCGGTATCTCAAGGGCTACATGTTCTAGTAGGATGCCGGTTACGTCTATCTCGCCGTCCTTTATATGAGCGTCCTCCGGGCTCTCTGCTCCACCCTCCTCATCGTCCTCACTCGCCGTACTCACAACTTCTTCGGTACGGGCGTATATGGAGACGCCCGTATCGACCGGGAAGCTATAATCCTTTAAGCACCTTCCGCAGTTGAGAGAGAGGCTCGTCGTAAGACGGCCGCTGATGATGATTTCCTTCTTATGGAGCCTTATCTCAAGAGTCCCCCTTACGGGCTCAAGAAACGTGAGGTCGGAGGCTACCAAGCCCTCTTCTATATCTAAGGAGAAGCCCCCTTCGGGGACATCCTGTAAACTTACCTTCATGGCAACCTTGAGAAATTGGTATTATATAGGAGAAAACTTCAACTTGTCAACAGTTTTACTCCTGCGCAGCGCGTATATACTAATACCACCGGTATGCGTTGAAACCGCTTAGATGCCGACTGAAGTGATGTGAAGAATAAACGCCTTTTCAGGCTCAAATAAAATAATTCTTGACTGTTGAGCGAATATACACTAAATTTTCTAGATGCTTCAACCTAATTGGGGGATCGTCTAGCGGCAGGACCGCGGACTCTGACTCCGCTAACCCAGGTTCGAATCCTGGTCCCCCAACCAATTAAATCTCAGTTAAATCACCCGTCTACTAAAAGCCTACATTTCAAGAATGGTCAACAGATAGTCTGTGAAGCACTAGCGTACTACCTGTTGTATATTCGACATTTGCCTGACCCTCGAAGTGAAACTTAACCGGAGAGTCTAACTACCCCCGAAGCTACATCACGCCCTTATAACCCTCTTCTCCCCCCCCCTTGCATCTTCTTTTTGTATCGCAAAAAATTATCCCAATGTTAATATTACTCTCTTCACTCCTCTCAAACCAGCCTTTAGCGCGGGCATTATGGATATGGTGAAGCATCAGCTTGCACCAAAAGCTCGTTTCTCCCCTCAAATAACTCAGCCAATCGTCAAAAACTCTATAAAACCGCATCTCCCCGTTAAAGTTTTAATCAGGATAGCCGATAAAGATAATGGACGGGTCTACTCTCTACAGACTCTTTCCTGGATTCTCCAGGCGGAGAAGAGGCGTATTACGGCAAACCGGCTCAAAGATCCATTTAAGTAGAATGGCGGCAAGATAGCGAATTAATAATGTTACAAAAGCTTAAAAACAAACCGGAGCAAACCACTCTTTTAATGTAAAGTTATTCTCCATTATGCCGAAATAAATAGAGTTATATATTGGCCGTACTTAAGGCCCTTATTTTCATTGCAAGTGCCTGTAATTTATCATGAAACGAACTATTTCAGAGTACGCAAGGCAAGAAAAACATGGAAAAAAAGATTGATAAGGCGGGGGTAATCAAGTACTCCCTTGGACTATTCCTGCCCATTAGCATTGCAATAAGTATAGCTTTATTCAGTAGTTACAGTATAGAGGCGAACTCTTCGAAGAAGATTCTGCTTGTAAACGAAAAGCATATGGCCGATCTCTACCTTGAGTCTATTACGAACTTATTTAATAACGCCATGAGCGACACCCTGTTTCTTTCCAGGAATGTGGAGATAAAAGGACTCTTCGGTGTCACGAAAGGCGTCTTGTCCGGAAACAACGGCAAGGAACTTCTAGCTTTCTGCGAATTAAAACCTGCTTGCGGGGCCATTACCATCCTCGACAGCTCCGGCATGGAGATAGCAGGCATAGTAAAAAGCCGGGAGGGAAGTGCGGTTAAGATGGTGAAGGCGCCTGCAAATACCGATAGATATTCATATCTCCACGCCGAATCCGTCAAGCTAACTAATGGGGAAGTATACCTCTCCCCTGTTGAAGTGAGATTGATGGATAAAGAGAGCGGGACTTACGAGAGGCCTCTCATCAACCTCATAACCCCGCTCTTTGATGAAGGCTATGAAAGGACCGGTTCGGTTCTTGTAACTCTCCTCGCCGATAAGCTGATCACCAGCCTCAAGACCCCTAGCCGCGGCTCCATCAACCAGCATTTACTCGTTGATAAAAATGGCTATATACTTTACGGCGGCCCGTACCTGAGTAACGACGACTTAACGCTTCAGGAGATAACAGGCAGTAATTTCGGCGAGCTTTACCCGGATCTGTGGCGGAAGATCTCAGGCTCTGAGTTTGGTCAAATTGACACCGCCGGCTACATCCACGACCCCGAATTCGTGGATGATGGGTCAACTTACGGGCAGAGGCCAAATAACGGTCTCCATACATTCATGACCCTCAGCAATACGGGTAGAAGGTTCGGACATAAAGAATTCAATGAGACCGTGAACCTTCGTGAATTCGTCTCACCCGGCGGAGACGCAGAGGCGTACTGGAAGGTGATCTCCTACCTTCCGAGAGAGGTCTTCATAGGCACATTGCCCCATAAGAAATATATCCTCGGCGAGGTCGGCCTGATACTGCTGACGCTTATATTTTGCCTCTTCCACGCGGCGCACAGATCCAACAGAATGAAGGCGGAGGCGAGGCTAAGGGCCCAGGATGCGCGTTACAGGATGCTCCACCACTCGGCCTTCGACGGTATCGTCCTGGCCGATAACGAAGGGGTCATAGTGGAAAGCAACCCCAGCATGGAGGAGATATTCGGTTACAGCAACGAAGAGTTCATCGGAATGGATATAAACCTCCTTTTACCGGAGGAGCTGCGTAACGACCATAAGAAGGGTTTTAACCGCTTCATCTGTGGCGGCGGAAACGAGTTCATGGATACGGTGATTCAGCTTAACGGTCTTCACAGCACGCACGACACCTTTCCGATGGAGCTTACGATTAACCGCATCAAGATCGACGATTCGTTCTTCATAGCCTGTACAATCCGGGATATAAGTGATCGCAAAAATTCGGAAGAGACGATAAAAAAGCTTGCCTACTATGATCAGTTAACCGGTCTTCCGAACCGCTCCCTATTTAATGATCGCTTTCATCAGGCTATCGTCAGAGCCAGGAGAAGCGGGCTGCAGATGGGACTCCTCCTCCTTGACTTCGACAGGTTCAAGACCCTTAACGACACATTCGGCCATACCTCCGGCGATGAGTTCCTCAAGGAAGTGGCCAAGAGGCTGCTGACTAACGTCCGCGCAGCCGATTCGGTAGCGCACCTCGGAGGAGACGAGTTCGTGCTCTTTGTATCCGACAAGGACGATGTTGAAGATATTATGTTATTCGCCAATAAATTATCCTCGCTCTTCAAGCAATCATTCGAGCTAAACGGCTATGAATTTTTTATGGATTGCAGTATAGGCGTAAGTATTTATCCCCATGACGGAAGAGACGTAACGACTATGATGAATAATGCCGTTGCAGCCATGAGCAAGGCCAAGGCGGATGGCGGAGGCGGTTTCTATCTTTATTCTCCATCAATGAATACCAGGGCTGCGGAACGGCTTGATTTTGAAAAAAAGCTCAGGCGAGCTCAGGAGAAGGACGAGTTTTTCCTTAATTACCAGCCACAGGTGGACACTGCAACAGGTAAGGTCGTCGGCGTTGAGGCGCTGATTCGCTGGCGCGACAGCTCCGGCAAGATAATACCCCCCTTTGATTTCATCCCGCTCGCCGAGTCCTTGAGGCTTATCGTGCCTATAGGGGAATGGGTACTTAGAACCGCCTGTAAACGTATCAAGAAACTCCACCAGGAAGGGCTCGACGACTTGAATATCTCTGTAAACGTCTCTCTCTACCAGCTTATGGACCGGAACTTTCAAAAGACCCTCTCCAGTATTCTGGAAGAGACGGGCCTTAACCCCAAACACCTGGAACTTGAGATTACGGAGAGCGTCGCCATGGATAACGTATCGCAGACCATAGAGCTATTAAACGGCCTCAAGAGCACGGGGGTAAGGCTCTCGATAGACGACTTCGGCACAGGATATTCATCCCTTAGCCATCTAAAACGCATGCCTATAGATATACTTAAGATAGACCGCTCTTTTATAAACGAGCTGACCGTAGGCGATGACGACAGGATGCTCGTGAAGACTATCATAAATATAGCCCACGGATTCAGTAACAAGGTAGTTGCAGAGGGTGTGGAGACG
>JAJCZG010000135.1 GCA_029262475.1 Deltaproteobacteria bacterium
TCGGGCTCTTTATCTCGCCCCTTACCCTGTACTGGCCGCTGAAGTCAACTCCGGCGACTGACGGTACAACCCAGGCCGCGAGAAATGCTACCGCAAAAGCCATTACTAAAAATTTCTTCATCCTATCCTCCTTGTTTGTGATACTTCTTCTTGTTTGCGAACTCTTGTCTATCTCTTTTAATTAAGCTATCTTTTGTATTATTAGCAAATTTAAGAGTAGAGCATCTTCTATCTCTAGCTTAATCTATATACAGTCAACATTTGGTTAGGCGGAATCCGCTCTCGCCTATCAGATAGTCACCTGCCTTTCTGTTGATTTTTTATTTTAAAATTATCGGGTTAACTCTTTTATGGCAAAGGTATGCCATCCCCTATAAGAGTCATATTAGCCACGAGACTATCATATAAAAATACCCTTATCAAGGGTTTTTTTGACTTTTTTTATTTTTTTTTGTTTTTTTCTCTACCCTCGAATTGCTCTACTATAAGGCCTTATCAGGGCGTAAGCCTCGGGTCAGGCAAATAGTCATATAATTCAATCCTTTATGAGAACTTTCAATCTTCATGATTTTTAAAAAATTTACATATGCACGGGCCTGACGCGCTGCCTCACCATAACTAAAAACCCCGTTCCGGAGGCACCGGGGGCCTCCGGCATGGCGTGGAGCAGGACGGGCCGCTAAACCAAAAAGTCCTATCACTCAAGCCCCGCGACTTCCCCTATGACCAGCAGCACCGGAGCCTTAAGCCCCGCAGCCTCGGCCTCCCCTGCGATACCTGCGAGAGTGGACCGGACAATCCTTGCTTCGGGCGTGGTGGCGCTCATAGCCGCTGCCGCCGGAGTAGTAGCGGAGAGCCCGCCGCTAATGAGTCTCTCGGTAATGGCGTTCATGTTGGTGAGCGCCATATAGAAGACGAGCGTATGACCGAGCGACGAAAACGCCCGCCACGGGAGGTCGTCGATGCCGCGCCCCTGCATGGTATGCCCGGCGACAAACGTCACAGCCGAAGAGACCCTCCTGTCGGTGAGCGGTATACCCGAGGATGCCGAAAAGCCCGAAGCGGCCGTAACACCCGGCACTATCTCAAACGAAATGCCGGCCTTCTGAAGAAACCTTGCCTCCTCGCCGCCCCGTCCAAAGATGGACGGGTCGCCGCCCTTGAGCCTGACCACCATATTCCCGAGCGTTGCCTTCTCTACCATAAGGGCGTTGATCTCGTCCTGGGGCCTTGAGTGATAGGTGCTCTTCTTGCCTGCGTAAACAAGCTCCGCCCCGACCCTCGCGTAATCGAGTATATCCTTGCCGACGAGCCTGTCGTATATAACGACGTCTGCCTCGCCAAGGAGCCTTCGCCCTTTTAGCGTGATGAGCTCCGGGTCGCCCGGACCAGCGCCAACCAAATATACCATACTAAGATCTTCTCCGAATATATCATTAATCCGCCCGCCGCGTATGAACGCTTGCTGACGGCTTTGCGCTAGACGCGATACCAGCCGCGCCGCCTCGTAATAACAGAAGGACGTTATAAAAAGCCCCCCTCCTGGTAAAGGAGCATCATATACATTACAGAGTCAAATGTAAAAGGGTTTGACTGGTAGCGAGCGCCCTGTTAAAATTGATAAAGCAAGTGGCGCCGCCTCTCGCAAACACAGAGAAAGGGCCGGCGTATTAAAAGAGAACCGGTTAAGTAAAAACACCATGCCTTCCATAATAAAACGGGTATTTATACGTGCAAGCCAGGAGAGGGTCTTTGACCTGATAAGCGACGTGGAAAGTTTCCCGAATTACTCAAAACATATAAAAGAGATTAATCTCGTCTCGCCGGGCAAGTACAACTGGCGCGTCGAGTTCTTCGGGAAGAGCTATACGTGGAAGGCCAACGTCAAAAGCGACCCGCCGAAGCACTATGCGTGGCAGAGCACGACTGGCATCTATAACGCCGGGAGCTATACGCTCGAAGCCCTCGGCGAAGGCACGAGCGTCGTCTTTAAAATGGAGTACCGAACACCCTTCTCGCTCCTCGATAAGATCACGGGGCCGATAGTAGAGGGGCTCATGCGAGCCATAAGCAGCGAGCTTATCGCAAAGGTCAAAACCGAGCTGGAGGGGGAAGCCCATAAAAGAGGGTTAAACCCGAGGCGGCGTTAAAGGCGCGGCCTTATTTATGATTAAGGGTTCGGGCTGGGAGCGGATAAATCCGCCAGGGGTTCCCGGTAGGGATTTGGCTTCGACGCTTAAGCGCTGCCCCTCAGCCACTTACTTAAGACCTTCCAGGGTTTCTTTACGACACGCGACTTAAGGTCTTTTATAAAGAGCGCGCCGCTCTCGTCTCCGGTGAGCACGTCATAGTACTTCTGCATTATTGACGGGTCCATCTCCACAACCCTGTACCACATCCTCGGGTATCCGTATATTATCTTAACGAGCATTGAGCAGGCCTCGAACTCCGGGTAGAGCTCGCTGGAGAGCATCTCCTTATAGCTGGCGAGATCAGCTTCTCCTCCTTTACCAAGGGCCGCGCCAACGGCGTCTGCCGCTATCTGACCGCTCCTGATGGCGTAATAGATGCCCTCGCCGAGGAATGGGTCCACGAGGTGAGCCGCATCTCCAGTGACTATCACCCTGCCACTGTAGACTTTTTGCTCCCCGCCGTTGTAGACGGGTATGGTCCAGCCCCTGATATCGCCATCCCCTAAACAAACTCCGTCGAGCGCGTCCTGCTCCTTTACGAAATCCCTGAAATAGTCCTTAACACCGCGCTCTAGCTTATCGGCCATCCCTGCGATGCCAACCGATAAGCCGTCCTTCTTCGGAAAGACCCATGCGTAGCCGTGTGGGATAACGCCGAAGTCAACGAGGCATTTACCCCGGTATGCTTCGAGGGTAGCGTCATCGACGCTTATTTCGCTTGTGAGGGATATATGGCAGTTTCGATAGTTGAGGCCGAGGAGGCTTCGGCCTATGATGCCGCCTGCGCCGTCCGCTCCTATGACGTAACGCGCCTTAATTGGCCCGCAGTCGGTATCGAGCTCAACGTGAGCGCCGGTATCAACGCACCCGCGCACCCGAACCCCTTCCTTAAATTCCACCCCCTCGGCTACGGCCCTGGCGGCGAGGAATGCGTCAAAGGTGGAGCGCATGACATTATAGGCTATCGGCTTATCTGAAGGGACGGTTACGGGTCTGGCGGATTTAAAGTTGAAGTCGATACCCATTACGGTATCGTCCACTACTTCGGAGATATCAAAGTCCAGGATCTTATCGACCTTCGTCGATATGCACCCGCCGCATGATTTGTATCTTGGAAAACGGTCTTTATCAATGGCAAGGACCTTAAATCCGTTCTTTGCAAGGCCGTGGGCGGCCATGGAGCCAGCCGGCCCCATGCCCACGACTATCACATCGTACACTTAACGCTCCCCCTACTTCTCCATCTCAACGCTGAACTCCATCTGGTCCATCCAGAAGCCGGAGTTCGAGAGCGCGTCCTTCTCCCAGCGGAGGAGGTCGTAATGCCCCTTCTCCATCTCGACTATCCTCGTTAGGACCTCTATCTCGTCGTCCTGCACCGCCGTCTTGAGCATACCCGAATAGAAGGCAATCGCCTTTTCTTCGGAATCAAGGGCAATGTTTATGGCGTTAAGATCCGTTTCATTGGTCTTGAACTCTTCAAGGAGTTCATTTGTTTCGGGAAAGATCGGTAGCCCCTTATCCGCCTCTTCCGACGCTCCGGAGGCATTCTCTCCGAAAGAGATCCATCCCCTTCCGGCTTCCACCGAGTCGGCTATCTTCATAAGGATCTTTATATGGTCAAGCTCTTCCTTCGCAAGGTGATGGAAGACGTTCTTTCCGTGCTCATCCGAGATCAACCCGGCCGCCTCGCTGTAAAAGCTGTAACCAACCATCTCCGTCTTAAGCGCCACACGAAGCTTCTCTAACACTGCTTCAGTCATGGGAACCTCCTCTCCAAATAGTATCATCTCCGGGCAAGCCCGAAGAACGGTTATAAGATCTCCCTACCTGCCAGCCCTCTCCACGTCCTTCTTCTTCTCCAAGGCCTCCCCACGGAGCTTATCCTCGCAGGCATGGCATATCAAAACATCGCTCTCTCTGCCGCAGATGGAGCAATTGTGCTTCTTGACATCTTTACCCTTGGCGGAATCTTTTGTTTCTGCTTCTGACATCGTTACCTCCTACACATACGTTATACTTTAAAATTATTGTAAAAAATATTCATATAAAACAGGCTATCCTATCATGCGTTAGATAGTTTCATTGACTCGTTACAGCAGGAGAGATCGAGTTTGCCCGACTCGCCGCTTACGCACATGATCTCGGAGCCGCATAACCCGCACCTGAAGGTCGGGTTTGTAATCTCCATAAACTCCATGGGTTCGTTACAGCAGTGGGGGCGAAGCCCTAAGGTCTTTCCCATGCGTATGACCGAGAGTTCGGCCCCGCAGATGGGACACCTGTAAACGCTTCCGATTTTAGGCCGCCCCTTCACTCTGCGCCCTCACCTTCCACGGCGCGCATCTCTTTACCGCAACACTTGGTCTCAAGCACGCCGATACCGCCCTTTGTCACCATTATCATAGTGCCGCATTCGCTACAGGCAAATGCCTTGCCGACCGTTATGGACCACTCCTCGCTCCACTCGCCGACAGACCACTCTGCATTACTTGAAAAACTATCTTCACTCATCATCTCTTCTCCTCCTTAAGATCACCCGGGTACCAAAGAGTTTGGAATAAAACCCTCTCTTACCCGCGCCCTCAAACCCAAAAGCCGCATGGTTTAGAGCGAATAAGCCATATCCTTAAAAGATAACCCTTTAAGGAGGGGCCCCTTAATATCCCTATGCCCTTTACTCTGGATGAGAACCTTGAAGGTATCACCCATCTCAGATGGCATTATCAGTTTCTTAATGGCCTGGTTATGCTCTATGGCATCGAACTCTTCTGTGCCGGTGCCTTTAATCTCTATTAACTCTTCGGTTGCCCCGAGGCCCATCAGAAAATAAAACTGCGTCGTATAGCCCGCGACGTCAAGTCCTCTGCCAGACCCTGCGGCCGCGAGAGACGTAAAGTCCACGTGAGCGGTTATGTCTTGCTCGCCAACGCGCTCGAAGGGGTCTTCGCTTAACGTGTGCCTGTAGTGGCAAAGGAGCGTGCCGTCCCTGCCGGGGCGGTAGAGTTCACGCGCCGGCATGCCGTAATCGATGGTAATGACAAAACCGCTCTTGAGGAGCCCGGCCACGTCTTCTATCCAGTCAAGCGCGGCAAGCGAGACCTCAGCCCTCTGACCGTTTAAGAGCGTTATGCCCAATGCCTCGAAGTATTCCCTTAACCTCTCACTCGATAGCTCTCCCTCTATCTCCACCAGAGAGCCGTCCTCGCCTAGCCCCACATAATGTTCTTTTAAGAACTCGCAGGCTGCCGGCGGCGCGGCCTCGTCCGACGTATCTGTACTCGCCCGCCCTATAACACTATGAACGGGAAGTGCGTCTATCAGCTCGTTAGTAAGCACTACCCCGACAAACGGGGCTTTTTTAACTGAAGAGAACTCTTTAAACGCCTCTACCTTGTCGCCGAAACCTTCAGGGACGACCGGCCTCTTATCGACCAATATAACACTAAGCGCCTCGTAAAGGCGAGGATACCGGTCTCTGGCGTACTCTAATATGCCGCGCGACAATAACCCCCTGCCCGAGCCTGCCTCAAGGAGCGTGAACTCAGCTGGCGAGCCCACAGCGCTCCACATGTCGTCTATCTGTTTGGCGATGAGGGCGGCAAATACCGGCGTCACGTCAAGGCTCGTATAATAGTCGCCCTCTTTACCCCATACCGCGTTACCGCGTGTATAGTAGCCGCTCTCCGGATGGTAGAGGGCGAGATCCATGTACTCGGCAAATGTTATGGGGCCGCTTTCTCTTATACGTTTTTTTATTTCATTTAATACCGCAGAAAAAACCCCCTTCCCGGCAGGGGAAAGGCCCTTTTTAGCCGCGCTTACTTGAGCGGTATCTTTCGTAAAGGAGGGTTTTTTCTCCTCCACCGAAGCCTTATCAGGCACCGGTTACTTCATTAAAGGCTTCACTAGGCGCCATGCAGAGCGGACAATTGTCCGGCGGCTCGGGGCCTTCGTGTACATAACCGCACTCAACACAAACCCATTTTTTCATATTATATATTCCTTATATCTGTATCGTTAAAGTTTTCAAAAGAGCGCCGGTCATTCAATAAGCGAAGCGTGATAACCGGCGTGCGCCTCTTCATCCATAAGTATATCCTCAAGGAGCCTTCTTGTCGTTGAGTCGCCAAGCTCCTCGCAGAGTTTTATCTGTTCCTTATAACGAGCTACCGCCCGGCGTTCAAGCTCCACATCGACCCTGAGCATCTCCTGCACCGTGCCGCCCCTCCTTACCTGAGCGCTCTTAAGGGTAGGTATGCCGCCAAGGGCGGTTACCCTCTCGGCTAGCAACTCGGCGTGTTGCATCTCTTCTATCGCCTGCTTTCTAAAGATATCCTTTACCCCGACACTGTCGAGACCCCTGGCCTCGTAATGGTGGTTCATGTACTGGGCTATAGCCGCAAGCTCTGCGGAGCGGGACTCATTTAGCGCGGCTATTACGGTCTTTTGCCAATCGTTGCTCATATCTTCATCTCCAAAATGATAACTCTCTCAGGGCTTATGCCCCATATTCTACTCTCTTTGGGCCTTCCGTGCAATAAAAAATATCCGACTCGAACCATCAGGTATAGCACATTGTAACTGTAAATCTAAGCAATAACAGGTGGTTTCACTACGAAGTGAGCTGCGGACCAATTCGGTCCGCATTAACGCACCTTGAGTATTATCCCTGACACGCGCCGCCCCGAACGGTACGGCTCATATAACCCTGAATTTCGCTATGCGAATTCAAAAAACTACTTCTGTACGCCGCGCTTCCTTACGAATAGCCTTATGGGGATATTCTTTATATCCAGCTCCGCCCTTAAAGCGTTCATAATATATCTCTTGTACGAATCAGGCACGGCCTCGGGGTAGTTCGAAAAAAGTACGAATGTCGGCGGGCGAATGCCGCTTTGCGTAATATAATAGAATTTAATCAGCTTACCCTTATAGGTCGGGGCCTTCTGGCGTTCCTTGATTTTGAGGAAGAGGTTATTTAGGTTATGCGTCGATACCCTGAAGGATAGCTGCTCGCGCACCAGCTCCACGGCGTCGAGGATACTCGGCACCCTCTTACCGGATAACGCCGAGCAGAAGACGACCGGGGCGTAAGTCAGGAACGGAATACGCCTGTGCAGGTCTTCTATATATTTATTCATCGTATGGGTGTCCTTTTCGACGATATCCCACTTATTTATGACTATTACGCACCCCCTGCCGCGCCTCTCCATTAACCCGGCTATCTTCTCGTCCTGGGTGCTCACCCCCTCTTTACCGTCTATTATGAGGCAGGCGACATGGCACTTATCTATGCTTCTCACCGCCTCCATGACGCAGTAGACTTCTACCTTACGGCTAACACGGTTCTTCTTCCTTATGCCTGCGGTATCTATAAACGTATACTTCTTATCGCCGATGTCGTAGTCCATATCGACCGAGTCGCGCGTAGTACCCGCTACCTCCGAGACTATCGCCCTTTTAGTACCGGTAATGCTATTTAGTATGGAGCTCTTTCCGGCATTCGGGCGGCCTACGAGGGCTATCCTCGCCCTAAAAATTTCTTCTTCCCCGCCTTCGACGATTTCACCGTCTTCGTCTAGCTCAACCACCGGCTCTACCGACGAAAGCTCTTCCGTTGGCTCCCGGTAAGGGAGTGCGGTCTTTACGGCATCGAGGAGTTCGTATACCCCGCCGCCGTGCTCGGCCGAGATCGGGAATATTTCTTTTACGCCAAGGGAGTAGAATTCATTTACCCCGGCCTCGAGCATTGGGCCGTCTATCTTATTTACGGCGTAGAGGACGGGCTTGGCGGCGCGCCGGAGGATGGAGACCATCTCGCGGTCCTCATGCGTTTGCCCCTCGCGCCCATCCATCAGAAATATAATAACCTCCGCGTCTTCTATCGCAAGGAGGGCTTGTTCTTTTATCTTACCGGAGATCATCTCATCAGAGACACTCTCAAAGCCCCCGGTATCGACGAGCGTAAAGCCGCCTGACCCCTCGTCGAGATCAGCGAAGTTAAGGTCTCTCGTCACTCCGGGCTCGTCGGTGGCTATCGCCTTCCTGCGGCCGAGGAGCTTATTAAAGAGCGTGGACTTGCCGACATTCGGGCGTCCGACTATTGCTACCAGTTGTTTCATATATTCTCTGCTTTTTTGGATTTTAACGGTTTAAGGGGGTAAAGACCTCAGTTGCCGTAGCCGAATTCCTTTAAGGCGCGTTTATTTCTCGTCCAGTCCTTTGTGACCTTCACAAAGAGCTCCAGGTAAACCTTGCCGCCGAGAAGCCCCTCGATATCGCCCCTCGCCGCCGTGCCGATGCGCTTAAGCATCGCGCCTTTTTTGCCGATGATTATCCCCTTTTGCGAATCCCTCTCAACGTTAATCACGGCCTTTATGGAGACGAGCTTCTTATCCTCCTTAAACTCCTCCACGACGACCGCAACGGAGTAGGGAATCTCCTCCTTGGTGAAGCGAAAGATCTTCTCCCTTATCATTTCGGCGACTATTACTCGCTCAAGCTCGTCGGTAAGGATATCGTCGGGGAAGTAGCGCGGCCCCTCGGGGAGCATCTTTACGATAGCGCCCTGGAGAGCGTCAATCCCGTCGCCGTTAAGTGCCGATATCGGGACGATCTCTTTAAAGGAGAAGCGCTTTGAGTAAGAGGAGATGCGCGGCAGGAGGCGGTCCCTCTCCATAGCGTCAATCTTATTTAGAACGAGAATCACCGGCGCCTTTACCTTCTCCAGGTTCTCGATTATAAGGGCCTCGTCCTTACCCGGCACGTCCGAGGCGTCCACCATAAAGAGCACTCCGTCAACATCGGTAAGCGCACCGGTAGCCTCCTTCACCATAAATTCGTTTAGGAGCCCGCCTCTGGTATGGATCCCCGGGGTATCGACGAAGATGATTTGCGCATCCGGGAGGTTTTTAAAACCCCTCATGCGGTTTCTCGTCGTCTGGGGCTTATCCGAGACGATGGCGACCTTCTCTCCGAGTACGGCATTTAGGAAAGTAGACTTACCGACATTCGGCCGTCCTATTATAGCTATAAATCCTGATTTGAATTTCATAATCCTGAGAGGATATCATTTAGAGAGGGGGGTGTCAAAGGGCTTCGACACGGAGAGCGTAAGGGGCTCACTTTAAAATCTCCTCAAGCCGCTCCAGGTTCTTCTTTGCTCCACTGTGCCCGGGGTCGAGCGCAAGCGCCCTCTTGAACTCAGCCGATGCCCCGTAGAGATTACCGCTCTCGGCGTAGGCTATGCCGAGCTTATTGTGTATTTCTGAGTCCACCGCGCCGTAGCCTGAGGCGTCGAAGTAGGCTTCTCCGGCCTCACGCATCATACCTGCTTTAAAATAAACGTCACCGAGGTTAATGCTGATCTTTAAGAGCCTTCTCGGGTTGGTCGTAAGCGTCAAGGCGGCCTTGAAAGCCTCTATGGAGTTAAGAGGCTTACCCATCTTGGCATAGAAGATACCGAGATTATTACGAACCTCTACGGAATACTGATCCACCTCCAGGGCGGCGAGGTAGGCCTCTTCGGCTTCGTCCATAAGCCCCTTGTCCTCGGCGGAGACGGCAAGGTTAAGGAATACCACGACGCTATCATTGGTCTTAAGAGAGGCGTCCTTCCAGAGGGTATAATTTTCTTTCCATACCTTATTCCTCTCAAATATTGCTATTGAGAGAACGGCTACGACCAAAAGAGCCACCACGGCGAAGATAAGGGCGGCCTTCTTTACCTTAAAACGCTCAAGCGCCCTATAAAACACATACGTCACAAGGATGAAGAAACCCGCCGACGGCATATAGACGTACCTCTCGGCAAATACGCTGTCCCTCCCCGAGCCCCCTACGGCCGGTATATAGAGCGGCGGCAGGAGGGTGAGTATCGCCCATAGAGAGCAGAAGACGACGACCCGATCCTTCCTCTTAATTATAAGTAAGGCGAGAAGGATCATGGAGATTATAAAGCTAACGATAAAACGCGCGTCAATTACCGTAAATACAGGGTGGAAGACGTAGAAGACCTTTAGCCCGACGGGGTATACGAGGAGCTTTATATAGTCGATAAAGAGAGGTACGGTATTTATAAGATACTGAAAGGAATCCAGGTAGGCGTGCTTCTTTGCTGGCGTTATCCCTCCGGCGACGGCTACCTTTATTATCACATATACGACAACGGCAATTATATACGGCACGTAGCGCTTTACCCTCGATAGAGCGCCCTTAATAAAGCCCCGGCTCCTCGCCCAGCCGCCTTCCCCGTAACCGATGGCAATGTCGTAGACCGCCATGACCGGCAAGAGCATGATAGCCGTCTCTTTACAGAGAAGAGAGAGGAAAAAAGACGAGAGTGAGACGCCAAGGAGAAGATACCCCCGAGTGACGACGGAGTTGGACGAAAGGCGCATATGGATATAGAGAGAAACGAGGAAGAGCGCGCTGAAGGCGAGCTCGGAGATAGATGCTACGAAGGCTACGGCCTCGGTATGCGCCGGGTGAGCGGCAAAGAGAAGGGCCGCTACAAAGGCTACGCTCCCGGCGGTTGCCTCGCCCCTCTCACTTTGAGCCTCGTTATTATCGTATCCGCCGTAGTCGTCGTCTCCGGGGCCGCCCACCGCGCCGTTAAAATCCCGTAGAAGTTTTAAAGCGATATAAAATATAAAAACGGTATTGAGACTATGGAATATAAGGTTCGTAAGGTGATAGCCCCAGGGCGAGAGGCCGAAGATCAAATAGTCTACAATCAGTATCAGGTAGAGGAAGGGCCTGTAGTAGTTTACCGGGTTATCGGCGTCAAACCCCCCGATAGTGGAGGTAAATATCTCCGGGATGAGGGCCGGGTCCCTTATCCATTCGTTATTTAATATTGCCGCTACGTCGTCGAAGGCAAAGCCGTTAACGAGCGTATTCGCACTTACGGCAAATGCCACGAGTGCGGTAATTAGCGCCATGAGGCGCAGCGATAAAATATTTTTCTTCGGGTTATTCATCTTATACCTGTTTCAGTAGACAAGGCCGTTGGGCTAGTTTCCGTCACGGCACAGCCTATTTTAGAGCTCTTAGCTTTTTAAGATTATCCCTGGCCCCGCCGGCCTCCGGGTTAATCTCAATGGCCTTTATAAAATGTACTTCCGCCCTCTCAAACTCTCCTAGCTCTGCGAAGGCGACGCCGAGCTTACTGTGGAGCAGTGCCGCGCTCGCCTCAGTCCCGCCACCGGCGGAGAGGGCCGCTATAGCCGCGCCGAATGCTTCGGCGGCCTCTCTCAGATGCCTGCGTTTATACTGAAGGTCGCCAAGGTTCCCGTATATGACAGATAGAAGCCCGTTATTAGAGGTAAGGGAGATTGCCTCTTCGTAGCTCCGCTCGGCCGCCTCAAAATCCCCGGCCTCGAAGTACATGACGGCCAGGTTATTATGTACTTCGACATTTTCAGGGTTTAACTGAAGCGCCTTTTCGTAAGCTTCTGCGGCCTCCTTCTTAAACCCCCGTGCGTCGGCCCTGGAGCCGAGGTTTACATATACGACGTAGCTATCCGTGGTCTTTTCTGCGGTATCCTTCCAGAGAGTATAGCCGTCCTTCCAGACTGTATTCCTCTTTACCGTAGCTATCGTAAGGAGTGTAACGAGAATAACGCTTACGACGAGCGCCGGTCCCCGTACCCTGCCCTTGAAGATATAATCGAAGACCCAAGAAGCGAAAATAACGAAGAATATCGTAAGCCCCGCCGACGGCAGATAGAGGTAACGCTCGGCGAATACGCTCCCCCTCGCGCCAGCACCTTGAATATAGAGGGCCGGTGCAATAGTTAGGAGCGCCCAGATGATGGCGAATAGCGCGGCCCTGTCGCGCCTCTTCCAGATGGCCAGAAGGACTACGCCCCCCGTTACAAAGAAAGACAAGACAAAGCGCGGCTCCAAAAAAGACGAGAGCGGACGGAATATATAAAAAAGGTTAAGCTTACAGGGAAAAATAAACAGGCGTATATAATCCGACACGAGCGGTATAAGGTTTAAAAGATATCCAATTGTCGTTAGCTCCGTATACCGCGCGCTCGGCACGATTCCCCCGGCTACCGCCACCTTAATAACGGCATATAATATTATCACAGCCGGGTAAAGAAACGTCCACTTTAAGGCCCTTAGATTTATCGCACCCTTCCTGAATAGAAAGAGGTAGAGGAGTAGTACCGGGAGGAGCGTAACGGCTGTCTCCTTACAGAGGAGCGAGAGTGCGAACGCTATTATAGATACGGCGGCAAAGAGAGGTCTTTTTCCCCCAGCCTCGGTTCCAGCGGCGGCAGGAAGAGCTAGAATAAACGTATAAAGAGATACGAGAAAAAAGAGACTAAATGAGAGCTCCGGGACGCTGGAGACCCACGCCACCGCCTCTGTATGCACCGGGTGCACGGCGAATATTAGTGCGGATATGAAGGCGAGGGCGTTTTTGTTTCCAATGGATCGTCCAACGACCCCGGCGTCACCGTCTTGAAACGACTCTTCCCCGTTACGCCCCTTCTCCGTTAAGAGTTTTAAAGTAATAAGAAAAACCAGTACGGTATTTACCGCATGGAGAAGTGCGTTCGTAAGGTGATAGCCCCACGCCTCAAGGCCGAAAGAAAAAAACTCCGCCATGAAGATAACGTGCATCATGGGGCGGTAATAATTGGTAGCGCTATCCTGCTTAAATCCCCATGCGGGCGAAGTAAATATTTCACCGAGGCTTCCGGGGTCTCTTATCCAGCTATTACCGACGACCTGAAAGAGGTCGTCATAGACAAATCCGTTTAAGAGGGTGTTAGCGTAGACCGCGCCGGAGAGGACGAAGAGCAATAAAATCAAAACCCTCCTGGAGGCGATTATATCTTTAACGATACCCACGTCTGCCCCTTAACTCTCCCTCGGGTTATAAGAATCTTTCCGGAGTGTAAGCTTCAGCACACACGCGGTGCTCTCGGTAACAGGAAATGCCTCGCAGCGAGCTAGCCCGGCTATCCACAAGATATCCTCGCCTGCGACGACCAGCGGTATATTCTTCCTCATCCTTAGAGGAACCTTCATATCCATGAATATATCCTTAAGCTTCTTTGTTCCATTTAGCCCAATCGGCCTCATGCGGTCTCCGGGACGGAAGCGTCTTACAAGGAGTTTTCTATCTCCAATGGCGCCGTAATCGAATACCGCGCGGTCGTCTTCACCGGCTACGGGCAGTGTGAAACCGCCGGTAATGAGGCGTGAGGTAATTGCCGCTGCGGTAAAACCCTTAAGCTCGGTAACGCCCGGCACCTTCAGGGCGATATCCGCCGCGTTAGCTACCGCCGCGCTATATTCACCCGTACCGCCCTCCGTACCACCGTCTGCAATAAAAAAGCGAATATCCTCATACTCGCGTACTACCTTAAGCCCGCTTGGCAGGTTAATCGAGGCGTTCGGTCTCTCCCCATTTACTAGAGACAAAAAGGCCGTGGCGTGAGTAGCGTAAAGCCCGCCGGAAGACCCCCTTAACGTCTCAGCCGCGATAAAAAAGACCCTTGAAGAGAGCGCCGGGTGAGCCGTTATGAGCGCACCTCTCGGGAGCGTAAGTTGCCCGTCTCCTTTATCCTTAACAGTAGAGGCGTAGAGCTTTAGGGCCTCGCCCTCCAGAAAATCGCTATCCAGAGAGAGCCTTCCGGCGAGGGCGGCTAACGTTTCTTTCACCGACGGGTTATAACCCTCTTCTATTAGAGGGATAAGCTCTTTACGGAGCCGGTTCCTCTTGTAATCTGTCTTCTTATTAGATGAATCTTCCCTGAAACCTACGCCCTCAGAGGCGGCGTACGCTTCTATATCACGCCTGTTAACGTCAATAAGCGGCCTTATATAAGGGCCCCTAACAGGCGGGATGGAGGAAAGTCCCTTAAGGCCGGTTCCTTCGATTATACGCATGAGCATCGTCTCGGCCCGGTCGTCAAGGTTATGGGCCACCGCCACCCTGCTAGCTTTAAATCGGGTAACCGCCTCATCGAAGAATTCGTAACGCGCCCTCCGTGCCGCGTCCTGAAGAGATATACCCGAGCGGTTAAGCTCACCCTCGCCGAGCGTCTTTGAGTAAAACCCTAACCCCCTCTTCATTGCCTCTCCACTTACGAACTCAAGGTCCTCTTCGCTCTCAGCCCCACGAAGGTTATGGTTAAGGTGAACAACGATGAGCTTAAGGGAGAAGTCCGGGGCGAGCTTTAGAAGGATATCCAGGAGTACCATGGAATCAGCCCCGCCGGAGACGGCTACGACGACCGTATCCCCGGCCGAGAGCATTCGGAACTCTTCAATCGTCTTTTTAACTCTGCTTAGAAGCATAAGGGGTTTAGCCAGATCTTTTAGTTGACCGCTTAACGCCGGTTTATTATAGCCTCCGGCGATGAGCGCCGCTGGGTTTGAGCTTACAAGTTTAAGCCGGGTGGTTTATATTGACCACTTGGCGGAGGCGTTATAGCCTCCGGCGATGAGCGCCGCTGGGTTCAATGTAATAGCTTACACGCCGGATGATTTAGCCGACCACTAAACGCAGGCGTTATAAAACCTCTCCGGCGATGACCGCCGCAGGGTTTGAAGTTACGAGTTTACTCGCCTCAGCCATTCCTATTATCTTCGAGGCGGCCTTAACCGCCTCGGAAAGAACCGGCGGCCTTATAAGAGGAGAGTGAGAGTCGGTGGCGATGAAGTGAACCAAGCCCTCTCCGAGGAGCAGAGCGGAAGCCTTACCGTACTCTTCGCCAGCCTCACAGGTGAGAGATAAGGCCGTAATTTGCGTTAGCACGCCGTCTCTTACAAGCGCCCTTAGTTC
Source organism: Deltaproteobacteria bacterium (assembly GCA_029262475.1). Lineage (GTDB taxonomy): Bacteria > Desulfobacterota > GWC2-55-46 > GWC2-55-46 > JAJCZF01 > JAJCZG01. The sequence goes on from JAJCZG010000135.1 coordinate 15,007, forward strand.
CTCCGGCTTTTCTGCGAATAGCGGGTTCCTCTCGGGGTGTGCGATGATGGGGGTGATACCCCTTTCGAGGAGTGAAGTGAGAGCGCTACTCCAGTAAGCCGGGAGCTTACCCATCGGGAACTCGGCCAAGAGGTATTTCCCTTCTCCGTTTACGGTAAGGAACTCCTCCCGGTCGAGGTAGTGCTCCGTATCGCGCGTGATGCGGACCTCGGCTGCGGTTAGTATGGTAAGATCTAGCCCTACCTCCCGGATCCTTTTATTTAGCCTATCCGCCGCCGCATAGACATCTTTCGCCGCAGGCGGCTCGAAGCGGTTCGGCTTAAAATGCGGCGTGGCGAGGATCGTCCTAATCCCGTCGCTCGCAGCCATTTTGCACATCTCTACGGACTGTTCGATGATCGCCGGGCCGTCGTCTATGCCAGGCAGTATGTGGCTGTGAATGTCTATCATAAAAACTCCGTCATATAAATTCTGGCATCCAGGGTCAGGCGTGGTTACGCGCCAATACCGTTTGGAGCAGGAGTTCACTCGCGTCACCGGGATAAACGGCAAAGACCCGCGGGTTAGTGCTTTACACCGCGGGTCTTTGCCTGATACTAGAAGGGCTTGGTATTGAAGCCGGGAAGCCTGCTTCGCCTCAGCCGATAAAGCCGAACTTCTCAAGCTTCAGGAGTATCGTCTGCGCCGCCTCGTCCGGCGTGCAGTCCCGCGTGTCAATATTTAGTTCAGGCTCAACCGGCACCTCATATGGGTCGCTTATACCGGTGAACTCTTTTATCTTACCTTCCCTCGCCTGCTGATAGAGACCCTTACGGTCTCTTCCCTCGCATACATCGAGCGGGGTAGATACGTATATCTCTATAAAACCTCCGACCGAGGATACCGAATCGCGGACGGCTTTTCTCGTCTCGGCGTAAGGGGCAATCGGGGCGCATATAGCGACACCGCCAGCCTTGGTGATCTCACGAGCAACAAAACCTATACGCTTTATATTCGTATCCCTGTCCTCCTTGGAGAAGCCCAGGTTGCTAGAGAGGTTCTTCCTCACGATGTCGCCGTCTAAGAGCGTTACGCTCCTGCCGCCCATCTCAAGGAGTTTAACGAGTAGAGCGTTAGCGATGGTGGATTTGCCTGCGCCCGATAGACCGGTGAAGAATACCGTATATCCCTGATTTTTCTTTGACGGATGCGTCTTACGGAGCTCTTCAACGACCTCCGGGAAGCTGAACCACTCAGGAATGTCGAGCCCTTCCTGAAGGCGGCGACGGAACTCCGTACCGGAGATATTCATTGTCGTCAGGCTGTCATCCACCTCGTCCATGGGCATAAAACCGGCGCGCTCCTTTACATATACCACCATCTTAAAGGGCACCATCTCCATGCCGATCTCTTCCTGGTACTTGCTTACGAGCTCCTGGGCGTCGTATGGGCCGTAGAAGGGTTCGCCCTTGGAATCGTTACCCGGGCCTGCGTGGTCTCTACCGACGATAAAGTGAGTACAACCGTAGTTCTTCCTTATAAGCGCGTGCCAGAGGGCCTCTCTAGGGCCGCCCATACGCATGGCCAGCGGCAGAAGCGAAAGTGCTGATGTCTGCTCCGGGTACTGCTTTATGAGTTTTTCGTAGCAACGCACCCTTGAGTAGTGGTCGATATCTCCGGGCTTCGTCATGCCGACTACGGGCTGAATAAGAAGGTTCGCTTCCGACTGCTTTGCCGCGCGGAAGGTAAGCTCCTGATGTGCCCTGTGCATCGGGTTTCTCGTCTGAAAGGCGACTACGCTATGCCATCCCTGACGCTTAAAGCGCTCACGAAGTTCCTTCGGGCTGTTCCTAAGGTGCACGAAGTCGTAGTGCCTTACAGCCTCGATGGCATCTACCGAGCCGCCGAGGTATACGGGGCCTGCGATATTCATCATGTAATTTACAGCCGGGTGCTTTGTATCTTCCGTACCGAAGACGGCATTGGCCTCGGCTATCTTATCGGGGGTCCACTTATCTTCAAGGTTTAATACGGCTACTATTACGCCCTCGCCGTCCCTTAAGGCAACCTTATCCCCGGCATTAACTCCTGAGGCGAACTCATCGGTTACGTCAAGGGTAATGGGCATTGGCCAGACGGTGTTGTCGGTAAGGCGCATATCCTTTAGTACGCTTTCGTAGTCGGCGCGACAGAGAAAACCTTCGAGAGGCGAAAAAGCGCCGTTTACTATCATCTCAAGGTCGCAAATTTGTCTTTCGGTAAGATCCCAGGACGGAAATCCTGCCGCCTCTTTCTTTAACGCCTGAGCCTCGGTCTCCCCTAAAAGCCTCTCTTTAAGCTCCCCGCCGTGGGGTTCAATAATAGTCGTCATCTAATTTTCCTCCCTTAAAAAAACTCTATTTATTTAATAATATAATCTCAAACTATAAATACTCTTGCCACGGGAACGGAAAGCCGGCCCCGATAACCATAAAGGCCGGGTTATGAAGATCCGGCTTATTGTACTTAAGCTCTTCTCCGTTATGGTCCGTTACCACGCCGCCTGAAGCCCTCACTATGGCGTCTGCGGCACCGGTATCCCACTCCATCGTAGGGCCGAACCTCGGGTAGAGGTCGGCTGAACCATCCGCCACGAGACAAAACTTTAAGGAACTGCCCATGCTTACGGGCTCGTGAGCGCCGATACGCGAAAGGAAGTCTTCTAGCTTGTCGTCCCTGTGCATTCTACTTGCGACAATCCTGGGTATTTCGCGCGCCTTGGCTGAAGCGACAGCCGTGATGGCTCTCGCACCCTCAAAAGAACCCCCATCCGATTTAAAAGCCCCTACACCTTCGGCCCCGAAATAGAGCACTGCGGAGGCCGGAACGTAAACAACGCCGAGGATAGGCCTACCGGCCTCTATGAGCGCGATATTTACCGTAAACTCGCCGCTTCTCCTTAAAAACTCTTTTGTGCCGTCTAGAGGGTCGACTAACCAGAAACGCTCCCATGTGGAGCGCTCTCCGAAGGGAATCTCAACGGATTCTTCGCTCAGCACAGGCAGCCGAGGCGTAAGCCCCTTAAGCCCGGTCATAATCACCGTGTTGGAGGCGGTATCGGCCTCAGTCAAGGGAGAGCCGTCGTCCTTATAGCTCACACCCTCTGAAACCGAGCACTCACCGAGACCGTAGATATCCATTATCGCGCTACCGGCCTCTTCGGCAATTCTTACTATATCTTTTATAAGGTCGCTTGTAATATCCACAAGATCGCTTTACGGTGTGCACGAAAAAGGCCCTGCGCATAAAAAATCGCAGCTTTTATAGACGTAATTTTATAATTTACGTTATTTTAGCCGTCGTGTCAATCGCATTAGGGGTTTAAGCGGGCGAATCAGGGCCGAATATGGCTGAAATCCATTGAAGAGCGGTATCAGGGGGAGGTCGCCTGTCATCTATCTCTATAAATTAAAGAACCCCCGGCAGCCGAATGACTGCCGGGGGTTTCGTATTAAACTCTAAACATAAAGAGGGCCTTTCACCAACCCACGCCTGCAGGGTATTACTTACCGTGTGCCTTACCCTCTTTACCTTCTTTATCGCGCCATTTGGTCTCGCACTTCTTCTCCATCTCGGTCAGGCGTTCTATCATATCACCGAGCTTCTTCTTCTCGGTATCCGTCGGCTTATGGTTAAGCCCCTTAACTATGGTCATCGTCTCCTTGAGCATCTCTATCATCTCGCGTTTCATGGCGTGCTTCTCTTTATAGTCACCGTGTTTCATCATCTTCTCGGCGCACGGGTTCATTGCGCACGGGTTCATGCCGCACGGGTTCCCTTTACCCTTTGAATCCGCCATCGCCGGTATCGAAAAACTCAGTAACGACGCCGCAACTACGGCCATAATAAAGATATTTATCTTCTTCATCGACTTATCCTCCCCTGGTTAAATGTTTTAAGTTTTCATAACCCTGTTAAGGCTTATATTCAGAGTGCAGCGTAAAAATTCATTATACACCCGTTTACGGAAGTCTCAAAGCCTTCTTCAGAGTTGCCGCTTATAAAACTACTGCGCTTGGGGATGAAGCGAGGCTCTCTCGACCTCCATCATCTCCTCCCGGATCTTCTTACAGAATACGGCGACGAGGAGCGGGTCGAAGTGTGTACCCCCGGAGAGCTCAAGCTCGAAACATGCTGAGCCTCTGTCCACGGCGCTGCTGTAGGGCCTCTCTGTGGTGAGAGCGTCAAAGGCGTCGCCTATGGCGATTATCCTCGCCATAAGGGGTATCGCCTCGCCGGAAAGGCCGTCGGGGTAGCCTGAGCCGTCGTATTTTTCGTGGTGGTGGCGTACTCCGGAGATGACGTCCCGCATCTCGTCAACATGTGATAGTATCTTGGCCCCGATCTCCGGGTGAAGCTTCATCACTTCGGTTTCATCTCCGGTAAGGGCGCAGCCCTTACCGAGTATAGAGTCTTCTATGCCTATCTTCCCAATGTCATGGAGCGTGGCGGCGAGCCAGAGCGTCTCGCGCTCCCCGGGGGGCATATTCAAGGCGTCTGCGATGAGGAGTGAATACTCGACCACCCTCCTCGTATGGCCACCGGTATAAGGGTCCCGGCTTCCTACGGCTTCGGCCAGAGCCTCTGCGGTATGGAGAAACCCGTCCTTTAGCCTTTTGTAGAGCCCTGCGTTCTCCATTGCGACGGCGGACTGGCTGCCGAGCGCGCAAAATATCTCAAGCTCAAGCTCGGAGAAGGTTAATTTCTCATTCATGACCCCGATGAGCCCGGTGACCTCCCCTTTCACCTCAAGGGGAGCGAATATAAACCCGGAGAGGATGCTGATAATCAAGGTATTTTCCTCACAGCCGCTGCGGGCGAGGATATCTTTGACCCTGATGCCCCTTCCTCTTCTCATGAGGCAGTGATCCAAGCCACGAACGCCGCGTATCTCCTCCGGAAGTTCGTCCCCATCCTGAAAACCCAGAGAGTTCCTCAAAGTGAGCGCGCCCCTCTCGCTATCCAGCATGTAGATAAGAACCTTCTCGCTCCTCATAAGCGCCCCGGTCTTCTCCATAACCATCCTCACTACCTCCTCGATATCGAGGGTGGAGTTTATAGCCTTGGATAGGTCGTGAAGGCTCCTTATGGAATCTATAACCTGCTCCTTCTTCATACCTTCTTAACTCTCCTCTGAACCTTAAAGACGGTGCGGGTCAAAATATCCCCGCCTCTTTCTGAAGCCGCCGGACGTACCTGATGATAGCCTCGACCTCTTCTCTTGCCACCCCCTCGACGGGCGGCATATCTCCGTAACCCCAGTGGTGGCTCCTGACGCCGTTTCTTACGGCGAGGTTGAAGCTAAAATCCCCGTGGTGGCTCGGGGCGTATACTTTATCGACGAGCGGAGGGCCTTTTTTATCCGTGCCGAGAGCGAGAGCGCCGTGACATACCGCGCACCTGGCGTCGAAGACGGTTTTGCCGTCGGAGAACCCCTCTACAGGCATCTCCGAGCCCCGTAGCGGAGCCACATATAGTGCCTGAATAAAGAAGGAAAATATTAAAGATAGAGTAAGAATAAATCTTCTCAAAGTATTGCCCTTTAGAGAGAGATAAGGCTCCGTTATGAAAAAGCTAATGGTTGTGCGGGGCTACGTCGCCAGAGCCATCGTGATGGTCTTTGACTTCGTTCTCTTCTGTAGCGGCCCCCGGCCCCTCGCCGACGAGTAGTGGTAACGCTGCTTTATCCGGGGCCGTAGCTGAGTTAACTCCATTCGCCGGAGATGGCGCCGCTTCCTCGTCGTGGACGTCGTTGCCGTGGGCCGAGTGGTCATGGCCTGCGTCCACCCCCGCGGCCTCGACCGCCGCACCGTACTTATAGACCATAAGCCCGCCGAGGTCTGCGCCGAATGTCATAATTACCACCATGATGGCTCCGATGAGGAGATGCAGGAGACCTAAACGTCTATTGCTGGCAATCCTCTTTGAATAAAAAAACCTCCAGAGGGCCATAACGACCGCAAGGGAGGCGACAACAATGCCAAGTTGCTCGTGCCTTTCAAGAATGTCGTGCAAATCTGCGGAATGGGGGAGCGTACCCTCGGCATGAAGGCCCGCTAGTACGGCCACCACCGCGCCGAGAGCGCCGAGGTATAGCGTCCAGGTAGCGGCATGCCTTAGCTCAATCTTGCCGGAGACGAAATAAAGGAACTCAAGCAGGAGGAAAGAGTTTAAAAGGGCAATAGGAAAGTGCACGAATAACGGGTGAATATTCGCCATCGCTCCCACTCCCGGGAGCAGGGTTGAGATAAAACCTTCCATTGGTTAATAAACCCCTTTCTCTGAAAATTAATTCGCCGGTGCGCCTGTCTTTACGTCTGTCCCCGACATGGCTATGTGCTTCGTTGCATTCTCCTTGGACTCGAAGTAGATTACATCCCCGCCTGGTTTTTGCACTATGTAGGCCATCGCCTTATCCACCTCGTTACCGCTCACAGGGTCGGTGGAGTAGCGATACTCACGCTTATTGGTAAGGTTTCCGACACACATCTTGCAGCAGCCGTAATAGGTCTTGCCGCCGACTTCGACGGGTATCTGGTCCTTACCCATAGCCCTGTCGTTCACCATGCAGACCGTCTTGGTCTCTACGAACGAAGTGCCCGACGCCACTTCGGCGGCATAGCCGTAACCGGCGCTAAGAGAGAGTGCGGCCACAAAAAGAAAGGCCATAAGCCCGCCTGTAAATATCGAATACCTTTTAATCATAATATCCTCCATTATTCATTTTTTAACCGTATTTTTTCATTATATCCGATAATGTTGCTCTTTGGGATTAAACTTCGTTAATTATCACACTCTCGCCCGCGTAGCTTTGGTTGGTCGCCCTTCTATCCCGACCACTGAACGCACCAATCTTTTCAGGGCCAACGCCTTACCCGAAAAACGCAGTTTTAAGACCGTCCCCTACGGGCCTCGGTCAAGACACTCGTCGGCAAGTAGGGTCGGAGTAAAATATACAGCGAGTAATTTTTTAGTGAGGGGTTCCCGGCTCCCTGATAATTTAGTATTGACAAGCAGTGTATCTTGGTGTAATTTTAGCAGCTGACGGTCCCATCGTCTAGTGGCCCAGGACGCTGCCCTCTCACGGCGGAAACGGGGGTTCGATTCCCCCTGGGACTGCCAAAATAAGACAAGGCACTCTTCGCTAGAAGAGGGTCTTTTTTTATTTTGGTATTCTATATGGCGGAATCGAACGAGCTCCGAACGCCGAGCGGATAGCGAGGATGAGGCGGCATGGACGCCGCCGGAAGTGAGGAACTCCGGGGTCGTAACGATAAGACAGGATGTCGAAGAG
>JAJCZG010000136.1 GCA_029262475.1 Deltaproteobacteria bacterium
CACCTTCCTCGACGGCATGCCTTGCGACCACGCATCAGGCATTGAAGACGCAAGTGAAACGCAGGTAACGGAGACGCACAGCGAGTGCCTCCATATAAACTACTGGAAGGCCGCCGGTGCGCCGGAGGCCTTTATGTGCGATTACCTTGGGAGCTGGATAGACGGCTTCGTCGGCTCGGTAAAGGCCAGGCACAGGAGAGGTAAGACACTCGCCAAAGGCGACACCAACTGTGAAGACTTATACGAAGTGGATAAAGCCTAATCGCAGACAAACACCTAATGGCGGGCCCTACCGGGGCCCGCCATTACTATTTAAAGGATAAGGATATCATGACTGATACACAGATAACACAGGCAAGGGTCCTGGAAGCACTTGGTAGTGTTATGGACCCTGAGCTTGGAAAAGACCTTGTAACACTGAACATGATAAGCGACATCACCATTGAAGGGAGTAATATCTCCTTTCGCCTTACGCTTACGACATCGGCCTGCCCGCTAAAAGAAGAGATCGAGGGAGCGGCGAGGAGTGCCGTGGAGGAGATACCCGGAGTCGGCACGGTCATCGTAAAGACCGACGCCAATGTTCCGCAGTCAAAGGGGCTTCCGGATAAAGAACCGATACCGAATGTTAAGAATACGATAGCCGTTGCCAGCGGCAAGGGCGGGGTTGGTAAATCCACCGTTGCGGTTAACCTGGCACTCTCGCTCGCAAAGACCGGAGCGAAGGTCGGCCTACTGGATACCGATCTCTACGGGCCGTCGATACCAATGATGATGGGCTTGCACGAACCACTGCTCGCAGACGAGAACGAAAGGCTCATACCACTGGAAAATTACGGCATAAAGCTCGTAAGCGTGGGTTTTATGCTCGACGAAGAGACCCCTCTCGTCTGGCGGGGCCCTCTAATTATGCAGCTCGTTAAGCAGTTCCTCACCGGCGTTCAGTGGGGAGAGCTCGATTACCTCGTAATTGACCTCCCGCCCGGCACCGGTGACGCGCAACTTACGCTCGTTCAAACGATACCTCTTAGTGGTGCGATTGTCGTCTCCACCCCGCAGGACGTGGCCCTCATAGACGCAAGACGCGCAATAAAGATGTTCGCCGAGGTAGATGTGCCGCTACTCGGCATTGTGGAGAATATGAGTTATTTCGAGTGTCCGCACTGTCACGAGAAGACAGAGATATTTAGCTCCGGCGGAGGTGCTAAGACCAGCGAGAGGTATAACGTCCCGTTAATAGGAAAGATACCGCTCGACCCGGTAATACGGGAAGGCGGAGACAGCGGCAAGCCTATCGTCGAGGCCGACCCGGAGTCCGTACACTCCAAGGCTTTTGGCGAAATCGCAGCTACGGTCGCCGCAACACTCAGCAGGCTGGCGCTCTCCTAGGTAGAGCGCAAAGATATTTTTACTCATAAAAAAGGCCGTCCCGGTAACCGGGACGGCCTTTTTTCATAAAGAACCGAAAGATCTAATGGCTGCCTGTGGAGCCAAAGCCCCCCTCTCCTCTGGAGGTATCACTTAACTCACTCACCTCTTCGACCGTAACCCTGGTGACGGGCTTTACTACCATCTGGGCGATACGCATGCCTTCTGTCACTTTAAAGAGCGCTTTGCCGTGGTTTATAAGTATAACGCCGACCTCGCCCCTATACCCCTCGTCAATGGTTCCGGGGGTATTTAGGACGGTCACCCGGCTCTTAAGCGCAAGCCCGCTCCGGGGCCTCACCTGGGCTTCCGTCCCCTCGGGCAGTTCTATAGAGATGCCCGTCTTTACCAGGCGCGACTCGCCTGGAGCAATTTCTGCCTCCTCCGAGGAGTAGAGGTCCATTCCGGCGTCTCCGGGGTGAGCGTACGAGGGGAGCTTACCACCCTCCCTCAGCCTCTTTACCTTCATTATCATATACTAATATCCTCAAGCTCTTTTAGCTGTTCCCTGGTGCCTAGCACGACCACTGTATCTCCCCTCTCGATAAGTGTATCCGGGGACGGGCTGGCGGTTAAGCCTTTAATCCCTTTCTTGACCGCGAGAATATTTATTCCGCCCACGCACATGGCGCGCGCCTCTACTATCGTCTTGCCCGCAAAGGAGGAAGTGGCGCCGATATGAATATCCTCCATCAGGAGCTCGATATCCGTCTTTTGCATGACTACGTCCATAAACTCCACAACGGTCGGACGCGTAAGAAGGCTAGCAAGTCTGTGTCCCCCGAGCCTGTACGGGGAGATGACCCTGTCGGCCCCGGCCTTTAAGAGTTTATGCTCGGCCTCGTCGTTGGTGGCCCGGGCCACGACGAAGAGCTTGCTCTTAAGGCTCTTGGCGCTAAGCGTTACGTAAACGTTATCCGCGTCCGAATCAGTGGCTGTAACAAGCCCCTTCGCAGTCATAATGCCTGCGTCCCTCAACACCTCGTCCTCCGAGGCGTTACCCTCTATAATTAGGTAGCCTAGTTCGTTACAGTGCTTGACGGCCTTGGAGTTGTTGTCTATTACGACGAATTTGGCATTGTCTCCCTGAAGCTCCTGGGCCACCTGGAAGCCGACACGTCCGAAGCCGCAAATAATATAGTGTCCGTCCATAGCGTCGATCTTCTTCTTCATCTTTCTCCTCTCAAGGGCACCGTGGAAGTGGCCCGCTATGATATACTCCGCGAACATTGCCATTGTATAAAGAAAAGCTCCAACCCCTATGACTATTACAAAGTTGGTATAGAACCTGCCCGCTGGCGAAAGGGGGTGGACCTCGTTAAAACCGACGGTGGAGATCGTCATGAGCGTCATATAGAGGGCGTCGGGGAAGCTCCACCCCTCTATCAGCATATAACCCAGGATTCCAACGATGGTAATAAAGATAAAGAGGATGGCTATCTTCTTCACATGGCTGGAGATCGGCAGTGATTGCATAAAGGACGCTTTCTTGTGGAATTATTAAAGATTTCCCCCGAAGGTAATTATTTTAGTATATCAAAGAGATCTGGCTTTGTCACTGCGATAAGACCCGTTAATACTTGAAAAGATAGGGCTTTTATGGGTGGATGAGGCTTATTACGAAAATAAAAACAGATACGGATTTGACGAGGGAAAGCCCCCCGGGACAGGCTGATACTGACGAAGCGTGCGGTGACGTGTTACTTAAGTGAACCTATCAATTCATTTATATCGGTTATCCCCTCTTCTTTCATGAAGACCTCGATGCCGTCGGCTACCCGTTCGCTCGCGCTGGGGTCGATGAAGTTGGCGGTACCCACCTGTACCGCACTCGCCCCGGCAATAATAAACTCAAGAGCGTCACTAGCCGAGGCTATGCCGCCTATGCCTATAAGCGGCACGCTAACTACGCTCGCCGCCTCATGGAGCATACG
>JAJCZG010000137.1 GCA_029262475.1 Deltaproteobacteria bacterium
GCGTTTCAAGGCGGATATAGAGGGCGAGCTCTCCGGCCTCGGCATGGAGGGTTCACTCTTCGAAGTGCGTATTACCACGAACGAAGAAGACTCTTATACGACTCTCGGTGCCGATAACGTGGCCTTCTTTATATCCACAAATCCGGGCGAGGATTTAAAGCCCTTGAACAGGGTGGCTTCGGGCGGAGAGCTATCGAGGATAATGCTCGCCATAAAGAAGGCATCTTCCGAACGGAAGGTGCCGACTCTCATCTTTGACGAGGTCGATACCGGTGTCGGCGGCTCAATGGGGGCGAAGATAGGCGCGGTCATAAAGGCCGTATCAATAACAAACCAGGTGCTCTGCATAACGCACCTCCCTCAGATTGGCGCGCTCGCCGATAACCACTTCAGCGTATCCAAGGGCCCCGGCCCGGACGGTAGAACCGTCACGACGGTAAGTGCGCTCGGCGACGGCGAGAGATTAGACGAAATTACACGGATGCTCGGCGGAGAGAAGATCACCGAGACGACGGTAAAGCACGCAAGGGAATTGCTAGAGATGGAGCTAGAGAGATGATACGTAAGGCCGTCTTAAAGGACGTAAGTAGAATATATGAACTAATCGAGGCTTACGCGAGGAAGGGCGATATGCTCCCTCGCCCCATAAGCGAGATATACGGATATATCAGGAGCTTCTTCGTCTACGAAAGAGACGGAAAGATTATAGCCACCTGCTCTCTGCAGGTCTGTCTCGACGGCCTTGGCGAGGTGCGCTCGCTCGCCGTGGAAGAAGGCGGCGAGGGCAGGGGCGTCGGCAGGAAGCTTGTGCTGGCGTGCATTGACGAGGCAAATTATCTGGGGCTTGAGAGGGTTTTTGCACTCACCTACAGTCCGGGCTTCTTTGTAAAGCTCGGCTTTTCGAATACCGAGAAAGAGACGCTCCCTCATAAGATATGGGGCGAGTGCGTGAAGTGCAGTAAATTTCCTAATTGCGACGAAAACGCTGTTATTATCGATTTAAGGAAGGGTTTAGGGGAAGCGGCTAATGAATAAAGATATACTGAGAGGCGGGGAGATCGAGGAGGCTGTTGTCGAACTTCAGACAGCGCTCCGTGGGAAGGCGGACTCGTACGAGATATTCGTCTCCATAGATAAGGGGCTTATAGTCGATACGAAGGAGGGCGAGATAGATTCGTTTAAGGTGCGCTCGAACCTCGGCGTCGGGCTAAGGACCGTTAAGGACGGGCGTCCGGGCTTTGGTTTCTCCAGCGTACTTGGTAAAGACGCTTTAAATGCGATGGCCGCTGATACGATAACGGGTTCTCTTAGTGTGGAGAGCGACGTTGCCTACGGTTTCCCGCACCCGGTAAGGCGTAAAAGCTCGCCCGACGCTCCGGATCTCCAGGCTACACTCGTTGACCCGGACTACGGCAGGCTCTCCGAAGATGAGAAGATAGAGATCTCAAGGCGCATCGAGAAGAGCGCTCGCGGTACCGACAAGCGAATCGTTAAGGCAAGGAAATCTTCATATAGCGAGACGTGGGCGGCCTCAAGGCTCGTAAACTCTCTCGGCGCGGACTCGCTCCACACGGCGACATTCTTCTCCGGCTCCATAGCCGTCGTCGCCGAAGAGAAGGGCGAGAGCCAGATGGGCTGGGATGTCGGCATGGGACATTTAAGCACCGACGTAAAGCCCGAGTCCATAGGCGAACGCGCGGCAAAGGTCGCTACCGGGCTTTTAGGCGGCGAGAAGATCGCCTCCACACGGAGCCCGGTCGTACTTGAAAACGGCGTCGTGATAGAGCTCTTGGGAGCTCTATCCGGGTCTTTCTCCGGCGAGAACGTATTAAAGGGGCGCTCAATGCTCGCAGGAAAGCTCGATAAACCCGTCTTAAGCAAGGCCATAACGATTATAGACGACGGCTTAATGCCTGGCGGCTGGGGCTCGTCCGACGTTGACGGCGAGGGCGTATTAAAGGGCAAGACGACGCTAGTTGAAAAAGGCGAGCTGAAGTCGTTTATCTATGACACCTACTGGGGCAGGAAGGCCGGGGCCGTAAGCACGGGTAATGCCAGAAGGGGCGGCTTTACATCCCCTCCGTCGATAGGGATATCTAATTATTACCTGAAGGCCGGTAAGGGCTCGCTCAATACTCTCGTTAAGGATATGTACGGGGGCCTGCTCATAACCGACCTCATGGGCGTTCATACCATTAACCCGGTAACCGGAGAGTTCTCGGTCGGCGCGCAGGGCTTTATGGTCAAAAACGGCAAGGTAACTCATCCGGTAAGAGGCATTGCCATCTCGGGCGAGCTCCTCGACTTATTTTCAAAGGTAGAGCGCGTCGGCAGCGACATGCGCTATCTCGGGAGCATCGGAGCACCGAGCCTGCTCTTAAAGGAGCTTGATATAAGCGGGACGTAAAGGGCGGCAAGATAAAAAGAGAACCTCTGATTTATAAGTATTTCCCCTGTCATTGCGAGGAGCGGAGCGACGAAGCAATCTCTAACCTTATTGATATAAAGACAAAGGGATTGCTTCGCTTTGCTCGCAAAGACTACCGGCGAAGTAAATCAGAATTTTCTTAGATTCATACATCAGGGACAGGTCCATTTAATCGTTATTAGCTGCAAGGCTATGGGGAATGGGGCTGGCCTTTTTTTTTGTGATAATCTGTTTCTGAGTAAACATCTCTCTACATATATTGAGGATTCAATATGAAAGCGTATTGGTTGCCAAGTATAATTATTTTCGGGATTGCTTGCTGTATAGCAGCAGTAGCTTATTGGTTCGGATATGAATCAGAAAGTCCATACTGGCAAGGCATAGCTGTTGAATCTGGCGGTGTCGTTTTAGAAATAGCTCTATTAGTGATTTTATTTGGTTTATTTGAACGTAGGCGTAGAAAGCAGGAGCATATCAATAACTTAAAGCGTAGAATTAGTGACTTTAAAAGTTTAGATGATGACTATGCCCGTGCGATTATTGCTTCCTCTTTAAGAGAGCTTGCTGATCTGAAAATAACAGAGATTGATTTTAGTGGCAGTAAGCTTACAGGGTTTAGCTTCCATAATGAAGGTATCAAATCACTTAAGGGTAGTGTCTTTGCTAGTGGTCTATGGCCGGGGATACCTAGAAATAGTTTTGGTTACATGAGACAGATAGATTTTTCATGGGTTAATTGCACAAATGTAGCGTTCAGTCAGGGGAACTTATGTTTTGCTACTTATACAAACTGTAATTTCTGGAACACCGATCTTCGGAATGCGGACTTCACATACGCCACATTGGAATGGGATGCTGAAGAAGTCTTCGCAGATGAGTCGGATTGGTCAATCATTGAAGAAACATCCGATGGGGAGCCATTCCGTAGCCCAATATACGTACCTGCATTTGAAGAGGCCGATTTAGATCAAGCTAATTTCAATAACTGCACTTTTTATTATGCCGACTTTCGTGGAGCGAAGAATATTCTTAATGCAAGTTTTATAGAAGCAAAAGGCCTTGATACGTGTTTTTTTGATGCAGAAATTAGAGGGAAACTTACGGTTAGGTGATATTTGCTAGTCTTCTAGGGGGCACTAATATTTTCTGGCTGGGGCCGTCCTGACGGACGGAATTTTGCAGTGCTCAATTGAGACGAACCTTGCGCTTGTGGCGCTTTTGGGTGCGGGGTGCAGCTCCCTTC
>JAJCZG010000138.1 GCA_029262475.1 Deltaproteobacteria bacterium
GTCATCGTAGTCTACGCTGAGGAGGAAGACCAGATCCTTCGCCTTAAAGCAAAGGAAGGGCTTACGGAGGAGGAGTCGCTAGCGCGCATCAGGAGCCAGCTCCCGCTGAAAGAGAAGCTTCGTTACGCCAACTACGTTATAAGAAACACACGCGGCATAGAAGAGCTAAAGAACGAGGCGAGGAGGCTCTACGCGGAGCTTACAGGTGAGTAAGAACAGGGAGGCGTAACCGGCCATAACAAAATAAAACCAATAGATTTTTCTTTCCCGCCACCATAAAGCAATTACACTTTTTCCTGAGATGCAGAAGATTAGGTATTGTTTATTGCTTTCACATACAAGGCCGCACATTAGATATATGAGAAGAATTATCGATTTCCAGTAGTAGCTATTAGGCCTGCGTGACCGATTTATTGAAGGGTTTAGTTATTCAAATGCTTAACATTTAGCACAGCGGAGTCTCCAGATAGCATAAAACGTGATACCTACGAAGACAAGTAACACCGGTATGAGAAGATAGTCCAGATAACCTACAATCCAAACCAACCCAACAGCGCCAAGAAGCACCGCCAATACAGGAGTAAAACAACAGAGGGCGGCTAGAATACTGCCAACAACTCCATTCTTTAAAAGGGTAAGCTTAGCCATTTTGAAATCTCGATTACTTTGTTTTTTCTAGCTGCTTTGGAGGGCAGGGCTTATCCGCATAAGAACAGAAGACACAGCAATCACCTTCTTTCGGTTTTAGCATGGTTTTACAGTTCTCGCACTGATAGAAGAATTGACATGCATCAGTTGGCATTTCTGCCTCTTGAATATAACTACATTCAGGGCATTTAAGTTTTGTTTTTGTACTGTATCCCATGGTTACCCTAGAAAAGTATGCATTATGCAGTAAAAGGAGGATATGTTCTCATTCGATTGTAATCACTTCACCGTATTCAGTCAAGACTCTAAGCTTTATCAAGTATTGATAGAAACCCGGTAGAAAACTAATAGTGCATACAACTGCTGACTACAGGAAGTATTCTAGCATGGCGCACCTGTTTTAGCAACCGAACGCCTCTTACTCACCTCACCACTTTACTTAACCGAAAGCAACTGGTATTATTTTATGATGATTGAAGAAAAGAAATACGGCGCCAAGGCCCTGGAGTCGGCCGAACTCCTCGGCTGGGAGAATCCGTCGCAGGAGCGCGACTACGATATAGAGATAAGCTTTCCGGAGTTTACCTGCTTATGTCCGAGATCGGGCTACCCGGACTTCGCCACCATCCATATCCACTACACCCCTGATAAGAAGATAGTAGAATTAAAGGCCCTAAAACTCTACCTGAATTCCTTCAGGGATAGAGCGATATCGCACGAGGCCTCGACAAACCTTATCTTCGAGGAGCTAAACGCGCTCCTGTCGCCTAAGAGGCTAGAGGTTACCGGCGACTTTAACGTTCGCGGGAACGTAAAGACCGTAATAAAGGTTCAACTCTAGCTCTGAAACACTAGCCGAAACAAAACCATGCGGTATGAAACGCTTATAAAAAACGGGCCGGTTCCTCCTGGAAGGAGGGACCGGCCCGTTTAAGTATCACTGTCTTCTTATAGTACGCGTTACCTGCTCAAGGTGACGCGCTTAGTGAGTTTAATCATCCGTTGCCAAGCATGCGCTCTTCTTCTTTTGTAGAAGTGTCGCCGTTGCCGAGCGTCGTTGATGAGTCTCTGCTCGCCAGTCTGAAGACATTTACGGCCTTCTGGAGATTTAGCGCCAATTGAGCCATCTCCTGGCTTGCCTGAACGACCTCGTTGGAACTCCCTGCGGCCTCCCTGGTTATAAGCGCTACCTGTTCGATATCGCCGCTTATCTGATCGGCCGCTACCGACTGCTCTTCGCTCGCCGTGGCTATCTGCTGAATTACGGCGGTTACCGTACTAACCTCTTCGGCTATCTCTCTAAGCGATATACCCGCCTGCTCGGCGAGACCTACTCCCTCTTCGACAACTTTCACTTCTTTATCCATAGTCGCTATGGCCTTGCCTGTCTCGACCTGGATGGCTTTGATCATCTCTCCTATCTCCTTTGTCGCAGTACCGGTTCTCTCGGCAAGCTTCCTCACCTCGTCGGCTACGACGGCAAAACCTCTACCCTGCTCACCTGCCCTGGCGGCCTCGATGGCTGCGTTAAGGGCGAGGAGGTTAGTCTGATCGGCGATATCCTCGATGACCTTTATTATCTTCCCTATCTCGTTTGAACGGTCGCCGAGTGTGGATATTACCTCGCTCGACTCCCTTGCGGTTATGGCGATACCGTTCATGCTTTGAATCGTCTTCGATACAACCTCTGTCCCCTCGGAAGCCGCCGTGTTGGCGTGGTTTGCGGCCTCGGTGGCCCCTGAGGCGTTCTTTGCGACCTCAACGATTGTGCAACTCATCTCCTGTGAGGCGGCGGCGACCTGCTCTGCCTTAGCGGTCTGCTGCTCGGCGCCATTGGCTATGCCGGTGGCCGTACATGAAAGCTGCTCCGAGGCCGAAGCCAGATGGTCGGAACTCGTCTTCATCTCTATAACTATCTTGTAAAACTTACTAATCATCTTATTAAAGGATTGCGCAATCTGCCCCGTCTCGTCATTACCCTTGCAGTCTATCGTAAGGGAGAGGTCGCCTGTTTCATCAACCCGTCCTATGATTTCATTGATTTTTCTCAGGTTATGCATCGGCTTAAGTACCCTGAACTTCACCACGAGAAAAGAGAGGAATGCGAGTATGCCTGTTATGACGAGAGTGGTTAGAGCCATCAGCCTCTCGTGCTCGATCCCGGCTACCGCCTCATCAAGCTCAAGCTTCGCGAACTCGCTTAACGCAGTGGATACTGCAAGTATCGAGTCGATGCCGTTTGTAGCGTCCTTTATCCACTCGCCTGCTGCTATGGGATATTCACCAGTCTCGGAAGCGGCGTAAACAGCACTGCGCACATCTTCGAAGCTACCAAGGAAGTTATTTTCCAAATCACTGACGCTCTTAAGGACGTTACCTGCGGTACCGGCCTGCTTCTTAAGGGAGATGATATTCTTGACGTTAATCTCGTTTATCGCCCTGAAGGCGCCTAGCTTGGCCCTCGTCTCTTGAGAGAACGGCTTACCGGCGTTTATGTGTCCGCCTATTATAGCCCGCTCCCTGCCTGCGTACTCGCTGGCGAGCCAGATGGAATGTTTGTGGAAGATATTCATTCTGGCGATCTCATGAAATGTATGCTGCTGAGCCGGGGACGTGACGGCGGCGAGCCTTAATTCCGCTCCGGCCTCTATCATGGCGCTCATCGTCCCTATCCACTCCTGCGGGGTCAAATCCTTCTCTACTCTCCTGAGGTTAATATCCACGCGTTTTCTCGCCTTAAGGGCGCTCTGCCTGGCCGCCTTTAAGGTCCCGGCCGCAAAGGTTAGAGATTCATTCGTCGGGTCTATGACCATAACTTCACTTATATGCTCCTCGGTCTCAGCGAATTCCTTATCCCCCTTCATCCTTAGTTTCTCTATCTTCGCGATAAAAGCAGCGTCAGCGACGCTATGCTTGGAGAGGGCAGTAGCGGTTACTCCACGCTCTATTGCCTGAAAACCGGCTGCGGATATTATATGGTCCGCAAGGTCGTTGGCTATCTGGAGCCTTTGAGCCTCGACATAGTCCGCGTTTGCCAGTCTGAGCTTTTGGACTGAGACCACTACAAGCACTAACACAAGTGCCCCGAGGACACCGATCAGCGCCGCCTTGATACTGATTTTACTTAATAATTCCATCTCTTCCTCCAAGTGAAGTGCCGTTGCTGCCTGAAAATATAATATTATTATGCCGAAAGCTCGGAGTCGCATTAATATGACGTCTCCTCACTTTATTTTAATCGGAATAAATGGAAGAACCTTTAGAAAATAATATCCATTTAAGATATTTATATCCTAAATTGGCAATTTCAAAGACAGATAAATCCATCAGGAGCTACCGCTATGCCCGTAGGCCGTATAAACATGGCTACGGCGTAAGCGCTCTCTCCTTCCAACCCGCAGCACCGCTACAGGCACGGATGTTACGATATAGAATTTCGTACTCAGTTTGAAGTTTTACCCAGTCGGCGAAGACGCCAAGGAAGATAAACGGAAGGAGAAAGATAAACGCAGGCAGATAACCCCGGGGGAATATCCCCCTATAAAGAGACGGCCCTTGCCTTAAGACTCTCGGATAAGGCCAGGGTAAGGAGAGCATTCTCCTCTCGGCCCCTAAGTGCCACCCTGAAGAAAGTGTCACCCAACCCACGGAAGTTCGAGAGATCCCTGATGAGGATTCCTTTAGAGAGGAGTTCAGTTCTTAAGAGAGAAGCGGTGCCGGGCCCGTAACCCGCCTCTATCTGAACGGCGAAGAAATTAGCGGCAGAGGGTAAGACGCTTAATCCTTTAATTCCTGTAAGGGCGCTAAAGAAGGGCGTCTTCTCCGAAGTGTACCACTCTCTCACCAGTTTGATATGCTCCTCGTCTTTTAGAGATGCCGTACCGGCCGCTGCGGCGAGCGAGTTTACGGACCAGGGCGGGAGACTATCCCGGATGAAGCCCGCAGTCTCGGGGTGAGCGATGATGTAACCGAGACGAAGCCCGGCGAGTGAAAAAAACTTCGTCATCGATCTAAGTATTAGAAGTTTTTTGTAACCCCACGTAGCGGTCTTAAGGGAAGCGGCTTCGGAGAAGTCGCAAAACGCTTCGTCGAGAACCATAAGCGTCCCCGTCTCCTCGCACGCATCTATTATGCGCAAAAGCTCACTGTTTGGGGTAAGATCGCCTGCCGGGTTAGAGGGGTTAGCGATAAAGAGCATCTTGAAAGAACCCGATTCTATCTCCCCTAGCAGCCGGTCTGTATTTACGGAATAGAAATCCTCATCCGTCATAAAGGAGACGGCTTCAACACCAGCTATTTCAAGGGCGCGCCTGTATTCGCTAAATGCCGGTTCGACGATGAGCGCTCTGCCCGGGGCAAAAAGGCGCGCGACGAGGTAAATGAACTCCACCGAGCCGTTACCGGCGGCAAAGGCGCGCTCCGGGAGGGAGTGATATTTTGCGACTTCTTTAATGAACTCTTCGGCCACAGGCTCCGGGTAATTCGACAACCCGCTTACCGCTTTGTTAATGGCCTTAAGGGCCTTTGGAGAAGGCCCTAGCGGGGCGACACTTGCGCTAAAATCTATTATCCCCTCAGGGTCGATACCGGCCCCGAGGGCAGCGCCCCGTATATCCCCGCCGTGTCCGTAGTCCGTATACATTTAAAAACCTTTCAACTATCTCGGTCGCCTATAAGTTATACTTAAAAACCTTTCAAATACCTCGGTCGCCTGTAGCTATAGATAAAGAGATCTCAGTCGAGGGTAAAGCCTACCTTCATTACAACCTGGAAGGAAGAGACCCTTCCGCCTTCGATCTTACCGTGCTGCTCGACGACCTCGAACCAGGCGAGCCCCGGAAGGTCGTTATTAGCAGTGGCAAGGGCGTTATTTATGGCGTCCTCAAAGCTATCCGGCGACGTTCCTACGAGCTCTACTTTTCTGTAAGTTGTACCCATATAAAACCCCCTCCTTAACGGTCTTAAGGTTAGAGCGTGAGATCCCTTGAGATAAGAAATATAT
Organism: Deltaproteobacteria bacterium; assembly: GCA_029262475.1. Taxonomy (GTDB): domain Bacteria; phylum Desulfobacterota; class GWC2-55-46; order GWC2-55-46; family JAJCZF01; genus JAJCZG01. Next base: position 5,651 of record JAJCZG010000138.1, read on the forward strand.
AGAAAATCCCGAGTATAAGGATGAGCAGATTTAAGATGGCGCTCTTTGCGTGTACTTTCTTAAAGGTACTGCGAAGCGTCTCCTTTTCCTCGACACTCTCCACGGCCTTTATCTCGGCCTTTATGGAGCGCGCCTCCCTGCCAACCACAAGCCCCGAGTATAAGCTAAGTACCGCCATTACCACAAGTATAGAGACCCTTAAGGTCGGAAAAACCTTTGCGAAGCTCGATAAATAAAGTACGGTGCCGATGGAGACCGCGCTCATCAGGTAGCCTACGGCCCAGTACTTGGGGAAGATGTGCCCGATGACCTCGCCTGCAAGCTCCCTCGGGAGCGCTTTAAAGACGCTCGGCGCCGCAAAGAAGGTAAAAAACACTATCATCCCTACCCAGATGACCATACTGAGGAGGTGAAAAAAGTTAAGCGCTGCAAACATATTTAAATCCTCCTATAAAATTAACGCAATCACAGCCGGAATCCCCGCCATGATCGCCCCAGTTAGATACATTATCCTGATACTCCCGGCTACCGATGCCCCCGTAGGGTCGACAAGCGCGTCGCCTATGTGAGGCTTAACGTGAACGACCCCGCCGTAGCTCGACGGCCCGCCGAGGCGTACCCCGACGGCCCCGGCTACAGCTGCTTCGGGGAGCCCCGCGTTGGGGCTCGGGTGGGCGCCTCCGTCTCGCATAAGTATCCTGGCTGAAGCGCGCCAGTTAAAGCCAAGGAGCATGGAGGAAACCACCATGAGACCCGCTGTAATACGCGCCGGAAGGTAGTTAACCGCATCGTCGAGCCTGGCTGAAAAACGACCGAAGTTTATATAGCGCTCGCTCTTATAGCCGAGCATGGAGTCGAGCGTATTTACCGCCTTATAAGCGATGGCGAGTGGTACGCCGCCAACGGCCAGAAAGAAGAGTGGAGCGATAACGCCGTCCGAGGTATTTTCGGAGACCGTCTCTACTACGGCCTTTGTAACGTCGGCCTCAGTCAGCCCCCCGGTCTCGCGCCCTACTATGCGAGCGAGGCTTCTTCTAGCCCCGGTAAGGTCCGAAACTTTTAAAAACCCCATAACGCGTCCGGCTTCCAGACTAAGCCCTCTGGCAGAGATAGTAGTCCATGCAAGGTAGACGCTTACGAGGTAAAAAAGTCCGACGGATATCCCCTTAAGAATAAAAAGGCCTACAAAAGTTACGCCAAATGAGACGACTACGACGATAAGAGCGGCAAAGATCCCGCCCCTGCGCTCCGCTCCGGGAGTCGGGCAAAAGGGTCTTATAAAGCGGTCGAGAAAATCTACCAGCGCGCCTATTATTCTAACCGGATGAGGGAGCCACTCCGGGTCTCCGGCGATAAGATCGAGAATAAACGCAACTATAATTATTACGGCGCACTCCCACGGGCCGTATAGAGAAGAAATCATTGGTTACCTTTCAGATTATCTGGAAAACTACAAACCCATAATATCATAAATACGCTTCATCTCAACCGAGGCCTTTACCGTCTCGGAGAGCTTCTTAATCGAGGCCTCCACCACGGCTTCGAAGCTCGTCGCCGGAGGCTTTCTTGAAGTATCATCAGAGGGATCACCGGTGGCTATGCCCTCACTTCCGCCACCGACGACTGAAGATATAAAGGCCGCCCTAAACGCGTCGTTATCGAATAGGCCGTGGATATAGGTACCCATTACCCTGCCGCACCCGGATACCCCGCCGTCATTTATGGATACGCCTTCACCGCTGCGCTCAGTAATAACGGCAAACGGCGGCTCCTTAGAGACCGTCTCGCCCATGTGTATCTCATAGCCATTGATCTTCGTTATCTCCGCCGGGAGGCCGGTGCCCACTGGAAGACCCGCCGTAGCGGCGAATAGACCGAGAGCCTCGCCGCGAACTCGGAAGGTCTTCTTATCACGGGTAAGTATTGTCACCATGTCGAGGAGTCCGAGGGCCGGGACGGACTCTCCGGCACCGGCCTCTACGCCACATGGGTCTGAGACACTTTTGCCGAGCATCTGGAAACCGCCGCAGATGCCCATGACCCTGCCACCGGCGGCGGCGTAACCCTTAAGGGCCATAAAGAACCCTTCCTCCTTTAGCCAATGAAGGT
>JAJCZG010000139.1 GCA_029262475.1 Deltaproteobacteria bacterium
GTTGCGCCTAATAAAAACCACGCTGGTGTGTTTTTAAGCAGGTCAAATAAAAAAGGGGCCCGAGCTTTACAGCCGGGGCCCCTCTTAAAAACTTTAAACGATTAGTTCCTGGTATTTTATTCGCCTACTATCTCGACGAGCTCAATCTGGAATGTCAGGTCTTTACCTGCGAGCGGGTGATTAGCATCGAGAGTTACCGAGCTATCGGTAACGCCTGTTACCGTCACAACTGCGGCCCGGCCATCCTCCTGCGGTATCTGGAGTTGACGGCCAACCTCGTAGGGGATCTCCTGGGGAAGCTGCGTACGCTCTATCTCCATTACGAGTTCGTCTATGTATTTGCCGTAAGCGCTCTCGGCCTCAATCTCGCGTGTTATGGACTCGCCGACACCTAGCCCTTCCACTGCCGCGTCAAAGTCGGGGATTACCGAACCGTCGCCGACCGTAAACTCAAGCGGATCCCTCCCGTCGGAAGAATCGAATACACTTCCGTCGGCAAGCTTACCCGTATAATGCACCCTTACCTTGTCTCCACTCTTTGCCGCTGCCATCACATCCTCCGATGAAATTTCTTAAGTTAAATAACCCTGAGCCTCCGGTGCGGATAGAATTAAACGGACTGGATCACCGACCGATAGAGAAACTCATGGAGACGCCGCCCGCTTAAATAAACGGCGTCTGCTTTATTTTAAAGACCCCATATAATTAACCATGAACGAGTAATTGTCAAGCTATAAGTATAATATTAGTTGATAGAGCACCTAACTAGAGCTTCTGTAGACTTCGCCTGTGGTATCGGTAGCCGCCCGGATTTTTAATCTTCGCTCCTCTCGGAAGGGAAACTCAAAATAAATAGCGTTACGCCGACGGCAAGAGTTACCAGCACTGCTTTCAGGTATACGGGTTTTACGACAAAACCCGCTGAAAAACCTATGGTTACGACGATCATGGAGATGGCGATGAACTTGATCTTTTTAGAGATGCACCTGTTCTCATGCCAGTCTACGATTATCGGGCCGAAGATGCGGTTACTGAGAAGGGCGTTATAAAAACGGTCGCTGGAGCGGGCGTAGCAGGCGGTAGCGAGTAGCAAAAACGGTGTCGTCGGGAGCACCGGCATAAATATACCTGCTACTGCGCAGGCGATAAAAATAGTTCCTACGCAAAAGAGCGTAATCCGAACGGCCCTGGACGAGTGTTTTTCCGCCGATCTCTTAACATGTGATTCTACCATAGCTCCCCGCCGGCACACTAGTGTGCCGGACCAGTCCGGCTTCTCTAAATAAGCGCCTCTGTAAATTCGCGTGCGTTAAAGTCCCGTAAATCATCCACGCTCTCGCCGACCCCTATAAGGCGCACAGGTATCTTTAATTCCCTTGCGATGGCGACGATTATGCCGCCCTTCGCCGTGCCGTCGAGCTTGGTGAGCGCAATGCCGGTAACGCCCACGGCTTCGTTAAAGATTTTTGCCTGATTTAGCGCATTTTGACCGGTGGATGAGTCGAGGACTAGGAGATTTTCATGCGGCGCGCCCGGAAGCTCCCTTCCGACGATGCGGTGAATCTTCTTTAGCTCCTCAACGAGATTCGTCTTAGTGTGGAGCCTGCCTGCGGTATCGATAAGTACGACGTCGGTATTCCTCGCCCGAGCCGATTTTATCGCGTCGAAGGCCACGGCCCCCGGGTCCCCGCCGGACTTCTGTTTTATTATCGTAGAGCCGGTGCGCTCGCTCCACAGCTCTAGCTGCTCTATGGCGGCTGCCCGGAAGGTGTCGCCCGCAGCTAGCACTACGCTCTTCCCCTCAGAGGTAAAGCGGCTCGCAAGCTTACCGATGGTCGTGGTCTTTCCTACTCCGTTTACCCCGAGGACCATTATGACGTGAGGGGCCGGACCTATCACGAGCGGGGCCTCGATCTCTTTGAGTATTTTGTATATATTTTCGTGTAGCCTCGCCTTTACCGCCTCCACGTCCCACTTGCCGAAGTCCTCCCTAAGGCTATCTACAAGCTCAAGGGCGGTATTAACGCCGACATCAGAGAGTATCAGCGCCTCTTCGAGGTTCTCAAGAGCCTCTTCCCTGGATACTCCCTTAAACGCCCCCTCCACAGCCCCCGCTAACGCATTGTGGCTACGGATCAACCTTTGCTTTATACCCTTGAATATATTAAGCTTTTCGAGCATACCTGTCCCTTCAAATGGTCCATTTATCTAAAGATAATTGTTTTCTAAAAATACCACAAATATATCTATTTATACAGTCTTTAAGCCGCGCGCAGGCAGGAGTGTAATTTGCGGCTCACCGGCTAAGCGTAGGCCCGGCGAACCACTCGATCATCCAGCGCCCGCCCCCGCTCCTTACGAGAGAGAGTACTGCGGCGTTCTCAAAGCCCATAATAATACACTTATCCGTATTGCCGGTAAGGAGAAGGTTGGCTAGAGCGGGCATAAAAGGCATGTGTCCTACAAGCATCAGGTCGTCTGTCTCTTGCTCGATAATTTCGGCCCACTCTGCCGGGTCGTCGTTAGGGGAGAGGCCGTCCTTCTCTATGATACCACCTCGCGGGTTAATTACTTTGGCAAACTCTTCGGCGGTCTCTTTAGCCCTCCTCTTACGGCTGTGGAAGATTTGGAGTGGTCGAACGCCGGTACCTGAGGCAAAGGCCACACTCTTTTTCGCCTGCTCCCTGCCCCTTACGGATAACCCGGGGTCGTCCGTTCTAAGCTCCGCCTCTCCGTGTCGGACAAGATACAATTTCAAAACAGAACCTCGCTATTGGTATGATTTAACTCTAGGACTCAAACATTTTTGCTTTTATCCGTAACCGTCGGCTCTCCGGTCGATTCCGCAAGCCGTACCTCCCCACTAAGTGTTATATTATGACCGTAAAATAACGCTTGTTAGAGATAAAATTATAGTACAATAATCTGCGATTTTATGAAAGCTTCCTTCGTGCAGTGATATCTATTTATTGACGCTTTCCCCTAAACCTGATAATTTTTAATCTTTACTACACAGGGAGAGGCGATTATGGATTCCGTTCAAGCTGTACTACTTGCTCTTATTCAGGGCATAACAGAGTTTCTACCGATATCGTCGAGCGCACATCTGATACTCATGCCGTTGGTAACCGCATGGCCGGACCAGGGGCTTGCCTATGACGTGGCCCTGAATAGCGGCACCACTCTCGCAATATGTTTCTACCTGAGGAGCGACCTCAAGAGAATCATCGGAGGTTTTTACCATAGCCTTAAGCCCGGCGGAGGGAGCGGACGTTATACTTACCAGGACGGAAGGCTCGCCTGGATGCTCATCGTAGCGACGATACCCGTGCTCCTTTCAGGCTTCTTTTTTCACAATTTCGTCTCCGGCGAACTAAGGAGCGTAAAGGTGATCGCCTGGTCGTCAATAGGGTGGGGAGTAGTGTTGTGGTTTGCCGACAGGCGCCCCGGTCTTATGAATATATCAGGCATTGGCTGGTTAATCGCCATAGCCATAGGCTTCTCGCAGTCTATCGCCATAATTCCAGGCACGAGCAGGTCTGGCATTACCATTACGGCCGGGCTCCTCTCGGGGCTTACGAGGAGTGCCGCAGCGCGTTTTTCATTTCTCCTCTCCGTACCGGTAGGGCTCATCGCCGGCGGCTATGAGGCGACAAAGCTCATCGGGGGGGGGGTGGTCACTCCCTGGACTCAGGTGCTCGTAGGCTTCTTCATAGCCTTCGTCTTCGCATACCTTACGATACATATATTCCTGAAAATTGTCGAAAGGGTAACTATGAAGCCCTTCGCAGCCTACAGAATCCTCCTCGGAGTGCTCCTCCTTATCATATTTTGACAAAAAAAGAGGGGGCTTCTTATAAAAAGAAGCCCCCTTATCTATAGACCGTTGGTCGTGCCGCCGAAGGCGGCGCAATTTATCCTATACGTAATTAAGCCAGCGTTCGTAGGTCTTATCCCTGCCCTTTACGGTATCGAAGAATATTTTTTGCAACTTCTTTGTAACAGGGCCGGGCTTCCCGGTGCCGATGGCGCGGTCGTCGACCTCGCGCACAGGCGTAATCTCGGCTGCGGTCCCCGTTAGGAAGCACTCGTCGGCGATATAGAGTTCGTCGCGCGTAAAACGCTCTTCAGTTACCTTTAGACCGTTATCGCGGGCAATCTCGATTATCGAATCCCTTGTTATTCCCTTTAGTATCGAGGTATTCGGTGTTGTCTTTATCTCCCCGTCCCTGACGATAAATATATTTTCGCCGCTCCCCTCGGAGAGATACCCGTCGGTATCCAAGAGTAACGCCTCGTCGTAACCCGCAGCGACGACCTCGCGCTTGGCGAGTGTCGAATTTACGTAATTTCCGACAATCTTTGCCTTGGTCATCCCTGCGTTAACGTAATTCCTCGCAAACGAGCTTATCTTTGTCCTTATGCCGTTCTCAAGGCCGTCGTCCCCGAGGTAGGCCCCCCAGGTCCAACCCGCAATGGCTACGCGTATCTTGTTCTTCCCCGGATGGAGCCCCATCGCGCCGTCCCCAATGAAGACGAGCGGGCGTATATAACCCTCCGAAAGGTCGTTCTCCTTAAGAATAGAGGCCGTGGCCTCGTTTATCTCGTCTTGTGTAAAGGGTATCTCCATCTGCGAGATGTGGGCCGAGTCGAATAACCTCCTCGTATGCTCCCGGAGCCTGAAGATAGCGCTCCTTCCGTCGTCGCTCTTATAGCAGCGTATCCCCTCGAAGACCCCCATCCCGTAATGGAGCGTATGGGTAAGGATATGAACATTCGCCTCATCCCAGTCGACGAGCTTGCCGTCGAGCCAAATCTTTTTTTCCCTGATCACGTCTTTAATTCTCCAAATTTTATTTTAAATACCCATCCGGACTAGTCCGGCTTTGATACGCGCATCTATAGGCTGGCCACAGGCGGGACGCTAAACTACGCGGCGGATGTGTTTACCGGTGGTCTCTTTAACAGCCTTGCCCGCGTACGCAGAGGCTTCGTATACCACAGGCGGCTAATTGCACGAATTAAAACCACACTGGTGTGGAAATTTAGTCCATTTTATTAGAAAGGGACAAAAAAATCAAATTTAATCTCCCCTTCTACCATTCTCAAATATTAACCGCGCCCCTGCCGGACCACTCCTTCGATGCAGCTCATCAACCGCCCTCGCCGCCTTCCGCCGCTACCTTGGATTCCGGGCGTTTAAAGGGGGTATAGGTCTTGTGCGCTGTCGCAGCCTTCGGGACCGAACCTGTCATGTTGCTCGTCCCCTCGAAGGTTACACCCTCGCAGATTATAAGGTTAGGGGTGCGTATCTCGCCGTAAACCTTGCCGGGGCTATTTAACTCCACCCTCGTCCTCGCCTCGATTAAACCCTTTACCTCGCCCGTCACTATGACAGTATCGACCTTGATATTGGCCTCGACCATGCCTCCCTCGCCGACGATCAGAGTACCGGCCGAATGTATATCGCCCTTAAAGAGCCCCTCGATGCGTATAGCGCCCTCGAAGTCGATCTTTCCTTCGACCTCCATCCCCTTGCCGATATAGCCGGTTATGCTTCTATGGCTCCCGCCCACGGCGGTGTCGTCCTTACTGTCACCCTTTTGTCCAAACATAATCCAAAACCTCCGCTCCCGGCCAAACGCTTACCGGGGAAATTTACTTATTTATCCAAGAGAAAACAAGAGCTCAAGGAGACGCTCTCTCTCCTCTGCCGTAAAGTAAGATATCTCTATCCTGCCCTTGCCGCCCCGCTCGGTAACCTCGACCTTTGTGCCGAGAGCCCTCAGTAAAGTCTCCTCGACCTCCGTAAGTCTCGTCTTCCCGGTGCCTTTTTTACCGGTATCCCCCTTGAGCGTCTTTCTCGCAGCGGCCTCCGTCTGCCTTACGGATAAGCCCTTCTTAATGATACTCCTTAAGAGCGCCCTCCTCGGCGCTTCTCCTTCGAGCGAGAGTATTGCCTTAGCGTGACCCATTGAGACCTCGCCTCCCGCGACGGCATCGAGGGCCTCTTTAGGGAGTTTTAGCAGGCGGAGGAAATTTGCGACAGTCGCCCTCTGCCTACCGACCTTTTTTGCGACCTCTTCTTGCGAATCTCCGCAGTCCACCAGGCTCTGGTAGGCGAGTGCCTCCTCCACGGGATTTAAATCCTCCCTCTGGATATTTTCTATTATCGCAAGCTCCAGGCTCTCGGTGTCGCTTACATTAAGTACGACTACCGGCACCTCGGTGAGCCCGGCCATCTTCGAAGCGCGTAACCGCCGCTCCCCTGCGATGAGCTCAAAGCCCTCTTCCATCGTCTTCGTTACGATAAGGGGCTCTATTATACCCTTCTCTCTTATCGAGGCAGAGAGCTCGGCGAGGCGATCGTCCTTAAACGTCTTCCTCGGCTGCTGCCTATTGGGGTGAATACTGTCTACGGGGCAGAGAAAGTACTTTTCTCCCCCTCCTGGCCCCTCGGTAACACCACCGCCAAACGAATCGTCGATGAGAGCCCCCAGCCCCCTCCCTAAAACACTTTTCTTAGCCAACCTCTACCCCTCCTCATATATCAGTGACGGTTCAAACGAAACTGTCTTAATGCCTAAGTAGTTGATTTTACTAGACTTTCACTGCTTCTTATGTAAAATTCCTTCGCGAACTTCATATAGCTTATCGCCCCGCTCGAACGCGCGTCGTAGAGGACCACGGGCTTACCAAAGCTTGGGCTCTCGCTTATCTTCACGTTCCTCGGTATCACCGTCTCGTAGGCCTTATCCCCAAGGTGTAGGCGTATCTCTTCTGCGACCTGGTGAGAGAGGTTATTACGCGCATCGAACATCGTAAGGAGCACACCCTCTATACTAAGCTCCGGATTAAGGCGGGCACGGATGAGCTTAAGCGTCCTTAGAATCTTACTTATCCCTTCGAGCGCGAAATACTCGCACTGAATCGGGATGAGGACGGAATCCGAAGCCGTAAGCGCGTTAACCGAGAGGAGCCCAAGTGACGGCGGACAATCGATAAAGATATAGTCAAAGAGAGGTGCTACCTCCCTTACCGATTTCTTTAGCCTCGTCTCCCTCTCCGTCAGGTCCACGAGTTCTATCTCCGCTCCAGTAAGGTCTATCGTAGAGGTAACCACCTTTAGGCACGGTATAAGGGTATCGCGTATAAGGTCTTTAATCTCGGCTGTGCCTACAAGGGCGTCGTAGATGCCGACCTTGGTTGAGTCGCCGTTTAGGCCGAGGCCGCTTGAGGCGTTGCCCTGCGGGTCCATATCAATTAACAGGACTTTTCTCTTGGCCACGGCGAGGCACGAGGCGAGATTCACCGCCGTCGTTGTCTTCCCTACTCCGCCCTTCTGATTGGCTATTGCAATTACTTTACCCATAAGAGAAGAATTCTACCATATTAAGGTCTAATTTCAAAGAGTTTCCTCATCCGCCGCGTAGCACGGCTTGTGTAAACCACCAGCGTTTAATGCGCGTATAAAACCCACACTGGTGTGGTGTTCCACGTGGAACGTAGTATTTCTAAGATAATTTTTTATAGAGGAAGAGCGTATTTAACCTATCCGTAAAGGGTATGGCGCACTCCTCTCGCCCGACGAGCTGAAGGCGGTCCGTATAGACTCTGCTCAAACCCTCAAGTTCCCTAAGCTCCTCCTTCAGCAAATCGTTACCCGGCCCCTTCATCGCAAGTATATGCCCCCCGACGCGTGTAAGCGGCAACGCGAGCTTTAGAAAGGCCGTGAGCTTCGAGAAGGCCCGTGAGATGACGATATCGAAGGACTCTTTATATTCGGCTATAATATTTCCTTCACCCGCGCGGGCCTTAACAGCCCCGGCCCCCTCTAAAGAAAGGCTCCGTATCATATGACGCATGAAATTCACCTTCTTACCGACGGAGTCCATGAGAGTAAGATCCAGCTCCGGACAAACAATCTTAAGCGGAAGCCCCGGAAAGCCACCGCCCGCGCCCATATCCAGAAGACGTGCACCCTCCTTAGACCCAAGAGCCTCCCTGATAAGGCCGTAAGGAGATAATGAATCTAAAAAATGGAGCGTTGCAATATCTACGTCACCCTTAATGGCGGTGAGGTTAATACGCTCGTTCCACTTCTTAAGCTCACAGAGATAGAGCATAAAGGCGCTAATCTCTACTTCATTAAGCTCTATACCGAGCTCCCTGGCTCCGTCTTTTAAAATGTCGGTTATATTCATATGTTTAAATATAATGCAGGATGAAAACTTTTTTGTAAAAAAAGTTTTCCCCTAACCCCTTTCAAAAAACTTTAATATCTCCATATTCTTCCCCCCGGTTTGGGGGGAAGAATATGGAGGCAACACTAAAAGTCTTTGGAGGGGGGCTTGGGGGGAAGCCTTTCTACAGAAAGGTTCCACCCAGCTTTTATTTTAATCCTATAATAAATCGTTCTTTTTAAGGTAGACCATCAGCATTGATATTGCCGCAGGTGTTATACCGGATATTCTTCCGGCCTGTCCTATGGATTTTGGTCTTATATTTCTAAGTTTTTCTATTGTTTCGATAGAAAGGCCTGCTATTTCGTGGAATTCCGTATCTGCGGGAATTTTAACCTCTTCCACACGCTTGAAGCGCTTAGCCTCTTCTGCCTGACGCTCTATATACCCCTCGTACTTGATATCCGTCTCAACGAGTTTAATGAGCTCCTTTGACAGGGTAAGCTCTTCAGCGAGGAACTCGTACGCCATTTCGAGGTCCATCTCGGGGCGCCTCAAGTATTTCTTCAGGCTAATGGACTTCTTTATCTCCGGGAGCTTAAGCTCCTTTAGGCGCTTTCGTGTCTCTTCCGAGGGGGTGAGCCTTATGGCTGATAGTCTTTTTATCTCACCGGCGACGATATTCTTCTTCTTAAGGAAGGTTTTATAAGTATCTTCCTGGACTAATCCTACCTTAAACCCTTTTTCCGCCAAACGGAACTGCGCGTTATCTTCGCGAAGCAGCAGCCTGTACTCGGCCCTGGAGGTAAAGAGCCTGTAGGGCTCTTCCGTGCCTTTTGTAACGAGATCGTCAATGAGGACGCCTATATACGCCTCGGAGCGATCCAGGATGAGCGCTTCTTCGCCGCGTATCTTAAGCACCGCGTTTACCCCGGCCATAAGCCCCTGGCTCGCGGCCTCCTCGTACCCCGAGGTGCCGTTTATCTGCCCCGCGAGATAGAGCCCTGCTACCTTTTTCGTCTCAAGCGTCAACTTAAGCTCTGTCGGGTCCACGAAATCGTACTCCACGGCATAACCCGGCCTAAGTATCTCGACGGACTCTAGCCCCGGTATTGACCTGAGAAACTTGAGCTGCACGTCCACGGGAAGGCTTGTAGATAGGCCGTTAGGGTACACCTCGTGCGTAACGCGCCCTTCGGGCTCAAGGAATATCTGGTGGCGGTCCCGGTCCGGGAACTTTATGAGCTTATCTTCAATGGACGGGCAGTATCTCGGGCCGATACCCTCTATTATACCGCTCATAAGCGGCGACCGGTCGAGGTTCGCGTTAATAATGGCATGCGTCTCGGGTGTTGTATAGGTTATATGGCACGGGAGCTGGTCTTTTGTTAGATCTTTAGTAGAGAAAGAGAACGGCGGCACGTAATCGTCGCCGTGCTGCGCCTCAAGCCCCGAATAATCTATCGTCCTACCGTCGATACGGGGGCAGGTTCCCGTCTTAAGGCGTCCCATCCTGAGCCCTAACCCCTTTAGCGACTCTGAAAGCGCCCTGCTAGTCAGGTCTCCGGCCCTCCCGCCCTCAAAACTCACCATACCTATATGGAGGAGCCCCTTCAGGAATGTCCCGGTCGTAACTATGACGGCACTAGCATAAAAGCACTCGCCGGTATTGAGACGGATGCCTTCTATTCGAGAAAAGCCATCGTCTTCTTTAACTATAAGCTCGTCTACGAGCCCCTGGCGTATGCGGAGCCCCTCGGTATCTTCAAGGACCATTCGCATGCGCCTCCTGTAGAGGGCCTTATCCGCCTGCGCGCGCGTTGACCTGACGGCTGGGCCCTTGCTCGCGTTTATCGTACGGAACTGTATGCCGGTCTCGTCGATAGCCTTTGCCATCTCCCCGCCAAGGGCGTCTATCTCTTTAACAAGATGTCCCTTGGCGATACCGCCTATGGCCGGGTTGCAGCTCATCTGTCCGATTGTATCGATATTCATGGTGACAGTTAGGGTCTTTAGCCCTAAACGAGCAGCCGCAAGCGAGGCTTCGATACCCGCGTGCCCTGCGCCTATTACTATTATATCGTATTCTTCTTTACTCATCATATCAATCTACTTTGTAGAATCTCATAATGTTCCACGTGGAACACAGGACCAGTCCTGTTTTAATACGCGCAACGGGCCGCATGAACAAAACAAGACTCATTACAACGCGCCAGAGGCGTATACTGTTTTCTTCTGCACCCACACCCGCCGCGTAGTAATGCACTCCAATAATTTAAGGCGCTCAATGCGCGTATCAGGAGCGCACTTGCATGCCGCAACCCATTGATTTAATTGAATAAATTACTATAATTAGCTCTCCGGCTAATTTAAATAATACCGCTCTCCTCGTTGCCGTTACGAAACGCCCTTACGGCCAAGATAATAATAGTAACAAATGTAAGCGGAATAACGAAGAGGAGCATCACACCTCCGAAGTACGGGAGTGCTGAGTGCTCGGCGCTCTTCATGAGGAGATAGGCGAGGTAGCAGGCGTAGTAGGCGAGAAAGAGAGCCCCCTCCCAGCGTCGTATTATATGCCCGGTAAAAAATATCGGAAGGGCCGCGAATGTGACGACAATCATAACCGGTATGTCGAAGTGTATAGCCGAAGGCGCGACCCCTATACCGCCCGGCGTAAGAGAGGTCGTAAGGCCGAGGACGAGGAGTATATTATAGAGGCTTGAGCCGACGACGTTTCCGACGGCGATATCGCGCTCCCCGCGAAGGCTCGCCATGACGGATGTCGCAACTTCGGGGAGCGAAGTCCCTATCGCAACTACCGTAAGGCCGATAACTAGTTCGCTCAGGCCCATGACCCTCGCAAATGCCACGGCCCCGTCCACGAGCCACTGGGAGCCGATTGTAAGGAGCGCTAGCCCAACGACGATAAAGGAGATGTTTTTTATCCATCCCGCAGCGGGTTTACCGGAGCCTTTGGATTTCGGGGATGTAACGTCGCCGTATTCGCCGTCGTACTCGTCTTTTACCTCGGCCCCCTCCTTCCTGCTCTTATATATAAGGAAGACGGTATAGATGATGCCGATTATAAGAAGGCCGAGCCCCTCGGTGCGGGTGAGGGTGCCGTCGAGCCCCAGAATATAAAGGAGAATGGAGACGCCGATAAGGATTGGCACGTCCAGGCGGACGAGTTGCTGCACAACGAATAATGGCGTAACAGAGGCCGCAATCCCGAGTATCAGGAGGAAGTTACAGATATTACTTCCTACTATATTACCGACTCCGATATCAGTTTGCCCCGAGATGGAGGCTTTTATGCTTACCGCAAGCTCCGGAGAGCTCGTGCCGAGCGCAACGACCGTAAGCCCGATGACGAGCGGGGAGATGCCGAGAAGCACGGCTACCTTTGAGGCGCCCTTTACAAGCACCTCGGCCCCTCCGACTAGAAATGCCAGGCCTATTATAAATAAAACTATCGTAAGGAGATCCATAGCCTCTCTCTTTAAAGATCAATCGGGTTTATCAATTTATTAAATATCGGCTGGAAACTTAGCGGCAGGCAGTCGCTTATAACGGTGGAAACTGAAGGGAAGGCTCAATTCCTAAAAGAATAACTCTCTATAAGATGGTATATCCTCTGCGTATCTTCGTCGGATATATAGTCGAAATAAAAACCGGTATCCAGATAATCGTCGTTAACGTCGGAGTCGCTCCATACCTTGGTCGCGTCAAAGCATATGTCGCTTGATCCATTGATCTCGAAAGGAAGCCCCATGCGAAGAGCGTAGACCCTGCCGTATTCGAAGGGTTCTTCGCCTACGAGCATCATGCCGCATGCGGAGATATCAACTACGTGCCCCGCGAGCTTCCCGGTCTCCCTGTCGAAGACCTTGAAATAATATATGGTGCGCTTTCTCTCGTGCGCACGCTTATCAGAAGCAGCCTCAGCAGCCGTATCGCTCATGGAACCCTCCGTGAAAAGCTCAGTAGTTACAGATTAAATTATTACAAAAGTTACGGCGCTTGTCACGATAATTTTCCGTAAAAAGATCAGGCAGAGGATTTTCCCTGCCTCATAAAGAGAATAAGGAGAGCCGGTATGACGAAGACCGTAAGGATGGTGGAGAAGGCGAGGCCTCCTAGCACAACGCTTCCGAGCCCCCTGTAGAGCTCTGAGCCGGGGCCGGGGGCTACGACGAGCGGTAGCATGCCGAAGATGCTCGTGGCCGTGCTCATGTATATCGGCCTAAGGCGCGTCCTCGTTGACTCTATTACCGCGTCCCTCTGGGCCATACCGTAGTTACGCATATTATTTAGCGCCTGATAGACTATGAGAGTTGCGTTATCTATGACTATACCAACGGCTATGATGAAGCCTAACATAGTGACTATGTCAAAGGGCTGCGGCGTGCTACTAAGGAGATTAACTGCCTTAAGCCCCACAAAACCTCCGGCGGCGCCAAGAGGTATTGTGAGCATCAGTATCAGCGGGTAGAGGAAGTTTTCAAAAAGTGCCGCCATTATAAGATACATTATGAATGCCGCGAGGATAAAGTTCCACTGGAGGGCGTTTATGGTTTCGGTGAGTTTATCGGCTACACCGCTCTGCTGGACCTCTACACCCCGGAGCATGCCCCTCGTCTTCGCCGATCCAATAATCTTTTCGTTTATAACTTCCATCGCCTCGCTTATCGCCATATCCTCGTGCGGGGTGACCTGGAGGCTTACGCTCCTCCTCCTCTCAAGGTGCCTTATCTCTGTAATACCGGCGCTTCGCTCAAGGGCAGCGAGTGTAGAGACCGGTACGAGCTTTCCGTCGGGAGTTACGAGGAGCTGATTATAGAGTTCCTCAGGAGTGGAGACGTCTTCTTCCGATGCCCTAAGGACAAAATCTATCTTCTTCTTACCTTCCGCCTTGAAGTCTCCTATACGGCGGCCGTCCATAAGGACGTCAACGGCTACGCCGAAGTCGGAGGCGTCCATGCCGAGAGCCTTAAGGCGGTCGCGGTCGGGGATGAGGCGTACTTCAGGATAGAGTGTCTCTATGGAAGGACGCGGCCGCACCTGAGCTCCGGGGAGTTCTTTCTTTATCATACCGAAGAAGATACCCGCCGTCTTATTAACCTCGGCGAGATCGTCACCGCTTATCTCAACGTCTATGGTGCGGCCCCTTCCAAGGCGCGTTTGAAAAATACCGGCCTGAGTGGTTATACCGAAGATGCCCGGCATGCTGTTTACTATACGGCCATAAACCGGGAGAAGCTCGCTCGCCCGGTGCTCCTTGGCGCTTATGGCTCCGGTGAGCATTATCGACTCCGTACCGACGTAGAACATATTCTTAACACCCGGTACGCCGTCTACTTCGTCTTTTCCGATGTAGGGCATTGAGGCGGCGAATAGCTTCTCTCCTATATCTTCCTTCTCCTCGTAAGAGAGCCCCGGAGGGGGGATGAGAATATTTATTATAAGGTTTCTATTGCCCTGAGGAAGGTACTCGGCCTTTGGTAAAAGTACGACTATGAGGAGGACTGATAAGGCGGTAAAGGAGAGTGTCGTAATAACGCATGCCGCCTTGTTCCTTACCGCGACATTCACAAGACGCATGATAAATAGAGACGCACTAGCGCCGAAGGCCGTGATGCGCCCCGGCTGTTGCTCATTATCTTCCATCGCCTTTTTAAAGAGACGCCCAGAGAGCATGGGTATAACCGATACCGAGACGAAGAGGCTAAGGGTCACTGCGAAGCAGACGGCTATGGCGATATCCTTAAAGAGCTGACCAGCTTCTTCCTGAAGGAAGATGACAGGCAAGAAGACCGCCACCGTCGAGACGGTGGTATTTAGTATAGCGCCCCAGACCTCGCTTGTGCCGTCGTATGCCGCTTCTGCCGGGCTCTTACCCATCTTAAGATGCCTGTCGATATTTTCAAGCACAACGATAGCGTTATCAACGAGTATGCCTACGGCGAATGATATGCCCGCGAGGCTTACGACATTAAGGTTCCTCCCGAAGGCGAACATGAAGATAAAAGTCCCGAGCACGCTTATGGGTATGGCGGTGCTTATGATTACGGTCGCCGTTACGCTCCGGAGAAATATCAGAAGGACAGCAACGGCTAGAGCTCCACCGATGAGTATATCGGTCTTAATGAGGCCTATCGCGCCGCGTATATAGTTCCTCTGGTCGTAGACCCAGTCGAAGTATATCCCCTCCTGCTTGAGCTTACCTGCGTTAAGTTCGTTTACGACTAGCTCAACTCGGTCGGAGAGGTCGAGAATATTCGAGCCCGGTTCGGGCTTAACGCCAACGGCTATGCCGGGCTTGGCGTTATGGAGCATGGCGGTGGTGCGTTTCGAGTAGCCTATGCCTACGGTTGCGACATCCGAGAGGAAGACGCGACGCTGGCCCGTCGAGCGAAGCACTACCTGCTCTATATCCGATGGGGACTTGAACTCGGCTATAGTCCTGATCCTGTAATCGCGGCGTCCGACGCCCATGATGCCTGCCGAGAGGTTAATATTTTCTTCTCTTAGCGTCCTTATAACTTCGTCGAGCCCGATGCCGTAGGAGGCGAGCTTCGCCGGATCGATGGTAACGTGCATCTCTTTTTCCACGCCGCCGGCGATGAAGAGATCCGCCACGCCGTCAACGCGTTCGAGATGCTGCTTTACCTCGTCCTCAAAATACGTTTTATAGGTGATGACGTGCTTCGGGTTATCGGGCGCGGTCCTGAGTATCATCCAGATTACGGGGCTAGTGGCCGCGCCGGTTGCGTTTATGACGGGTTTTTCAACATTTTCAGGGTAGTTAGGCACCTCGTTCAGCTTATTCGAGACCCTAAGGAGGGCGTCATTTATATCGGTGCCTATTTTAAAGCGGAGCGTTATCGTACCACGGCTATTAAACGACGAGCTCTCCATCTCAAGAAGTCCGGGGATGCCCTTAAGGACCTCTTCTTGCTCCTCTATGATGTCGCGCTCGATCTCGTAGGGTGTGGAGCCGGGCCATGTCGTGGTGACGGCTATCTCCGGCTCGGTAACGTCAGGGGCGAGCTGGTAGGGCATGCCAAGTAACCCTATTGCCCCGAAGAAGACTACGAGTATGACGCCGACGATTACCGTAACGGGCTTTTCTATGGAGTATTTTATAAAGTTCATTATTGCCTAAGATAATCCGTCTTCGATAAAATAAAAATCCCCCTGCCGACGGCGGCGATATAGTCGTCGCCATGAAGGGGTGTTTTATAAAAAAGATCTGGTGAGTCTAATAAGCCTGTCTATTTATTTTCGTGCCTTATCCGAGACGAGCGGCTGGCCGTCCCTCAAACGTTCGTTGCCTTTTATGACGACGCGCATGCCTTCGCTTAGCTCGGCGCTCTCCACACCGGCCTTCGTGCCGTTGTAGCCGACGACCTTTACCGGCACCATCTTCGAAACCCCGTCAACGGATATGTAAATAACGTCCCTGCCTAAATTAATTATTACGGCGTCCCTTAAAATAATTAGTGCAGGCTTCGGCGCGCCATTTGAGAGTGCGGCATTCGCGGACATGCCCTCCATAAGCCCCTTACTGTCTTTTACGAGAATCTTAACCGGAAAGGTGCGGCTTGAGAAATCGCCCCTTGGCACAACCGCCGAAACCATACCCTTAAACTCCCTGCCTCCGGCAAAGACAGCCGCCTTCGTGCCGGGTTTAGTATTTAACATCACCTCTTCCGGTACATCGACGACTACTTCCAGCTCTCCGGTAGCGGCAATGGTAGCGACCCTGGCCCCGGGAGCTATCCACTCGCCTCGCCATGCGTCCCTCCCAATGACGACGCCGTCGAAGGGGGCGCGTATGGACTTCTTTTTAAGCTCTACCTTCAAGCGGTCGAGCTTGGCCTTAAGCGACTCGGCCGTCTTCCTTAGCCCCTCGGCCCTGAAACGGCTTTCGTCATAGTCACGTTCGGATACGAACTCCTCTTTAAAGAGACCTTCTATCCTTTTCAGGTCGTTCTCCGAGAGCCCCAGGTCGGCTAACGCCTTGCCGTAATCGGCCTCCGTGCTATCTATGGATTTTTCCAGCAACTCGGAGTTGAGGCGGAGAAGCATGGAACCCTCCTTTACGCTCTCGCCCTCGTCAAAGTGGACGCTCTTTACCTTGCCGGAGACTTCGGCTGCTACCTCGGAGACCTCCTTATAAAAGACCGTACCGGAAAATATTATCTCATCCGTTATCTCACCCTTAACGAGCGGAGCTAGCTCTACGATAGCCGGCCTTGCCTTGGGTTTGCCCGAAGCGGGAGGTTTTTTGGCCTCGCTAGCGTGCGCTAACGAGGTAGTAACAATAAAAGCTGCTACAACTAAAGAGCTAAGTAATAATCTTAAAAAAGAATTCATAAAATCCCCCGCCACACCAGTGTGCCAGACTAGGTTGAAATCTGGTTTTTATATAGCGCAATTACTGCATGAATAAACCGAAACATTCTACAACGCGTCACTCGTTTAAATATTCATTACCTGGAAACTCAGCCGCGTAGTGTGGCGTGTCGTCTGTGACCAGCGTCACACGAATACGCAAATTAAAAGCACACCTGTGTGCCTGCTACGCTAGTATGGAGCTTTAATAAAGCAACCTGTTTTATTAGCGACAAAGACCGTAAGGAAGGCGTCTATGTCTGAGGCACCGCTATTTACGAGTCCCTTATAGTCTTTCACGCAGCGCTTGGGGCAGCACGGGTACTGGTCGTCTGCGCCACCTTCGGTACATCGTAAAACCCCGACTACGCAGGAGTCCATATCCTTCGTCTCCTCAAAACACCCTTTCACTATATCCTCGCAAGCGGCTATAGCCTTGCTTTCTCCGGCGGCACCGGAGGTCTTTGCGTAACGATCTTTCCTGGCTTTATTGTCTAGCTCGTCGAGGCATGCCTCGACGACCGCCTCGCACTTATCACGAGTAAAGCCTTCGGTAAGACAAGCCTCACCCTTCTCCATGCACGGAGCGAGCAAGGTGTCCACCGGGTCGAAGATGGCGCTATACTCACCCGGTGGCTCTGCTGCGGCGTTAGGGGCGTAAACGAAAAGAGCCAAAATAATGATATAAAAAAATCTCTTTAAACGCATAGGTTTCCGTCGGCGATTTACGTAGCTCTCCCAAAGAGAAGGTACCCATCCTCTTTGATGGAGACCTCTCTTTACTTAATAAAAATTAGGTCGGCTGAGGCCCTTATAAGCCCTGCCCACTTCTTTAATATCTTTCTAGACCGGTTAGCTGGAGTGCCGGTGCCAATCTCTTCGTAGCCTTTGCCAAGCCGGTAGTGGAGCACGCTACCCACTCTCTCGCCCGTAACCGAGTCCACGAACTCCGCCTCCATTGATACGCCGGATAGCGACTGTAAGCCATCTGTCTCCGCTTCAACCGTTGGTCTGACATTAAGAAAGGCCGTACGAAGCCTGAGAATATCAGGGCCGGGAGCGCTCTCTAGCGTATAGATGCCGTCGAGCGACCTGGCGACATCCTTTTGGTAGAGATATGAGAGTTTATGCATAGCGGTCGCGTTTATTCCCTCGCCGTAAGTTCCGGCATGGACGAATACCAATACCGGATCAATGATAATGCCGGTATATTTTTCAGAATCAATCTCAGGGTTCACATAAAAGTATACCTGCTTCGTTAGAAGCGACCTCTCCATGCCTGTATAATCATCGAGCAAACCCCCGGGAAGCTGCTGCTCGTCTTTCTTCCGGCTCTCTTCCGGTGAAGCGCATCCCACAAGTACAAATAAAATAACCGGAAGAATGGCGATATAGATACTTTTACTCAGAAATCTCTCCATCTAAAACTCCTAAATTAATATTACAATAAAAGGCAGGCTATATTATAATCTACAATAGAGATTAAATAAAGGCATACTAGCATAGGAGCAATCCGGTTCTAATACGCGCTTCAAATGCCGGGGGTTTGCACAAGTCGTGCTATGCGGTGGATGTGGGCGCAGAGAGAATATACGCCTTTGACGAGGTGTAATAATTTTTATATTGCTCATGCGTCTTGTTATGCGCAATAAAACCAGACCAGCCCGGTGCTTCGACCCGGGGGAGGCGATATGATCAGACCTTTTGGTAAGGATGAGGATGTGGGAAGGCTACTGCCAGTTATTAAGGAGTGGCTCTCCGAGTGCCGGGCCAATGACTTCGGCATTAAAATTGAAGAGATCGACTACCTGGACGAGGTCTACAAGCTCATTCACATGGACGACTGCGACATGCTGGTGATGGAGTTTGAAGGCGA
>JAJCZG010000140.1 GCA_029262475.1 Deltaproteobacteria bacterium
CTTCGCGGCCTCCGGAGTCGCTATACGCTCTGCGCTGAATGTCTGGAACTTTACGCAGTCCGCCCCGGCTCGCGCAGCCTCTTCCACTAACTTAAGCGCCAGCTCACGGCTGCCGTTATGGTTTACCCCGGCCTCGGCTATTATGAAGCAGCCCATGTTACCTCCCCTCCCTGCGGCGCATCTCCAGGATCGTCTCCGCAAGCGCCCAGTCAAGCGGGGTGTCGATGTCCAGCCGTTCCTCCATGTCGCCAATAATAAGCGCCCTGGTATTTTTGGTGTAGAGGCTACGCTCCGTCATTAGGAATGAAGCAGGGACTAGGTAGATAAGGCCGTTTAGCTCGTAGACGGGAGGGAGCTCCTGGCTCCTCAGTGTTATATGTTCACCGGTATTAAAAGGGCTCATAACGCCTTCCTCGTCCACCTCTTTACACATAAACGGATGGGTGCGCGCCGGGCTAACGGAGACGACACTATCACCCGGGTCTTCACTGAAAATCTTAATTGCGGATTTTATAGTATTGGCACTTCTGAAAGGGGATGTCGGCTGAAGGAGCATTACTCCGTCCGGGATCTTGGCCCCGTCAGCCTGAATGCGCGAAAGCACTTCTATGAGAGCCGCCTCAACCTTTGCCTCGTCGGTAGCAAGCGCGGCGCTCCTTAGCCACGGCACCTCCGCACCGTACTCCTTAGCTACCCCGGCGATGGCCTTATCCTCGGTAGAGACTATAATTCGGTCGAAGCAGCCCGACTCCGTTGCGCTCCTAATGCTCCATGCGATGAGCGGCATTTCGCCTAGGGGTTTTATGTTCTTCCCCGGAAGCCTCTTCGAACCCGCGCGCGCGGTTATGATTCCTAGTATATTCATTGCTTGACCGCTTAAAATATGAAGGGTAAATACTACTTCAAAAGGCAGCCCAGTTAGAGTTTGATAAAATTACGAATAATTGTAAGTCCTGCCTCACCGCTCTTTTCAGGGTGAAACTGGAAACCCATGAGCATACCGGACCGAATTGCCCCGCATATGGCTCTGCCATCGTAGATACAGTCGCCGACCCTGTGGGACTCGTTATCAGGAACGACCATGAATGAATGGACGAAATAGAAGGGAGTTCCGGTGGAAATACCTTCAAGGCAGGTGTCATCCCAGCTACGACGTCCTTGTGGCAGTACGAGTTCATTCCATCCGATATGCGGGATTTTATGAGGGTTTCCATCAAGGCCCTCTGATGGAATCTTCACAACGCCTCCGGAGATGAGTCCGAGTCCGTCATGTCTTCCGAATTCATCGCTAAAATCCATCATCATCTGCATCCCAAGGCAGATACCCATAAAAGGTTTTTTGCTGGTAGCGAACTCTTTAATTGGGTCTATCAGACCTCGTTCTGCGAGGCCCATCATGCCATCCTGAAAGGCCCCTACGCCTGGAAGGAGCAGCTTTTCTGCGCCTTTTACAGCTTCCGGCGTGTCCACAACACTTATGTCAGCCCCGGAGTACTCAAAGGCTCGGACTACGTTGCTCATATTACCAACGCCGTAATCTATGATCGAAATTTTTGAGCTCATACGCGCCTGACATGGATATCCGCCTCAAGGGCAAATTCTCTAACTTCGCCTATAGCGGCTCTATCGTAATGAAAAAGGTCGGCTATAGCCACAGCGTCGGCTTTACCTTCTTTTACCACATCGACCATATGTTTCATCTCTCCCATACCTCCACTTGCGATCACCGGAACGGGAATTTCGGTTGAGACAGCTTTAACAACATCTACATCAAAACCTTTCTTTGTCCCCTCAAAGTCTACTGAAGTAATAAGTATCTCTCCTGCCCCGAGCTCAACACCCTTTTTAACCCACTCAACGACATCAAGGCCTGTTTTTTCCCTGCCGTTATCGGTATATGCTTCCCACTTGCCTGGGCTTACTCGTTTAGCTTCAACAGATAATACCATACACTGGGAACCGAATCGCCTTGAGACCTCGTGGATTAGTTCAGGGCGTGCTACAGCGGCTGTGTTTATGGCGACCTTGTCAGCTCCGGAGCGGAGAATATGCTTTACGTCGTCCACTGAACGTATTCCTCCTCCAACGGTAATTGGGACGAATATATTATGAGCAGCGCGCTTTATTATGTCACTCAGGTTATTTCGTCCGTAAAGGCTGGCGACGATATCCATGTAGAGTAGTTCATCGGCACCGGCCTCATAATATTTCGTGGCATATTCGTGCGGGTCCCCAATTACGCGAAGCCCCTCGAGGTGAATACCCTTTATAAGATTCGGCCCTTTAATATCCAGTCTCGGTATAATCCTGATATTACTCATTACCGTCCTGCCACACCGCACGGCGAAGGAGCCACTGACCGTCTTCGAGTTTCCAAATGTGAGGAGAGCGGAAGTTGTCTGCGAGTCTATCGAAATACTCTCTGTCCACTATAGGCTCTTCAAACATCTTTGATGCTATGGGGAAGTTCTTCTCGTCAATGCTCAGGTATTTAAAAATTTCATCGGCGAAACGCTCCGGGAATTCATGATCGAAACGTTTGACAAGGGCAACACCCTCCTCGCGAGTTATATCTCCTGAACGAATCTCTTGTGCTGCGTCGTAAGAAGCGCGCCCAAGGCCGAACTTTATGCCTGTAGTATAATAATGAAAGTCATCGATACGATCGTCGATGCTATTGTATTTACTGTAAGTTCCAGGTGTCCTCTCAGGTGAGGCTATAAAGCCGCCGTTCTCGACACAGTAGTAGTAACAGCTCTGCGGGTGCCACTTTAAGTAATAGCCCAGGTAATGGACTTCTACCTTCTTCTCCTGTAGCACTTCCGGATTTGCCGGAAGATATGGGATCAGGTCCTGGTCTTCTAAACCGAAATACCCCTTAAGATCCGCTATCGAGGTCCCGCCGAGGTAGATATTCTCCTTGTCGTCGGATGTGAAGTAAGACCAGTCACGCTGGGCATTCGACGCGTCTACAACAGGGTTTCCGTACTCAGCCTCATTTTCACCGTAGAAGACAAGTGGTATGTTGAAGAGAGTGGCCATTTTGGGGGCAAGGTATTTTTGCCCGAAGATAAAAGGCTGAAATGGGTGGAAGATGTTTTCCAGAGCCAAACGTGTAAGTAGCCTATGCACCTGTCCGTTTGGCGTCATAAGGTAGTTGTCATGACCAGCGTGTATCCATTTCTGAAAGTTGGACCAGCCCCATTCGGTATATATGTGCGGCGCCCAGGTGACGGTAAGAGGGTGCATGCCGTACTTGGTTTTAAGGATGTGAGAGGCGTAGAAACTGTCTTTGCCGCCGGAACCAGGTGTTATGCAGTCGTATGAGCCGTCCTTGCTCCTGTGTTTGTCACACAGATCGCGAAGCTCCTTTTCTCGTTCTGTCCAGTCTATAGTCCTATTTTTCTGTTCCGCTATTCTGCATGCGTCGCAAATACCTTCTTCGTCAAAGTTGATGGTCGACTTTTTGCTCGCTTTTGTATGTGAGAACTCCACAGCCGAATTTGGACGTTGGTTCGAAATTACGCAGCGTTTGCAGAACTTTACTTCTCCAGGAAGACCGTATTTTACTTGTTGGCATGCTTCGTCTCCATTGAAGAGGGCCTTATCTACCGTTTCGGGTTTTTGATATTTTTTCATAAGATTACCTTTTTTTCTTCCAGCTTATTTTGTTTCCGTTTTATACTGTGACTTTCCGGCAAGAATATCGTCAATAATTTTAATAACATTCTCTGTGGCCTGGCCGCATGGTGGAAACCCATCCGGGGGGGCTGCTTTCCTTGAGAGCGACGTTTGTAAGGCTCCTTCAAGCTCATCGAGTGAGTCAATGCCAAGGGAGAAACCGATCTCTTTATATGGGGCGTCATTACTGAAGACCGACATGTCTACCGAGACCACAGGCTTACCGAGGAAACTCCCCTGGAGGCCAACCATCGATGTCATGACAACCACGGCATCGACTGCGTTCAGGAGTACTGCCAGCTCGTCGTCAGCGCCGCTAGACTCCACTCTATCCGGCAGACGGCCATAGTCAACCTGCTCGTTTGGATGAGGGCGCACTACAAGGCGCCACTCCGGATGCCTCTCAATAATTTCAAAGAGTGTTTTCTCAATTCGCCTTGGGAGAGACGGATCGCCTTTAGTACCAGTGAAGGGGTGGGCGATAGGCTCTTTGTGGGAAGCCCAGAGTATTACCTTCTCATTATCCCATCCCTTCGTACGCCTAAACTCCATCGAGCGTGATAAAAGATCTTCATCGGCGAGTTCATCGAAGGCAGGGTTTCCAGTCACTGAAATCTCATCCGCTCTCCTTCCGGCCTCAATAAGCATCTTCTTTACGCTCTCTGTGAGTACGCAGACGGTATCCCCATACCCCGGCTTACCGGCCCTCTCAATGCTGTGGTAATCAAAGTGGTCGATCATACAGATAGACGGTATGCCCATAGAGTGAGCAGTCATTATTGCCGCCTGCTCTGCCCTTGGCGATATTGTCGTCACAATAAGCTCCGGACGTAAGTCATTAAAGAGCCTCTCCATTACTCTCAAGGGCAAGAAGGCCTGCCGTCCCTTCGATCGGTATGCCTCTTCGGCCTCTTTTTCACCAAGGCGGTCTACTAGGTCCGTGTATGAGAGGCCAAGGTAGGCAATGCTTTCATCAATCGGAACTACCTTGCCGTCAAGCCCGGTACTTAGAAGTTTTCCAAAGTCTATGGCTCGGCTGTCTTCAGTGGGACGGATTAATTCCCTGAATCCGAAATACGGAATACCTTCTTTCCTGAGCGCATTTCCAGCTGTGGTCAGGGCGAGTACTCTTATCTTCAAGTCAGGGCGAGTGCCGAGGTTACGAAGAAGTGGTATTATCATCTGTACATGGCTAGCGCCATAGGCTACAAATAAAACGGTACTCTTTTTAGCTTCTATCATAAGGAAAGCGCCTGATGTGAACTTAAACTCAAGATCTGAAGTCAAATTGGATAGCCACAAGACACACTAATATACCATATAAAAGCGTCTCAGTACAATGCGCCGTTCAAAGCAATTTCTAAGAGCACCGATCCGGTTCTTTTAAGTCAGGTTGGTCGTAACATTCCTTACAGAGCTCGATTTCATCGTGGCGCATATCTGCTAGTATTACTCTATAGCGATTCAGTTTATCCGAACTCCAAATCTCCTTTAAAGTCTGTTTCTCCAAGTCACCAACTATCATCATATTATCATAGTCTCCACAGCAGGCGCTGACTTTACCGTCCCAGCAGATGGAAAGCTTATCGAATACCTCCGGGCATTCCGGGTGCACCTTTATTACACTCTCTTTTTCTTTCAAAGATAATAGGGTTTTTTTATCATCTTCCTTTAGTTTTGTTTTATCGATATCTATATGGGAAAGCACAGTCCTGCCTACGCCTACCTTCTCTACATAAGGGCTTACATCATCCCTGAAGCGCTTTACCTGTTCATCGGATTCGTATGTAATAGTCGTAGAGACATGCATATAAGGAAGTTCTCTCTCGCCTCTCAATGCAGAAAATTTCTTTATTACCGAGATCAGTTCATCATAAAAATCTACATTTCTCATCTCAAGGTAACTCTTCTTGTCGACTCCCTGGAAAGAGAATTTTATGCTGTCCAGAGGAATATTTAAAAGCTTACTAATTAAATCGTCATCCATACGGCTGGCATTCGTATTGAGATGACTGATGATACCATGAGATTTTGCAGCAGTTAAGTAGTCGATTAACTTTGGGTGCAGGGTCGGCTCACCCCAGAGGATAAACCTTAAAGGTGTCTTATAAATTTTGATCTCATCGAGTATCTTATAAAAGGTTTCATCGCTCATAAACCCGGTCTTGCGTTTCTGGGACATGACGCCAGTAGGACACATAAGACATCTGAAGTTACAGGTATTGGTGAGCTCGATATCCATATACCTCGGGAACTCAGGCAGGTTTTTAAGCTTTTCCCTTGAATTGCCGCTATTGCAGATATCGTATATCTTTTGGAAAGGGTTGGTTCTCATATTTTAATTCCTGTTTATTAATAAAGATTAACTGTTTCATCGCGTACGATAATTGAGCCAAGCATCTTTTATCCTACGATAATGGCGGTCAAAGGCCCACCAGAAAAATATTCCAAGGAGATTGCCCGCCACTACTGAAACCATGAATGAAGCCGGGCCGGGTGCTCCGAACAAACCCAGTGAGAGAATAAAATTAAAGAGCGTATAATGAACCAGGTAGAGGGCATATGAGTAGGCGGCGAAGAACTTTACAATGCGGTTTCGCCTCCCTCCCGCTCGTGTTCCGAGCCATAAAAAGCATCCAAAAAATGCCAGCATAAGAAGGACGCAAAAGTTGAAGTCGTAAAAATTGATGTCGCCCCACTTATAGCCTGATTCCACGAAAGAGACCCAAAAGATCCTGAGAGCGAGAAGCGCGAGAAGGAGTCCGGCCAGGCAGCCTGCAGCAAGCTTGAGTTGCGGGCCCACAGAGACCCTTGCTCGCCATGCAATCAGGTCGTTTCCGTATTTATAGTAGAAGCAGGCAAACCCGGAACTTAGAAACCATATGAGACTTAAACCCGCGCCCGTTCCGGCCGACATATTAAAGAGCGGCACCACGCCAAAAAAGAGCAGAATCAGAATGAAATAACCGGAACGCCTGGAGATATCCCGATATTTAAATAATAACCAGCCGAAGAAGAGATATAACCACCACTCCGAGGCCACTGTCCAAAAGGGACGGGCAGAGCCAAAGGTTGAAAGCTTGGCCCACTCGATACCAAGAAGCTTATCCGCAAAAAGTCCCGCAGGATACTGTTGCAACATGAAGAAGGTCGCAAAAAAATTCTTTACAGAAAAATATCTTTCATAGTCGTGATGGTGCTCAAGGGCGGTTATAGAATAATCCATGACGAGAACGAAAAAGAGAGCTGGAACGTAGACGGTAAATATCCTGAAAAAACGATCTACGAAGAAAAGCCTGAAGCCGTAGCCGGAGTTGGCCTCGCGTTTTACGAGACTCGTATAGCAGATCAAAAACCCCGAAAGAAGAAAGAATACAAGTACGCCCAGGTCGCCTACCCTCGGTTGGGCACCGGGGTTATAGAGCATGGAATAGGCATGACCGAAGAGCACAAGTTGGGCTGCTATCGCTCTGAGCAGATCTAAGAAATTCTCCTGAGTTGGGTTCATATTATCAGTTCGACATGAGGGGTGTGCACTAAAAAAAGATTGAGAAGGTCGCGTATTTGGCCCATAGAGAGCACCGGTAAAAACTCTATGAGATTTCAGTTATAATTAACATAGAAAAATTCCGGCGTCAAACGGTCATTTCACCAGCCTCACACCATTGACTTGCCTTGACATCCCTTGTTTTCTATAATACTGTTTTTATATTAAGATGCGCTTTTGGAGATAATATTATCAAATGAAAATCTTGCTCGTAGTCTATGATAACGATTCATTTGTGCACTGGTTCCCTCAGGGGCTTGCGTATATTGCCGCAGTGCTCCGCCTTGAGGGGCATGAAGTAGAGATATATAATCAGGATAAGTCTCATGCTCCTGACAAAGCACTCACAAAATATCTTAACAACAATGATTTCGACGTAATAGGCGTAAGCGTAATCGCCGGATATTACCAGTACCAGAAACTTCTAAAGATCTCTGAGGCTATAAATAAATCCAGAAAAAGACCTTATTATCTTTTGGGTGGCCACGGCCCCGCCCCCGAGCCGGAGTATTTTCTTAAGATTACCGGAGCCGACGTTGTCGTTATCGGCGAAGGAGAGGTAACCATTTCGGAGCTTATGGAGGCGATTGCCGGTAAAAAAGCTCTTAAGTCTGTAAAAGGCATTGCCTTTATGGATGGCGATAAGGTGAAGATAACCCCCAGACGCACGCTTATAAAAGATATCGACACAATACCGCTTCCTGCATACGACCTCTTCCCGATGGACTACTACAGGCTTCTCAGGATGCCGCGTACGGTTAATACAGATTTCGTCATGCCGGTTCTATCCGGGCGCGGGTGCACATTCAGATGTAATTTTTGCTACCGGATGGATAAGGGTTTCAGGCCGCGTTCTACAGAGGCCATTGTCGATGAGATCAGATTTCTAAAGCGTAATTACGGTATTACATATATAACCTTTTCTGACGAACTCCTTATGTCTTCTGTCGAAAGGACCGAGGAGCTTTGCAAGGGCATGATCAAGGCCAGGCTTAATGTCCGGTGGTGCTGCAATGGCAGGCTTAATTACGCCAAACCGGATCTTCTAAAACTTATGAAGAAGTCTGGGTGCGTCTTTATTAACTACGGTATTGAGGCTATGGACGATCAAGTCCTTAAATCGATGAAGAAGGGACTAACCTGTAAGCAGATCATAAAGGGGATTGAAGCCACCAAGAAAGAGGGCATCGCCCCGGGTTATAATATAATCTTCGGGCATATCGGCGATACTAAAGAGACGCTTCAGAAAGGTGTGGATTTTCTCTTGAAGTACGACGATGAGTTGTCTCAGATGCGGACCATAAGGCCTGTTACACCATACCCGGGCTCTCCGCTCTATTACCACGCCATCGAAAAGGGATTACTAAAAGATGTTAAGGACTTTTATGAGAATAAGCATACAAACTCGGATCTTGTGGCCATTAACTTTACCGATATGACCAATAAAGAGTTCCATAGATGTCTTATGAAGGCGAACATAACGCTGATAGAGAACTATTATAAGAACCTTAAAGCCTCAACAGTTGATCAGACAAGAAAGCTCTACCTCAAGGAGAATGCTTCATTCCGGGGATTTCGGACCTCCTAAAAACACAAAGTTAGTATTTTTGTTAAACTCTGCACCCAAAGAACCGTGAAACGCAAAACTAAACTTTTGCGGAAATATTATTAATTAACAGATAGTTTAATCTTCCGCGATAAAATAGAGGTGTGGAGGAGAGACTAGAATGAGTACCGTCTTCACACCTCTCCAAGCGACATGACTCCAAGTTATTTTGCCGGAATATCGGCCCCAAGAGAAGTCGGAGATTTAACAATCTGTTTGGTACGGTTTTTTGAGGGAGTAGGTCAAAGACGCCACAAGAACTCACTATTATCGGTAGTAATCATAAAAAGCTCTGCAGCGGCTTCATGGCTAGCCAATACGATTCCGCCATATCCCGCCTATAGCCCTTGTCCGGAGGGGAGTATGCCTTTACATATATCGATTCCGTCCGGGAGTTTCGAATAACTGAGAGATACGATTTCTCTCAGAGCCTGCGAACCTCTGAGAGAGCCCGATAAGTCCATCGCCATGAATGCCGCCAGGCCCCCAAAGCCGTGGAGTGAGCGAGCGCCCTCTCTAACGGTAACGATATATTGAGGGGGCCCCGGTGTGTAGTCTCCAAAACGCATTTCTCGCTTCTTTTCGGGCCTAAAGTGACCAATACTCTCGTATTCTATAATACCGCGACAGTAGCCGGGCGTGCCCGACCAGCCAATCCTCTTTTCGTCGCCGAATGCGCTGATAAAAAGCCATGTCCATTCGTACTGGCGGTAAACCTCTCCAGGAAAGCCGTTGTAGCCCTTCGTCTCGTCAACGAAGATAAATGTATCATTTTCTCTTATCGTATCGCTTAAACGTATATTCTCAATGAGCGATATCTGCTTGTAGTATTGCCTCTGAAAGCTCGAAAATGAATTGATATTAACATATACGAAGATAATTACGAATATGGAAATCAGGGCCGGAACAAAGGCAGGTCTCCATGAGCCGAATAGCAACTTCACCCCGTAATAGAGGGTAAATGCTGCTCCGAGCGGTACGAGCAAAGAGTGTCTGTCGGCATAACTAAAAGGGCGAGGAAATTTTCCGACCATCATGTAGGGTAAAAGCGCCGCCGCCAGTATAACTAGACCCGCGATAAAGAATAGGCTCTCGCTTCGCCTATTTTTAAAACATAGCATGATCGCCCTTCTGAAAAATATTAACAGGACGATGAGTGCGATTATTACAGCGGCCTGGATAAAGAGGGAATTCTCTATAATAAAGGGCGGCATTGAGAGTTCACGCATGATTTTTTCAAAGACTCCCGAAGCCCTGCCGATTTTAATGGAATAGTATTGCGAGTGAGCACCGTAAGGTACG
Source organism: Deltaproteobacteria bacterium (assembly GCA_029262475.1). GTDB lineage: Bacteria > Desulfobacterota > GWC2-55-46 > GWC2-55-46 > JAJCZF01 > JAJCZG01. The sequence continues at coordinate 10,137 of JAJCZG010000140.1, forward strand.
AAGAAGGCGCTCTTTACGGTCCAGAAGATGACCGGGAGCATGATAAAGTCCAGGTAGCGCACCCCGAGCCGGACAAGAGAGGAGAGCCCCGTAATGCGCTCCCTTTCAAAGTAGGCGATAAGAAGTAAGGCCGTTATGAAAAAAACCAATATGGAATAAGTCATAAATGAGAAGAAGAAGGCCGCTAGGGCCGCCGCCCGGAATACGAGCTTCCGATTGGTGAAATAGGCGGAGAGAAGCGCAAGTCCGACAAAAAAAGCGAGAGAGCACAAGTAAGTCATATTCGAAATACAAATCCTTGAAATATTTACCGAAAGCACGGCGAAGATGATCCCTATAAAAAGCCTCTCCGTCGGTGCTATTTCCTTAATATATCCAAGTGTCCTGAAGAGAAGAAGAGCCGAAGCCAGGTATGCCAGAAATATAGCGAGCCTCTCAAGGAATATTCCGGTCTGGTCGCCTAGTAGGAAGAAGAAACTATGTGTGTATGCGGGCCAGTATAGGAAGGAGCCGGCTTCCTTATATATGCCGATCAGATCGTCTGGGTTCGTCATGAAGCCGGTAATTACGGAGTCGTCTAAGAAGAGGCCGCGGTTTAGGAGAATAAGGCCGTAAGCAAGGCTATATAGAACGATAATATATAGGTATTCACGTTTCGCAGGTGATGGCATACTCAGGTAGCTTCTTTTATATTAAGTTATCTTGCTTCTTATAATGGCTCAGTTTGAGGCAAATGTATGAGTTTAGAAAATGTGATTATTTCTGGACGATAATGATATAAATTACAATATTAACGTGAGGAGTTCAATGTAAAAATTATTTATCGTACTTACAGTTGCAATTGCGGCGAAGCAATGGTCTAATCGTAGCTGTATTCGTTTCCATTTACCACTTAAGATGCTTTAGCTTTCTGAGTTATCCTGTGTCGGTCTACTCCTGGAGTAAATATCTAGATCGTTTTGAGTATCTCAGAAATCCTACAAATGATGCGACGCGTCTTTCGATAGTATAGAGGGCAACCTTGGAGTTAAGATCCACAGTCAAGATAGAAAGTGAAGAGATTTTTTAAGGGTATTAACGATCTTTTCCTGTTGTTCTTCAACCAAACCAAACCAAAGTGGCAAGCGAACAAGGCATTCAGATTGAAGGTTAGTGACTTTTAGAGAGCCGTGCGGACGACCATAACGCTTGCCTGCTGGAGATGAGTGCAACGGGACATAATGAAAAATCGAGGATATATCATTACGTTGAAAATCGTTCAATACCCTGCTTCGATCTATCTCAGGGTCGAGCAAAATGTAATACATGTGTGCGTTATGTTGGCATCCATCAGGTACGATAGGGCGACGAAGTATTCCCTTTGACTCAAGCGGAGCGAGCAGGTCGTGATAACGTTGCCAGCTAACCAAACGCTCTTTTGTAATTTTACCAGCCTCCTCAAGCTGCGCCCACAGGAAGGCTGCGGTCAATTCCCCCGGGAGAAACGAAGACCCCACTTCCTGCCATGTATATTTATCTACCTCCCCACGGAAGAAACGACTGCGGTCCGTGCCCTTTTCACGGATAATCTCGGCTCGAAGCGCTAACTCAGGACTGTTTACCAATAATGCTCCACCCTCGCCTGAAATCACATTTTTTGTCTCGTGAAAACTATAAGTCCCAAGATCACCAATGCTACCCAAAGAGCGGCCCTTGTAGCTGGCCATCACGCCTTGAGCAGCATCTTCCACTACTTTCAGACCGTGTTGGCTAGCAACAGACATTATCGTATCCATCTCACATGAAACTCCAGCGTAGTGCACCGGTACAATCGCCCGCGTAAGTGGTGTAATGGCCTCTTCAATCAAGCGTTCGTCAAGGTTTAATGTATCTTCGCGAATATCAACAAATACCGGGACTGCACCGCGCAACACAAACGCGTTAGCAGTGGAGACGAATGTATAGGAAGGCATGATAACTTCGTCTCCAGGTTGAATATTCAACAACATGGCCGCCATCTCCAGGGCGGCGGTACAGGAATGGGTCAGCAACGCCTTGCTGCAACCTGTCCGTTCCTCAAGCCACTCGTGACAATGCTTGGTGAAGGGACCGTCACCGGCCAGGCGCCCATTGAAATGAGACTCGGCAATATAGTAGAGTTCCTTGCCGGTCATGTATGGCCAGTTAAATGGGATGGGTTTATCAGTCATCTTTTTGTGACTCCTTTATTCTTAGTTCGAGTGTCATTAGATTAAGTTTTCTTTGCAATAACGAGCCTGGAACCGCCGAGAGGGAAGCTAAACCCCCTCCGGATAAATGTTAACTCAGCGCGAAACAATTGGAAAAGCAATGAATTTAACCAGGGAGAAATCTTTAGTTCGGCTGTTGCGTCAAATTCTCCGGTAGACTTTATTTTCTGTAGAAACCTGGAAGCCATCATCATCGGAAGAAGAGTCGTTACAAATGACGTACTTCGTGCAATCTGAAAACCGGCTGCTTTAATTTTTCTGTGAATATCTGAAGCGGCATATCGCCTGACATGGCACGCATATTCATCACTGGGGCTCCACAGGTAAGCATGCTGGGGCACAGTAAGTAGCATAAAGCCTTGAGGTTTTAGTGCCGCATGCACTTGCGTAAGGACGCGTTCATCATCATTAATGTGTTCTAAAACATCGAATAAACCAATCACATCAAATTCATCTTTAAAAGGTATTTGTCTTGCATCCATCTGCATAAATGCGGCCGATGGTACGCGAACGGTTGCGAAACCAAGACCTGCTGAAAAGAGATCACTTCCATGTAGCGTTGTTTGCGGGAAGTGTTTTGAAATGCCTGATAATACGTAGCCGGTACCGCAACCGATTTCAAGAAGTGACTGGAATTCAGGACAATACTCTTCAAGCGCCCATAGAATTAAGCGGTTACGGGCCCGAAACCAGAAATTAGCCTCTTCCAAACGCGCTAACTCCAAAAAATAAGATGATTTAAAGCCCTCCCCCTCATCTGCTAACCCAGGAGCATACGCAGGAAAACCATCTACAAGTTCAGGGCCAACTCCGCAAGTTGGACAATCCGTAAACGACGATGTGTAGAGTGCATTGCAGGCGAGGCAACGTTTCATTTACCCTCTTCAATTCCAAGACTTTGCTAATGAAAAAATAAGAAACTAAATAACGACAACCTGTTAAGATAGTACCTCAGTTCCTTTTTTATCACGATAGAAATTACAAAGCGCATAATACCGACCTGGCTATAGTATGATAATTCTATATCCGGCCATTTACGTGCGGGGACTTAGAGCGACCTTTAATGAACGAAGCAGAGCCAACCCAAAACCCGTCTTGCCGTACCCGTTGCCATTGTAAAGCATGTAGCGTTGGCCATTATGATCAAAGACAATAGGGTACTCTATCATCTCTGAATCCCATCCATCAAGTGAGACGTCAATGCCAACAGTCTCTAACGAAAGCAACCATTTTAGTCCATCATCACTAAACGCATTTCCTATGCGGTATTTTTCGCCGCTACCGCTACGATAGGAGAACCACATCTCATAACCTGTTTCTCTATTTCCTACAACAGTGGGTCTGGAGAAGGCCTGGGCCTTGCCAAGTTCATATGGCAGAGCTATTCCTTCACGACTCCAGTTATCTCCATCTCTTGATGTGGCGTAGTTAATGACATGCAGCATTTCTCCGTTACCTGCATCCCACGTTATTGTTGATCCATACCACATATTGAATCCGTCTTTTTTATTCCCAAGAACCCACGGATAGGAGAGGCTTATTGGGTCAGATGCGTCAGAACTCATAAAAGGTCTTTCGCTATCCAACTCTAGAGTGAGGTCGGGATTCACTACAAGACGCCCCACATCGCCCCGCCAGTGTCCTTCCCCGCGAGCCTGCCAACCCATGAAAAGCATATATTTCGTACCGTTAACTTCGTAACAGTTGCCGATGCTCACTCCCTCAGCGTAAAAACTTCCTGCCAGCCCATGCTCAAAAAAGGGTTGGGTGTATTCACGAATAACCCGACGTTTGACAATATCGATATCGACTGCACCTACAGAGGAGCGATTGTCTACATCCCTGCCACTAAAGAAGATTCGATACAAGTCTCCTTCGATTAGAAGAGGTAAGGGATTTGCCGCATGGGTTAGAAGTTTTGGGTGATGGCTATTAGCGGAAGGAGAGTAAAGTAATCCGAGCTTTTGCCATTTCTCATTCATATTTTTCTCAACCTTGAACTTGGCACCCTTGAGCGTTCAGTGGCCGTGCCAATATAAACCCCTTCAGAATCCGCATCGGTTAAGAGCAAGGCGTCGGCGCCAATCACGCATCTCTCGCCGACTTTGATATTATCGCGTAGCGTTGCATTCACGCCGATAAAGCACTGCTCTCCAACTTCAACACCACCTGAAACAACCACATGCGAGGCAATAAAAGAGTGGTCCTTAATGGTGGAGTGGTGGCCAATGTGGTTGCCACTCCAAAGCGTTACATTGTTGCCAATGGTGACGAATGGTTGGATTGTGTTGTCTTCAAGAATGAAGCAGTTATCACCGATACGCTCGTCGTTTAAAATTGTGGCATGAGGACTTATATAGCTCGCCAGGCGGTATCCCAATGCTTTTGCCGCAAGATACTTTTCCTTACGGAGCGAATTGAGCTTTGAGTAGCTGAGCGCGATAAAGAGATAGTGTTCCTCTGGAGCGTATTGCGTAGAGATATCTTCAAATGCAATAACCGGGAGCCCGCAGAAAGTGGATTCCTTCAAATAAGCCCTGTCAACTGTAAAAGCTGCAACTTCATACTCTGAGCCACTGCTGAAATAGAAGTGTGCAAGTTGAGCGATCTCGGCAGAACCGAATATTATCAGTTGTTTTGTCATCTCTGTTTTCTCACCAGTATTGTGAATTCATAAAGCCCGTAATCATGTAGTAACGCTACAGAGCGTGAGTAACGCCGCTTGCAGAAATCAAAGAGCACGCAGGGATCAGCATAATAAAGATAATGCCGCATCTTATCGGCATCGGAATAAGACGTCAGACAATTAAAGGCAAAACCGAGGCGACTTGTTCGGTCAAGTACGTCGAGAGTGGCTTCCAGATAAGAGCGCCACTCGTCATCGGTCCTCTCCAGGCGCACATTAAAAATTCCGCTTGCGATACCGTAATCAGCCGTTTGGTCAGGTTCACTTGAGACAATGAAACGAACATTTTCTCTGTTTCTATAACGCTCCGTAGCTGCTCGGATCATATCCTCGGAGACATCAATTCCTGAATAGAAAAATGATTCATATCTGGTAATCAAAAGATCGTAGATAGCACCGTAACCGCACCCCAGGTCGTTTACCGAGAATGGGCCTTGAGTGTTGATGATTCTACTTAGCTGCTCAAAGCGTAGAGTTTGACTATCTTCACCATTCCAATCTACACCGCGAGGCGTCTCGCCATGTTGAGTCAGTTTGGATGAGTAGTATTCTGCAATTTCGGTTAAAAGATCAGTCATGTTTTTTTGTATAAACCTGTTTTACGATGGTATAGGGGCGACGTTTGGTTTCTGAGAATACTTTCGATAAATAGATACCGACAACTCCGATAAATGAAATAATCATTCCGCCAAGAAGCCAGATAGATGCCATAACCGAGGCCCAGCCACCTAATATTTTCTCCAAGAATACCCACTGAATGAGAATGTGTCCGATAGAAAAAATTGCAACTAGAGAGATCGATACGCCGAAATAAAAGATGCCGATAAGCGGAGCATTACTGAAGGAAGTTACTGAATTGATAAGTAAGGCAATCTTCTTTCGGAGAGTGTATGTGGTCTCGCTGTTGCTGTGTTTTACTATCGTTTGAGGGCGCTGCGTGAAGCCAGTGATGTGCCAGAGACCCGCCATAAAGACTTCTCTCTCCTCATGTAATAGTAAGGCTTCAACGTAGCGACGAGTCATCAGTCGTGCGGTGACGATATTTTCAGGAAGCGCCATCCCTGTTAAGAGCTTAAAGAAAAAATAGAACCACTGGCCGCTCCAGCGTTCAACGAAACCGCCTTTACGTTTCGCCTGTACCCCGTAAACTACGTCGCAATTCTCGTTTGTCATCTGCTCGGAGAAACTGATTAACCACTCCGGCTCTTCTTCCAGATCGCTGTCGATCAAAAAAATATGATCACCACTGGCATGGGAAAGCCCGGTCATCATGGCTTTATGGTGACCGAAATTACGCGCAAGGTCAATTACAATAACATGCTCATCAGTTTCTGTAAGTTCTACGGCTAAATCAAAAGAGTTGTCAGGCGAACCGTCGTTCACCAAAACAATTTCGTAATCATCGCCGACAATTTGTCGGGCGGCGGAAGTGGCCCGGCGGTGAAATTCCTCGACGTAGGCCTCAGATCTATATAAGGTAGCAACAATTGAAAGTCTCATTGGCCGACATACCTCATGTAGAGGGGCGAGTCTTTGCCGCAGTTGAAGAGCAGATCCAAAATGGTGACATTATGAGTGAACTCACCCCAAAGTTGTTTGTACTCAGGGTACCCTGTATAATCAAACCATATTAACTTAATCTCCCTTGCAGTGAAGATGTTCTCTTCTATATAAGTCTTGGCTGACAGGCCTGAAATGTATTCCGTGCCCCCTGCCTGAGCACACATGTCGGCCAGACGCTCCGTCTTGCCGTCAATCAGTGGGTAGTCCCAGGAATTACTAATAACCGTATCAATCCCGAGGTAATCGCAGACGGCCTCAATGAATCGACGATTTAACTGAGAGAGGTGGGTGTATGGCTGGCTGAGGTACAGCGGTTCGAGCCACGCAGAAATTTCACCAAAGTGTGGCGCACGGCGATAATTTTGCGACAAAGCCTTCCAATGTGTCACAGACCACTCCTGGCCGTCTATCTCGGTCTCCTTGATCTTCTGATGGTACTTACCCTTCACTTTAACCGGTATAGTCAACCACTGTACTCCTTGTGGAGTTTTAATCTGATTGCGGTTACGCCAGTCACGGCGAGTAAACTGCATGTCATCGTAAAGGATGAACTCATCTACGGCGGCAATCATGTCGAAATACCCTTTCCATGGGATGTAGTTAGATTGTAGAATTGCAACTTTCTTCATTGTGTAATCCCGTGTATTCCCTTTTGTCTTAAAGATCTAATAGGTGTTATTTGATTGACCTGTCCTGTAAGTCGGTCCACACCACGGGTAAATTTGCCCCATCTATAACCTGTAGCGGTACTATGGTTTCTGGTGCCGGTAAGCAAGCGAGCTGTGAAGTCTGACTTGATTGTACTCCTGTCTCTATTGTTCAGTCAATACCCTTGCTTCAAGTAGCTGCCTTCCAATTTAGATTGTCAGATAATCAGGGGTGTAAGCGCTTCCCTGACATTTGCGTCGTTAAGCATCCCGGGTTTATCAAGGGCGTCGATAGTCTTAAAGATTTCGTGATCGTCAGGCAGGCTGGAGATGGCTTTATTTATCTTCGGGTGCGCCGTGCTCTCGATTGTTTCATAACTGTTATAGAGTTCCTCGTGCATCTTTTCACCTGGCCTTAGGCCGATGAATTTGATGTCGATCTCTTTCCCAACGCTGTAGCCGAATAAGGATATTAGCCTCCTTGCCAGATCCACAATCTTTATGGGATTTCCCATGTCGAGGACGAATATCTCTTTACCCTCGCCCATTATCACCGCATGCGCTACTAGCTTTACCGCCTCGGGTATCGTC
>JAJCZG010000141.1 GCA_029262475.1 Deltaproteobacteria bacterium
CCGAGCCCGCTCTTTGAGAGAACGCCGGGGAGCTGCTCGTAGCCCCACGCAACGAGTATTACCATCAGGAATACCGGTGTCACGTACTTCAAGAGGTAATAAAAGACCTTGGGTATTGAAATCTTTGCCCCCCTTCGTATCTCGTCCCATGCCTTATCCGAGCCGAATATCCAGAAAAATATTATAACCTCAAAGAGAGCGAGTATTACTATGCCGAAAGTACCTGCCCAGAAATCCATCTCATCAAGGCTGCCGTTTAGGAATATCGGAAGCCCTGCGGATAAGAAGAGTATAACGCCCATCGTCCTTACCGACTTCTTCCTTGTCCACCCGAATTCGTCCTCGAAGAAGGCAACAGCCGGCTGAGAGAGGGCCACGATAGAGGTAAGCCCGGCGATGAAGAGGAGAAGGAACCACATGAACCCGAAGAAAGCCCCGTAGGACATATACGAGAATATTGCGGGCATGCTAATAAAACCAAGCTTAAAAGCCCCCTCACCCGCGACTACCTGAGCGCCGTCAATACCAAAGAATATCACCGCCGAAATAATGGCTATAGTCGAGCCGAAGACAACCTCGGCGAATTCATTAAGGCTCGCTGTAGCCAGGCCGTCCAAGGCTATATCCTCGTCCCTTTTAACGTAACTCGCGTAAGTAAGGATCGCGCCGAAGCCGAGCGAGAGGGTGAAAAATACCTGCCCCGCCGCCGCGAGCCATACCTTCGCATCTAAAAGGCCGCTAAGGTCCGGCTCCCATAGAAACGAAAGGGCGCTTGAAGTTGTAAGGCTAGGGTCGGTCGGAGACTCCATAGTAAGAACCCTTACAAAGAGTATTATCGCCATTATGAATAGCGCAGGTATGGCAATCTTATTCATCCTCTCTATGCCGCCGGAGATGCCCTTACCGAGGATAAAGAGGCCGAGAAACAGTGTAATGACAAAAAACAGTAGCGCAAGTATGTTTGGAGTATAAATTTCGCCGCCGCTTGTAGCCCCTATGAACTCGTAGAGGTAATTCTGGTACGGGGCAAGGTACTCAAGGGGAGATGCCGCAGCCACATCCACGGCGGCGCTCGGATATAAGCCCGCCAGAGAAGAGAGGCTGAAGGCGAGAGTCCATGAACAGATATAAACATAGTACATGAGTATAACGAGCGGCAGAAATATTCCGAGGACCCCGATGTACTTGGCAACCCTGTTCTTCCAGAGCGTATCAAAGATACCGGGCGCCGTGCCGTGGCCTATCATGCCGCCGTAGCGCCCGAGCCCCCACTCGACCCACATAAGAGGGATGCCGAGTACAATAAACGATATGAAGTACGGGATCATAAAGGCCCCGCCGCCGTTATCGGCAGCCTGCACGGGGAAGCGCAGGAAGTTACCGAGCCCTATGGCGTTCCCGCTCATCGCGAGTATAAGGCCAATTCTCGAGTTCCAGTGTTCTCGCTTGCCGCCGTTTGCCGCGTTATTGCTCATTAAACTCTACCTCGTTATATTAAATAGATTCATTTCGCCTGAAAGGCTGAATCTATTTATAAAAAAATTTTTCTATATAGTCAAGAAGGTTTAAATGAAACGGTCTAAGCCGCCCTGGCCCGCCACTGAGATTTTCCAGGAAATAACGCGCAGTAGTTCCCACTCGGAGCCCTTTTACCTATTCCCGCGCCTCTCTCTATCCTCGATCAGGCGCTTAAAGAGAATGATATGAGAGGCCACAGTATCCTCCCACGGGAAGCTCTTTAACGGTGTCTCCGTGTATTCTTTATTAAAGACCTTCTCTACGCCTGTGGCAATAGCATAAGGGTCGGCGGGCTTTACGAGCACGTATCTGCCGCTTATCACCTCCGGGAGGCTGGCGACATTTGATGCTACGACGGGGATGCCCGTCGAGCACGCCTCCAGGCATGTAAAGCCAAAACCCTCGCTAAGCGACGGCACCACAACGGCGTCGGCAGCCCCGAGATACTTAGGCAAATTAACTTCATCAACCGGGTCGAGTATTATGATATCCTCTCCGCGCCTTAGCCCAAGCTCTTTTAATAGCTCCTCGACCAATCTGTATCCCTCTCGTGGTTTCCTCGATAAGATAAGCAGGGGTTTGGACTCCGGCACGGCCTTCTTTATAAGCGGCACGGCGCGTATGAGGTATTCCACTCCCTTAACAAAGCCCGGCCTTCCGAAAAATATATAGAGGAAGTTCCCGGAGACCCCGAGACACTCCCTCATCTCAGTGCGGGTCCTAGCTCCCCTCTCGGGGTTAAATAGCGAATAGTCGATTCCGGGGTATATGCGCTCAACGCGACCGTGCTCAGTCTTGCCTCGCTCGCCCTTCCACTCATCGAATGCCCTCCGGGTGCTCTCCGAGATACAGATAAAGGCGTCGAAGGGTAAAGAGAGGACTGCATTCTCAAGACGCCTGTAGAGGCGAGCCATCACCGGACTTAGCCCAATCCTACCCCAGTATTTTCCGACCACCTCAAGGGTGAATATCGCCGACGGGAGCCCCTTTACCCGTGCGGCGAGCCACGCAGGGAATGCGCCATTATATGTCGTCGTTAGCACCACGTCGGCCCTGGTTGCAAATTTTAGGGCCGCCGGGATGGCCAGGAGCGTAAACCAGTACCTGTCGGCCTTCCTTGGTACGGGTACGCGGTGGATCTTTACACCGTTTTTGACTTCTGTCTTTTCCGTACCGGCAAGACGGCACGTAACGACCGTCACTTCGCATCCGGCTCGCACCAGCCCCTCGGAGAGTTTCTGGAAGAGCTTTTCAAGCCCGCCGATATGCGGGTAGTAGTATTCAGTTACTATGAGTATCCTCATAGAGACCTTCCCCCTGAAACAGCGTCGTTAAATACGGCGAGCGTCCCGGCTGCGGCCCGCTCCCAGGTCATTACACCTGCCCGCTTTAGCCCTCGCCTTATCATATCGTCTCTAACTTTACCGTCCCTCAGTAACGTCAGCACCTTCCCGGCTATATCGGCCGTATCGTTCGGGTCAAATATCAGCCCGGCGTCTCCGACGGCCTCCGGGATGGATGCGGCATTCGATGCGGCTACAGGCGTACCGCAGGCGTAAGACTCAAGGACGGGCAGCCCAAAACCCTCGAAGAAGGAAGGGAATACGAAGACGCTCGCCCCGGAGTAGAGGTAGACGAGTTCTTCATCCGAGACAAAGCCAGGTAGTGATACCGACCCGGTAAGGCCGAGATCATCTATAAGAGATACAAGCCCTTCTTTAAGGACGCCCGGGTTACCGGCGATAACGAGCCTTTCGCTTACCGTTTCCCTCTCCTTTAATATCTTATAGGCCCTAAGTAAACCGTCTAAATTCTTATAGGGTTTGTCCGAAGCGATGGCGAGAATGTACGGGGCCTTTATCCCCTCTCCGAAGAGACGGAGCCCCTTTTCTTTATAAGAGCTGTCGTTTCTAAAACGCGGGTCGACTCCGTGGTAGACGGTAACCACCCTCTCCTCTTCTATATCAAACCTTTCGAGGAGCGCGCTCTTTGCGTGCTCCGATCCAGAGATGATACGGTCCGAGCTCGTGATCGTGGAAGTGAAAAGTTTTTTAAGGGCGGTAAGCTCGATTGAGCTAAAACACTCCGGGCGCTCAAATGGGATCATGTCGTGGATCGTAGCAACCGAGGGCATACGGTGCCTCGACGGAGCGATATTTGCCGGAGAAAAGAGCAGGTCAATACCTGCTCGGTTAATGATGGACGGAAAGAGGGTCTGCTCCCAGAGGATCTTCGCGGGCCTGTTGGTAGCCGCGACCTTGCACTCGTGTTCGCTAAAATTATCCGTTAAGGTAAAACTCCCACGGCAGTCTTTATTTGTAAAAATTATATACTCGTTATCCCGGTCAATCGCGGCGAGGGCCGAAAGCAGCCCCCTAAGGTATGTTTCAATCCCGCCGCCCTTGCCGTTTACGAGAAAAAGTGCGTTTACCCCTATCCTCACTTCCCTGCACCGGCAGGCCCGGTACCACCGCCACCTCCGGCTCCGCCACCCCCGAAACGCTTACAGTGCCAGCGCCAGGCGTCTTCTACTATCAGGTCTATCTCACCGCGAGCGGGCTCCCATAAAAGTTTCGTGGCGGCCTTCCCGGAAGATGCTACGAGCCTTGGCGGGTCTCCCGGACGGCGCTCGCCTAATGTGACCTTAAACTCCCTGCCGGTAACCCTCTTTACAGAATCGATTACCTCCTTAACCGAGTGGCCGCTGCCGCTCCCCAGGTTAAAGGCCGTGCTCTCGCCGCCTTCGGAGAGGTATTCGAGCGCCTTTATATGGGCGTCGGCCAAGTCCATTACGTGGATATAGTCCCTAACGCAAGTGCCGTCGGGCGTATCATAGTCCGTCCCGTAGACGGTAATATCATCTCTTAAACCCATTGCCGCATCGAGGGCGAGAGGGATTAAGTGCGTCTCGGGAGAATGGTCTTCGCCTATTTCACTCTCCGGCTCGGCCCCGGCTGCGTTAAAGTATCTAAGCGGGACGCTTTTTATCCCGTAGGCCTTGTCGAAGCTCTTAAGCATACGCTCAATTACGAGCTTCGTTTCGCCGTACGGGTTTATCGGGTTCTGGGGGTTATCTTCCGTGATGGTTACGCTGCCCGGTATGCCGTATGTGGCGCAACTAGACGACAGGACAAAGTTCTTAACGCCGAACTCCACGGCGGCGCCGAGGAGATTTATCGCTCCTGTGACATTATTACGATAGTATTTAAGTGGGTCTTTAACTGATTCGCCGACATATGAGCTTGCGGCGAAGTGCATGATAGCAGAGGGTCTGAACTCCTCGAAGACGCGTCTAAGGGTCGCCTCGTCTAAGAGATCACCATCGACGAATGGTCCCCACTTTACGAAATCCCTGTGGCCGTAAGAGAGGTTATCCAGTGTCACCACCCCCACTCCGCAGGCGCTAAGCGACTTACAGATATGGGCGCCGACGTAACCTGCGCCGCCGGTTACGAGGACCATATTATTCTCAGGTAAGATAATCGGTCTCTATGCTCCAAGCAAAAAAAATATCCCTTTTAAAGCCCCGTCCCGTACTGCGACTCGTAATACCTGGCGTACTCTCCTGAGAGAATACGCTCCCACCAGGGCTCGTTATTTATGTACCAGTCTATCGTCTTCTTAAGGCCGGTCTCAAAGCTCTCCACCGGGCTCCAGCCGAGCTCCTCCGATATCTTGGTAGAATCTATGGCGTAACGCATGTCGTGTCCGGGGCGGTCTTTTACAAATGTTATAAGTTCTTTCCTACTCCCCTTGAATGGATATTTCCCGCTAAGCTCGGTGTCGCTTGCGCACGCCTCGTCGACTTGCGTGCAGAGGAGATTTACAATATCAATATTTTTCCATTCGTTATTGCCGCCGACATTATAGGTCTCCCCGAGCCTTCCATTTCTTAAGGCAAGGTCTATGGCGCGGCAGTGATCTTCGACGTAAAGCCAGTCGCGTACGTTTTTACCGTCACCGTATACCGGGAGCGGTTTGCCTTTAAAGGCGTTAAGTACCATCAGGGGAATGAGCTTTTCCGGGAACTGGTAGGGGCCGTAGTTATTCGAGCAATTCGTCGTAACGACCGGGATGCCGTATGTATGGTGGTAGGCCCTTACGAGATGGTCGCTGCTAGCCTTGCTCGCCGCGTACGGGGAGTTCGGGCTAAAGGGCGTAGTCTCGGTAAATAGCCCGGTCTTGCCGAGCGAGCCGTATACCTCGTCTGTCGATACGTGAAGGAAGCGAACGCCCTCCATCGAACTCCTCTCCTGCCAGCTCTTCCTCGCGGCTTCGAGTAGCGTAAACGTGCCGACGATATTGGTATCTATAAATTCCGCAGGGCCGGTGATAGAACGGTCCACGTGGCTCTCGGCGGCGAAGTTCACGACTGTGTTTATCGCTTCTTCCTTAAAAACTTTTTGAAGGAGTACTGGGTCCGTGATGTCGCCCTTTACGAACTTATAATTTCCGGCGTCTTCGACACCCTTAAGGTTTTCAAGGTTTCCGGCGTAGGTGAGTTTATCCAGTATGACGAAACGGTCTTCCGGGTACGTATTAATCATATATATGGCGAAGTTGGAGCCGATAAAGCCCGCCCCGCCCGTTATGAGTATATTCATTGTCTCCTCAATCTACCTTATACGGCGAGTTCTCGTCATCCTCGTAACGGACCTCGTCCACCTCGCTGGCCGCGCCCTCGCCCCTAAATAAGCGGTTCGGGCAGTTTATAACGAGCCCCTGCCCTTCGCCGACATTCTTATAGGCGTGGACCACACCCTTTGGTACGATCACGACCTTCGGCTCACCTACTCCGCCGTCAAATATCATGCGCGTTAAATGCGTCGCACTCTCTTCCCTGTTGTCCCATAGATATATCCTGAAGGTAGAGGGCCCTGCGAAGCAGAACATATCGGCCTGGTCGATATGTTCGTGCGGCCCCCTGGCGACACCGGGGTTAGTCATCGAGATATACGACATCACGGGCATATATTCACTAAGCGTTCCGTCCTCTCTAAAGAGCTCCATCAGCCAGCCCCGGTCGTCGGAGTACTTTTTAAGCTCTCTTACCAGAACACCCTCTATTATGCCGTCAGTAAAATTATCCATCTCTTATATCTCCACCACTGAGTCGTCGCCGATAAGGAGGCGAAGCGCTTCGTGCTTGTCGTGACATTTCTTCACTTTTGCGCCGCGCCCGATAAGGCTATCTTCCATCCTTTTAACATGATCGATCTCCGCGCCTTCAAGTATGACGCAGTGCTCTATCACCGACTTATTTACCTTTGTGGCTGGCCCGACGCTCGTAAAAGGCCCTATAAAACTGTCCTTTATCACCGCGTCTCTGCCAACGACTATCGGCCCCCTTAAGACGCTATTAACTATAACAGCCCCTTTTGCGATATTAACGCGGCCTGTGATCTGGCTCGCCTCGTCAATCTCGCCTGAGAGGTCGCGCTTTATCCAGTCGTCCAGGACCGTGGTATTGGCCTCAAGGAGGTCGTCCTTCTTTCCGGTATCGAGCCACCAGGTCTCGACCATATGGCTCTGGACGGGACGCCCTTCGCTTACGAGCACCTGAATGGCGTCGGTTATCTCCAGCTCGCCCCTTGGCGAGGGTTTGATCGCGTCGATGGCCCTGTGTATCTCAGGAGAGAATATATAGACGCCAACGAGAGCGAGGTTGCTCTTCGGTTTCTTCGGCTTTTCTTCAAGGCTAAGTATTCGGCCGTCTTTACTCACCTCGGCTATGCCGAAGCTGGACGGGTTATCTACCGGCTTAAGCAGGATAGCCGCATCTGAGTCCGTCTCGGTAAAACGGTCTATAAAGCCATCTATGCCGCAGCCAAGGAGGTTATCTCCCAGGTACATGACAAAGGGCTCGTCATCCAGAAACTCCCTTGCTACGACTACCGTATGGGCTAGCCCCTTGGGCTCCGACTGTGTTATATATGTTATATTCACACCACTGGAGGAGCCGTCACCAATGGCTGTCTTTATCTCCTCGCCTGTCTCCGGCGAAATTATTATGCCTATCTCCTTTATTCCGACATTTATGATATTATCGATAACATAGGATAGAATCGGTCGGTTGGCCACGGGTACGAGCTGTTTGGCCCCTGTATGGGTAATGGGCCTTAGGCGAGTTCCCTTGCCGCCGCTTAATACGAGTGCTTTCATAGATACTCCCGGTAAGAGCGCAGTATAATAAGATTGATAAAAAACAGCATATAGTCTAATAGATTACCATACTTACGCAAATGTAGACAAGGGCTAATTCACCATTAGAGGCCATAAAACCGGGTCTTTACGTCAGGACTGCGCAGAGAACGGAGCGAACTCAAGGCGTGTGGATTTTTAAAACAGCCCGGCAGAGGGAAACCTTTAAGCGCTTATTTACCTGCCTAATCACGGAAAAAGCGACTCCGCATAAAAAAAACTTTGACATTCCTCCGCCTTTTGGTAATAATTCCAACGAGAATACACGGGCGGCACCATCCGCTACTTATGCTCTCTAATCAACATAGCGGAATGGAGATGAGATGACCCTTAAGAGAACGCCCCTGTACGATATCCATGTGAAATCAGGAGCAAAAATAGTAGACTTCGCCGACTTTGAGATGCCGGTCCTCTACACTTCGCTTATTAATGAACACTTGGCGGTTCGCTCCGGGTGCGGTATCTTCGACGTTAGCCATATGGGAGAGATCGCTTTTGTCGGACCCGGTGCCCTGGGCGCCGTGCAAAGACTTACGACGAACGACGCAAAACGCCTCGGTGACGGAGAGGCGCAGTATAGCCTCGTCTGTAACCTTGAAGGTGGAGTGATAGACGACGTAATAGTATACCGTCACGGCCCTGAAAAGGTCATACTCTGCGTCAACGCATCCAACACCGGAAACGTGCTGGCGTGGATACACGAACACATATTTAATGACGTAACTATTACCGATATAAGCGACGAGACGGCGCTTATCGCACTTCAGGGGCCGCTATCCGTTAAAATCCTTCAGATGGTAACGGATACTGACTTATCCGAGATAAAGAAATTTAAGTTTACTACGGGCTCCGTATGCGGCGAGGAGGCAGTCATCTCTCGCACCGGCTATACCGGCGAGGACGGCTTTGAGTTATTTATGGCTCCCGAGAGCGCCGCTACCGTATGGGACGGTCTCATAAAAGCCGGCGGGCCCGGTGAGGTGGTGCCGGTCGGGCTCGGGGCGAGGGATACGCTCAGGCTTGAGATGGGCTACCCCCTCCACGG
>JAJCZG010000142.1 GCA_029262475.1 Deltaproteobacteria bacterium
TGTAATTCGTATTAAACGAATAAGATTGTTTCAAATCATATATGTGACGGTTTGTTGTCAGGACGGATAATCCGGGGGGTTTAGCTCCGAACCTGTTGGGTTATAGCCATTATTTTAAGATTGGCGTTTCTGTCCCGGCAGCAGGTCAGGCAGGCGGTCATTCAGAGAGAGGTCTTTTGTAACGCGCCTCTTGCTGTATAGAAAGTAGGTCAACATCTAGTTCTCGTCTTTAACGGGAACTGGTAGATGTTGGCCTTTTTTTTGTTTCAGGGACTTATGCGCCGGATTACCGGCGAGCGGTTGATCTCTAAAATGGTCTTTGTAAAGATTTCTTTCCAAATGGGATAGGTTTTGAAGATCGAAGATATTCCATTATATGAGTCTTTATCAGGTCTCGGAAATATAGCACTGGCGCCTAAATTGCAATATTTTACACAAAATTGTAAATACCGGGATTTTAGAAGTACCTGAGTGAAGATAAAGCATGTGAGGCTAGAAATAAAGCTAGTAGTCTTCTCGTCCATGGCGTAACTAAATCAGCGCAATCTTCCAATTTAGCCGCCTTATGGGAAGAACTTTAACGGTAATTTTAGCCTAAAGTTTAATTCTTTTTATGCCGATATGAAGTTGTGAAAGGCATTAAAGACGGCATGGTTTTACCTCACCGGGGGAGTTATTTTAGGTATTTGGATAGAATAAAGTTAAATAATTCAGCCACTTGAAAGTTTAATAGACGCTCTCTCCAAAGTGTTGATATTCCAGGTAGGCGTTATCTTTTACTCTTACCGGGCTTGCGGGTTTATGAAGAAAAATATACAGATGATATATATTATGCTATAGGTGTGTATAAATTTAGAGGCAAAACGCTATCGTTTTTTCTTCTGATCATTCAAAGAATCGCCCTTGGGGGACGGTTTTTTGGGCATTTTCCGCGTTAAGGGGATTTATTTACCGTTATTTACAATGTTAAAGGCCTAAATAATGAGGAGGGATACGGATTTTTATTAAATTCATACCGATAATGGACTCAGGATGAACCCTATGGATGGATTCCTTTTAAGTAAGCCCAATTCCTTACATGGGTGGAATCGGTTCAAAATAAGGTATCAGTTTTAAGAGCGTCGGCAAGGAGAGTTTTAATAAGGGCCTCACCGGTCAGGGCATGGAGTTGCCGGGACGTATTTTTTAAATAGAGGCGGAGATTAAGACTAAGCCGGGTCGGCTTAAATGTTTTCAGGTCGTCACTGTAAAATTAAGTGACGTAAATCCTTTAAAGATAAAAAGAGAAAGAAAATTATAGGATGGCAACAAAACTAGTAAACGGAACAGTAAGAAGGAGGAAATTGATGAAGAGGAGAATAAATAATTCACACCTTAAACTGTCAGGGTTCTTATCGGTATTGGCGGCATTGGTGGTCATATTTGGCGCGGGCAGTGTCTTTGCCTCCTGTCCCCCGTCTGACCCATCGACTCCGACGGTTACGATAGGCGGAAACGTCTTTGAAGGATCAGAGGTTCAGGTCGGCGTTGACGCGCTCGGCTTCCCCATATTTGAGCCGGTATACGCGCCTACGGCCCCGGCGTTAACGAACCCGCAGGTCATGGTGCAGAATATACACTCCGGCGGCGAGTTCATCTGTTACGCGCCGGTTACAGCGGGCACCAACAGCTGGAGCGCCGAGGTGGCTATCCCCGGCGACTATGTCGTAATAGTCGCCGCTGCGGGCCACGACACAACGAGCCGCGAGTTTAAGCTCGATGAGACAGCGACTACGGGAGTTGTCGGCTCTACGCTCAAAGACGCTTACCTGGCGCCATTTCCCCGTAACACCGCAAACCTCCTCCTTTACGCATTTAGAGATAATTATGCAAACAGCGAGGATGACTTCCCGGTCGATACCGGGCTTGCCGGCGTTACCTTTACAATAACACATGAGGACGGCGCGACCTTTACAGGCGTCTCCGGTTCACAGACGGTAGCCGACATGCCGCAGGGCGGGGCCGGTCCTGATATGAACGGGCTCTACTACTTTACGAATATCCCTTACGGCGAGTATGATATTCACCCCGACCCGAGCACCGTGCTTGATCAGACCGGCGCAGGATGGCACCTGGTTCTTGAAGAAGGCGGAACCAGCGCCGATGCGCTACTCCGTCCCGGCGACCCGGGCACTCTCGACAGGGCCTATCTAGTATGGTTCGGTTTTATAGAGAAGCAAGGTCAACTATCACCTCCTCCGGTTGCACCGGGTGAGGTCGCAAATGTTGGAACAATCAGTGGAACGCTCATCGATGCTGATGGTAACGCCGGTTTTCTGGAGCCATTTGTTACTGACCAGGCATGCCCGAACTCAGGCGTAAACCCGACAACCGGAAATATCGACGAATTCTACCCGGACCTCGCAACAGAGGACTGCATTTCCATTAATCTAAGGGTACCGGAAGGCTTTGTCGTTCTTTGGGACCCGGGTGCAGTGCACCCCGGCCCGCTCGCAACGACCCTCGCCGACCCTGTAACCGGTGAATACGAGTTCGTAAACGTACCTCCTGGAGCGTACAAGCTCTTTGTTAACGATGTCCCGGGCGATTACATCTGGCAGCAACAGCAGGTAAATGTGGTTCCTAACGGTGTGCATCCGGCCATGGATGTAATGGTCCCGCGCTGGTTTGCGCGTGCTAACGGCCACGTATTTGAGGTGGATGAACTTGGTAACGAGACGCCTTATACAGCCCCAGTCGATATCACAATGAGACTTAAGAGCGGATCTGTCTGGCAAAGAGAGACTACCGACCCGTCAGGTTACTATAACTTCGACAACATGGGCGAGAAGGAAGCTATAGGCGCCTTGAGTGTAGTGCTTCCGGATGGCTATAGGGGTGTCAAGGGTGACGACGTCTGTTACGAGATCAATACGGCAGGAGACGCCGTCCTTGTTCCCGGACCGGCATCAGCGACCGTAACATGCCACACGCCGGATCTTAGCGCCAGAAACCTGATGTGGTTTACAGCAAACTACAGGCAAAACCTTAAGATTGAGAAGATACCGGCTGCAGTCGGTCACGTAAGGGGTTTCGTATATAACGACCACCTGGAATATGACGACGCGAGCGGCAACTGGCTGTCCGACGGCCTTTACGATGTGGAGAAAGACAGGACACTTCACGGTCTAGAGGTGCGGCTCCTTGATGAGAGCGGTGCGGTCGTAGCAACTACTACGACAGGCAAGGTCGACGAGGACCTTGCTGTCGCCCAGGGGCTTCAGGCCGGCCCGATCCCGATCGGTGGAACGGCTCCGATGGCCGACGAGGCTGGCAGGATCTTTAAGGGCCCGGTCTTCGGTCAGTACGACTTCAGGGACGTAGCCCCAGGCAACTATACCGTAGAGGTGGATGTGCTTGAAGGCTTCAGCCCCTCTCCGGCCGCCAGCGACTCTCAGGCAATAGTAGTAGCCGGTGGAGCAAGAAACGACGTAAACTTAGGTATGAATACCCTCATCCCGCTCGCGGGCGAGATCGAGGGCGGTATCTTCGACGACGTATTCCTCGATACCAACCCGATGAGTTCATGGATGGATGAAAAGAGGAAGCTTCCGGGCTTACCGCTTGGAATGTACGACGAGTTCGGCTATAAGTTGGCCGTGGCCTTTATGCAGAGCCCGCTCTGCTTTGCCGGTGAAGACTATGTCTACCCCGATCCGGTACCTTTCGGAGCGCCTCCGGGAGTAAATCCCGGCGACCGCGTATGCCCGGCAGGTGAGGAGCTATATCAGAGCGGCGAGATAGAGGTACGCGCAAATTCAGGCGTGCATTCATACTTTGCAAACGACCCGACCGAGCCGGGTTATCACTCCGGTTACGAGTCGCTCGCCCTTAATTACGGGACGAAACAGGGCCAGTATGCTTACGAAACGGAATGGGCGCTCGTGCCGACTCAGTTCCTCGGTCCTCTAGGAATGGATGTAGGAATCATACCGGCTAACGCCCCGATTATAAATAACGGCGGACCGACGGCTATGAACCTCATCGGACCGGCTGAGAATGGCGGAGAGTTCGTCTACGCCATAGCCGACGGAGAGGGTTTCGGTATCGAGACGGTAGCGAGAACACCAAGAACACCTAAAAAACCGAAGACAAAGAAGACACCCAAACAGCCCAAGACGCCAAAGTCGCCGAATTCAAGCTACCCGTATACAATAAACGGCAGCAACTTCGGCGCTGAGCAGGGGCACTCTACTGTTTCGCTTAGCGGAGTACCCGTAAAGGTTGACAGCTGGAGCGACACACAGATAGTGGTACTAATTCCAAGGCACGGCCAGAGCGGCCCGCTTATCGTTAGCACCACTTCAGGGCCGTCGAATGCATTTAACGTGACAGTCGATCACACAAGCTCCAGATGGACAAAGTACCTGGCGGACCGTACCGTACATGTAACCGCAAATGCAGCAAGTGGCGGAGACGGCTCTGTAGGCTCCCCGGTCGGCAGCATCAACGCGGCGCTTCAGAACCTCCCGAGGCGCACACCGCGCTACGTAATGGTAGGCCCGGGCGTCTACAAGGAGAATGTCAAGATAACCCAGTCCGACGTCTTTCTCATCGGAGCAGGCCCTTACAAGACGATGATCGACGGCCTAGACCCCGAGTACGTAACTACTCAGGGCGGAACAGGCACTAACGTAGGGCCTGCAATCACCATCGGTAACGGCGGCCTCGGTGGCGGAGTATCAAACGTAATGGTAAGCGGCTTTACCATCACGGGCGGTACCGGCGGCTCAGGCGGCCTTGGCGGCGGAGTATTCGGCGACTACGGCAACAATGGTATCGACATAAATAACAACATCATCGGACGTAACGGCGGTGAGTACGGCGGCGGAGTATGGCTCCATAACTCCAACCATAACGTACGCATCTGGTCCAATATCATAGCCGAGAACGGTAACTTCGGCGGCTATGGCGGCGGTATAAGCGTGGCCGACGAGCCGGAGTATGAAGATGCTCCGCTTCCAAAGGGCGCTATCGAGCCGACGGACGCTACGCACCATACATACGACGACGAGCTCGGGCTGCCTCTTCCGGGTACGTACGAGATCTTCAATAACGTCATATTCCACAACTTCTCCATGGACTACGGCGGTGGTGTTAGCCTCTACGAGGTTAAAGATCACATGAAGGTCTATGGTAACGCGATACTCGAAAACAGGAGCGACGACCACGGCGGCGGAATGTTCTTAGAGGATACGGGCCCGGCGGATATCTACGACAATGTCTTCCTCAGGAACTCCTGCCCGGATGACGGCGGAGCCATAAGCTTCGAGGACGTAGGCGACTCCAACGCCCTTATGAAGATCTACAATAACCTCTTCGCCGAGAATATCGCCGACGACAGGGGCGAGAACCACGCACGCGGTGGTGCGCTTTCCTTCGATGACACCCTCTATGTTGAGATCTTTAATAACACCATAGTGGGCAATATCGTCGCCGGTTCATACAACCCGGCCGGAGGCGGTATCGACAGTGAACGTCACGGTCACGAGTACGGCACTGGCTTCAGCGACCCCAAGATCTACAATAACATCATCTGGGGTAACTGGAGGCTCAAGTACGAGGCTGGCGGCGGCGGTGAAGGAAGCGACTACGCATCGGGTATAAACTACGTCTGGACGCCGGATAACCTGCACGTGGACAACCCGGCTGTTAACGGCGACTTCGAGACCTACCTAAATAGCGAGAGCTTCACCCATGTCAAGCATAACATCATAGGCAACGGTGAGTACTCTTCGCGCAGAGGTAACATCAGCCAGAACCCTCTCTTCGTGGACCCGGCCAACCTCGACTGGAGCCTCCAGGCCGCGTCACCTGCAATAGACAGGAGCCCGGCAGGAAGGTCACCGGAGACGGATCTCCTCTTACACACGCGCTCCAGGACGAGAGGAAAAGTAGACCTCGGTGCGCTTGAGTACCAGGGTATCACGCCTAATAACGTGACCATACCGACAGGTATCATGGGCGCTGTCCAGCTACCGATACCCGGCTCTACCGAGATGGAGTAATAAGATTTTGGAAGACGGGCACACGAAAGGCCCCCTGCTTCCTTCCAGCGAAAACGCTGGAAGGAAGCAGGGGGGTGCCCTCCTCCAAAATATCAATATATGAAATATAATAATAAAGAAAGCATCGCCCGAGAGGAAAGGATAGAGATCTTTTTTATCCAGTAAAAGCAGCAAATTATAATTATAAATTGAAATGACCGATAAAGTTTATATTGAGTAAAGGTACTATCCCTAACAGCTTCGGGTTTACGGGCGTAACGGCACCGGAGCCCTTGGCTACCGACCTTACGGTCGCATACCGCTTCGACCGTATATCAGGAAAGCTTGGAAGGTGTCCCATGTCATCATTACCCATAGGTAAATTATTTCTAAACGAAGGGCTCATTGACGAGAAGATCCTGATGGACGCTCTCGAGGCCCAGCCGAAGAGCGGCGAGAAGCTCGGCGACCACCTGGTGAGCCTCGGCTGCGTTACGGAGGAGGACAGGTTAAAGGTCCTGAGCGGCCAGTTCGGCATACCCTGCATCTTCTCCAAAGATTACGCGAGGACCGCGCCTGCCCTTGAAAATCCGCTCTCGGTAAAGTTTCTAAAACATTACAAAGTTGTGCCGGTGGAGTTAAATGGTGGTGTTTTAAAGGTCGCCACCTCGGATCCGGTAAATCATTTTCCGGTGGAGGCGATAGCCTTTACCACGGGGCTTGAGGTCGACGTCGTCCTTGGCGCAGAGAGCGATATTTTAGACGTGATAGAGGCTTATTACGGCACCGGCCCAGTTACTATGGAGAAGATTATCGAGGGGATAGAGGATAAGGATGCCGTATCGGCCTGGGACATAGACGACGTAGAGCAGCTTACGGATATGGCCCAGGAAGCGCCTGTGATTAATCTCGTAAATATGCTCATCTTCAAGGCCGTTGAAAAAAAGGCCAGCGACATACACGTGGAGCCGTACGAGGATTCCATAAAGGTGCGCTACAGGGTGGACGGCATAATGTTCGAGGTAGAGAACTTACCAAAACGGCTTCATCCGGCTATATCTTCGAGAATAAAAATCATGTCGAAGCTAAATATCGCCGAGAGGAGGCTCCCGCAGGACGGAAGGTTCAAATTAAGACAAGAGGGCAAAGAGGTGGATGTAAGGGTATCGACGATACCTACCCTCTACGGTGAAAGCATTGTGATGAGACTCCTCGACACCGAAGGGGTCATGTCGCTCGAATCAGTTGGTTTTAACGCTGCCTCCAGGAGTGCGTTCGCTGCCCTTATAAACCAGCCGCACGGAATGGTGCTGGTAACGGGGCCGACAGGCAGTGGTAAGTCCACGACCCTTTACGCGGGGCTTTCCAAGATAGATATATCGCAGAAGAAAGTTATAACCATAGAAGACCCGATAGAGTACCAGTTAGAGGGTGTAAATCAGATTCAAGTCAAGCCGAAGATAGGGCTTACGTTTGCAAACGGACTTCGCTCCATTGTAAGGCAAGACCCCGACGTCATGATGATCGGTGAGATAAGGGATTTCGAGACGGCGAATATCGCCATACACTCGGCCCTTACCGGGCATATGATCCTCTCTACTCTCCACACAAACGACGCTCCGGGCGCGATAACGCGCCTTATAGATATGGGAGTAGAGGGTTACCTCATCTCCTCAAGCCTCCTTGGCGTACTCGCTCAGAGGCTTGTTCGCGTCATTTGCGAAAACTGTAAGGAGCCGCACGTTCCGGAAAGAGAGCTCTGCGACAGGTTAAGCGGCGAGGTCGACGGCGTAACGGAACTTGAGGGAGATAGCATAGTCACCTATAGGGGTGCCGGGTGCGCGGAGTGCGGCAATACCGGATACAAGGGCAGGACAGGCGTATTCGAACTCATGACGGTCACCGACGACATAAGACAGATGATAGTCGATAAGAAGAGCTCAGGTGAGATAAGACAGAAGGCCAGGGAGAACGGGATGATTACCCTTAGAGAGGATGGATGGTCGAAGGTACTAAAGGGGATAACCTCACTCGAAGAAATAGTCAGGGTTACTCTTGAGCAGGACGGCGAGATGGACCAGGTTCAATCAGGGTCATAGAACTAGCAGGGGAATAGCGTTAGAGATGGCAATATTTAGCTACCAGGCTACGGACGGGGCGGGCAAGCTCGTAAAGGGCACGCTTGAGGCCACAGACAAAACTGCCCTCGTGGACAAGCTCCAGGAGATGGGCTACTTCCCTATAAGCGTGGATAAATCGAGGGAAGATACGAAGAAGGGCCACTCGGAAGGCAGTTTCTTCTCACGCCGTCGCAGAAGGGTCACCGGAGCCGATATAGTGGGCTTTACTCAGGAACTCTCCGGCATGCTCGAAGCCGGGCTTCCGCTCGACAGGTCCATATCCATACTGGCTGAGCTTGAGAGGAATGAGACCTTTAAAGAGGTTCTCTTCGATACATACAAGGGTATTCAGGGCGGCGATTCGCTCGCCGATTGCCTTGAGAAGCACGACACTATCTTCTCGGAGATATATGTGAATACCGTCCGCGCCGGTGAGGCCGGGGGCTCTCTTGAGACGGTACTCGTCCGCCTAAAAAAGTTCATGGAAGTTACCCAGAGGATAAAGGACGATATCAAGAGCGCGCTCATTTATCCGCTCTTGCTTACACTCGTAGGCGGCGGGGCGGTTGCGGTGATGCTCCTCTTCGTCATACCGAGGTTTTCGGTCGTATTAAATGACATGGGTGGGGCAATGCCGCTACCTACCCTTATACTTATGGGCATAAGCGATGCGCTAAGGAGCTACTGGCCCGTTATTGTGGGTCTTATTATATTTCTGGCCATTGCGATTAAGTACGCGATTAAGACAAAGGAAGGAAGGCTAAAGCTCGATGCCTTTAAAATTAGGATACCCCTCTTCGGCCCGGTACTGAGGAAGGCCGTAGTATCGAGGTTCTCCCGGACGCTCGGAGCGCTCTTGCAGGGCGGGCTCCCGATAATCGAAGCCCTTAATATTTCCGTAAAGACTATGGGCAACGCCTCTATGTCGAGGGCCATCGGCCCGGTAGTTGACGGCGTAAGGAGGGGGAGAGGGCTTACTGTCCCACTTAGGGAGTCCGGAGTATTCCCGGAGCTGGCGGTCCATATGCTCGCCGTAGGCGAGGAGACGGGTCGCCTCGACGAGACCTTACTAATGCTGGCAGACAAATACGATAGAGATATAAGCGTTGCCATAAAGAGGCTTTTATCGCTCCTTGAACCGGTAATAATCCTCTTTATGGCCGTAGTAGTTGGCTTTATAGTCATTTCACTTATTTTAGCGGTATTTAGCATAAACGACTTACCGATGTGAGGAGTGTAACATTGAAAAAATTTGAAACAGAAAGAAACGGTCGTGATAGATCAAAGCAGGGTGGAATACTCTCAAAGAACGACGGCTTTACGCTTATAGAGATCATAGTCGTTGTAATCATCATGGGCTTACTAGCCGCCCTCGTGGTGCCTAAATTTTTCGGCAAGGTCGAACAGGCAAAGGTTAAATCCACATACGCACAAATTGAGCTCCTCGGCTCGGCCCTTGATATGTACCGCCTCGACGCCGGCAAGTACCCGACCTCGAACGAAGGGCTAAAGGCGCTAAGAGAGCGCCCTTCATCCGCCGCCGAGTGGACCGGTCCGTACCTTAAAAAAGAACTTCCAAACGACGCCTGGGGAAACCCCTTCTCATACACCTCTCCCGGTAAACACGGCGACTACGACCTCATAAGCTTCGGCGCCGACGGCACTCAGGGCGGCGACGAGGAAGGTAAGGACATAGTGAGCTGGAAAGGGCTACAGTGAGGTGTAGGTCCTCTCGAAATAGCGGCTTTACACTCCTTGAGATAATCTTCGTCCTGATTATATTTTCCCTGACCGTTGCCCTCGCCGCGCCTTCCGTAGTCTCCGGGCTTGGCAAAGCCGGCCTCAAGAGCACAACCAGAAAGATGGCCTCTACGCTTGAGTATACCAAGAATATGGCCCTTAGGGAGAGGAGCGTCTACTATGCCGAGGCGTTAGGCGACAGGCTTATCGTTAAGGAGCTCGGAGCCGAGGTCTCAAGTCGTGAGATTAAGGCCGCGACCGATACCGAGGTCACCTCAAAGGGAGGAGCCGCCATTGCCTTCTACCCGGGCGGCGGCTCAAACGGCGGACTCTTCAAGGTCAGGTACCTTAAGGACGACTCCTATTACACGATAAAAGTAGACGCACCGACGGGTAAAGTGAAAGTAAGTACGCTCAAATAAATTAAACTGATTTTATGGAATATGGTTTGCATATCTAAGACCTTATGATTTATAGGGATATGGCGCGAAAATCCGGAAGAAATTTAATTGGAAAGTACTCCGAAGGGCGGGTAAGACCGCTTTCGCGAGGTAACACTCCGGGCTTTACGCTCCTTGAGGTGATGGTCTCCGTGGCGATACTCGGCATTGGGATATTAATGGTAGTCCAGCTCTTCTCGGGCGGCCTCCTCCTCGCGGGTTCGGTCCGCGACTATACCGATACGGTGCTCTTCGCCAAAGAGACTATGGCGAGGGCGCTTATAGAAGATGAACTACCGGAGGGGGTTACCAGCGGCGTCTCCGATGATGGATTTGAGTGGAGTATCGAGGTGATTCCCGTAGACGGCGCTTCGCAAAGCTGGCTTCAGACGAACAGTACCTCGGGGGATAATTCCGAAGCAAAGCTCTTTGATATAGCCGTTACGGTCTATAACACCGAGACCAAGAGGAGCTACACGCTCTCTTCGGTTAGATATGAGGGCAGTAGTAGTAACGACCCGGATGCGTAGCAGAAGCTGTAGGCAGGGCTTGCGGCGCATGAGTAGAGGTAATTGGAGAGTGTGTTTTGGAGATGATCAAGGGAGAAAAGGGCTTTACGCTCATTGAAACTATCCTCTCGCTCTCTATCCTTGTGATACTCCTCGGGCTCGTCCTTTCTTCACTTAGGCTAGGGCAGAGTTCGTGGGAGAGGGGGGAAGGAGCGGTAGTGGAAGCCGCTTCACGGAGGTTTGTGGTAAAGAGATTTTCAGAGGATATCGGTTCCATGTACCTCTATTCGGAGCTCCAAAACGGTAATAAAGAGTATCTTTTAAACGCCGGGGAGAAGGAGTTCGGATTCGTCACGGTAAACCGCGCCGGTACGGCGGGGTTTACGTGGGGAGGGGCAAGGCTAGTAAGCTACTTCGCAGGTGAAGAGGGGCTTACAGTGAGGGAGAGGACGCTCCCTCAGGTCTCCGAAGACCCTTCGCTTGGCGAAAGGCTCACCTTGCTCGCCCCGGAGGTAGAAAAGGTAATATTTGAGTATTTGGGAGAGGGTGGCTGGGTAAATACTTGGAGTATCAAGAAAGAAGGCAGGCTCCCCGTGGCCGTAAGAGCAGAATTCTCTTTTAACGGGGATAAGAGCCAACTGGTGGTTACGGCCCCGGTCGGCGTGACCAGCACCGTAAGCTCGAAGTCGGGTACAAAGACCCTGGCGCTTCTTCCGGGGGTGCGTAATTGAAGGGCGTAATGGCCACGGATAACGTTAGTCGTAGAGAGCATCAAAGCTTCGTAAAAGCAGGCGCAACACTTCGGAGCGAGGAGGGGATAGCCCTTATCATAGTGCTCTGGGTCCTTGCCTTTTTGATGTTTCTCGTCATCGAATTCGCCTATACCATGCGAGTGGAGACGAGTGCGGTAAGGAATTTTAAAGACGAAACAAAGGCCCGGCACCTTGCGCTAGCCGGTATTAATATGGCCGTAGCCGAGATATCGGAGCAGTACGACATAGTTTATCTGGACAGCGAAGGGGAAATGGTCTTCGGAAAAAAAATAAAGCAGATTATGGAACCGGTAGAGTCCAAAAGAGAGCGCGAGGTGGACGGTGGCCTTATCTCCTACAGGCTTCGGGGCGAGGCCGGTAAGCTTAATATAAACGCTGCCACTAGAGAGATGCTCATTAGCCTCTTGAAGGCTACCGGGGTAGAGCCGGTCGAGAGGGATATGATAGCCGATTCGATACTCGACTGGAGGGACGAAAATCACGAATTTCACCTAAACGGGGCCGAGGACGATTATTATGGCTCTCTCCCGGAGCCGTACGGCTCCAAGGACGGCGATTTCGACACCGTTGAAGAGCTTTTGCTTGTGCGAGGCGTCACCCCGGATATCTTTTACGGAACCGGCCTGGTGCCTCCGGAGTTCGGTATCGGCGTTCCCGGCACTTCGCAAGAGGAAGCTAGCGGGTTCACTTCCGAGTACAAGGGGATAGAGCCTTATCTCACGGCTAAAAGTAATGGTAAGGTAAATATAAATACTGCCGATAAAATAGTATTGGATGCTCTCCTTGGAGAGGGGCTATCGATTGAAGTAATGCTTCGGCGCGAGACGGAAGGTTACTTTCAGTGGCCTCTATACGGCAACGAGGTTAAGTCCGATACGTTTTCGATATATTCAAAAGGCGAATCCGGCGGCATAGCGGTCGGTATAAAGGTAATAGCCAAGCGGGTCCCCGAGGTTTCGGATCCTGTCATAAGCTACTGGCGTGAAGAAGGAACCGGCGTAAAAAACTAGCCGGAGTGGGTTTTCCCGGATTTAAAGGCAGTAGCCAAGCGGATTTTTGGTAGATCGAAGCCCGTTATAAGTTGCTGGAGTGGCGGTTCGGATTTTAAAAGCATCAATCAAGGCGGAATAACGAATCTTTTAGGCATAGAGATTCGAAAATAACTCGTGGTGGCGGTTCGGATTTTAAAAGCATCAATCAAGGCGGAATAATGGATCTTTTAGGTATAGAGACTCGAAAAAACTCGTGGGTGGCCGTTCATCTAAAAAGCTCTCCCTTGAACGTAAAGATAGAGGGTTTTATATCGTTTGCGGGAGCGAGCTTTGAGGAGAGGATGGCGGAGCTTAAAGCCTATATCGCGGATAAGGGGCTAAAGGACGTCCGTATAGCCGTGGGGCTCCCGAGGGAGTCGTCGCTCTCCATGGTCCTCAGTATTCCCGCACCGAAGGTCGAGGCAATAGAGGGCGTGCTTACCTATGAGCTTGAAAAGCACATACCCTTCGACGTGGACGAGGCCTATCACGGCTACCAGGTGCTTAAAAAAGAAAATAAAGTCTTCTCCATACTCCTTGCCGCAGCGAGGAAGGAGGTCGTGGACGAAGTTGCGGAGAGCTTCGCAAGGGCCGGTCTTGCCCCGGACTGCATAGCCACGTGGCAGTCCTCTCTCTTTAACGCATTTTATCACTGGAAAAATATCTCGGGCGGCAAGACGACCGCTTTTATAGGGATAAACGAAGACGACATCACGGTGGATGTCTTCTCGGATCTCATCCCCATATACTCAAAGAGCATAAATACGACTGAAGTCAGTAAGAAGAACTGGCTCGCTCTGATAGAGAAGGAGTTGAAGTTCTCCCTCTTCTGCCTCGGCGGCCCGCCCGGAGAGAGAAAGCTAGAGGAAGGTATTGTCATAAGCGAGGAAGAGCTAAACGAGGAGTTCTTGCAAACACTCTCCGACACCATGGATATGCCGGTTAAGGAGATGGGGCTTCAGGACCAGGGGCTCCCGAGCACGGCAGCCGCGTCTTTAGGTGCGGCCCTGTGTTCTCTAGGTAAAGCGCAGGTAAAGATAAACCTCGCTCCTGCCGCTTCGGTGCGTAAGGTAGTACCGCTTTATTTTACCAACCTATTTCTCGCCTCTGTCGTGGCCGCCCTTGCCGTCGTTACGGGTTTTTCCTATCTGGTGCAGGACTGGAGGGCCCTCAGAGGCCTAAATACCTCTCTATCGGATGTTAAGGAGAGGAAGGATGAGGTCCAGGGGCTCGCCCTGAAGCAAAGGGGGCTGGACAGGCGTATCTCATCAATGCGAGAGATAGACGGAAAGAACGCGCCAAGCACCCTCGATGTATTAAGGGAGCTTACGGGGTTACTTCCAAACGATACCTGGCTTACCGGATTCTACTTCAACGGTAACGAGGTTACGGTCGACGGTTATTCCATGAGGGCCTCGCTGCTGCTTATTAAACTCGGCGAATCCAGGTTCCTGCGTGATGTGAAATTCTCCGGGCCCGTGGTTAAGGCCCAGGGAGGTAAAGAACGTTTTAGGATAGATATGATGGTAAATACCTATGAAGAGATGGAGAAAGACAGGGTGGATGCGAGATGAAAAGTGACCTGCGCACACTTATGCTTGAGAATAGAAAGCTCCTCCCCGGGGTCGTAATTATTGGGGTACTTGCCGTGCTATTGATCGTAAGGGCCGGGTATAACTACCATCAAGGCATGCATCAGGAGATATCCTCCTATGAAGAGCTTCTACGGAACTCGTCGGAGATACTGGCCAGGGGCGAGAGCCTCGAGGAGCGTCTAAGCGCCGGCGTTAAAATGGCTGGGGCCCTTGAGAAGGGGCTCCTCGGCGCCGTGCAGCCGTCGATAGGAGCGGCCGAGCTTCAAGAGGAGTTCAAAAAGTACAGCTCAAAGAGAAAGATAATTATAACCTCGGAGACGGCATTAAGCTTTGAGGAGGCCGGAGACTATATAAAGATACCCGTTGAGTTTCGTTTCAAGTCGGAGCTCTGGAGGCTCTCTGACCTCTTATATGATATACAGACGTCACCCCTCTTGATGGGCGTTAAGAAGCTCCGCATCAAATCCCCCGAAGATAGGGAGCCCACCATGCTTACCATAACCCTTGTTGTCGAAGGGGCTTTAAGAAATACCGGCGAGGAGTAAAAGATGTACTACCAGGACGTATTCGAATTTAGGCTGCAGGGCAGTAAGAAACCCGTCGCTATGCTCCTCGTGGCTATGGCCGCGATATTTCTTCTATTTAATATCAGCGTGTGGACGGGGCCGACGGTTATATCTTCTCCACTCGGAGAAGGAGCCGATTACAACTACCGCACCTTTTCTGCCGCCCGGCCCGAGTTGAACAAGTCATCTTATAACGTCATAGCCAGGGACGACATTTTTACATCCTCAAGAGCTCATCACGCGCGTGCCGTGGCTCAGGTAAAGCCCCCCTCCTACCCCGCAGTAAGCGGAAATGCGCCCAAGCTTAAGCTCCTTGGCACGGTCCTTCTTTACGGCGACGACGGGGCGCTTATGAGCCAGGTGGGGCAAGGTGCCGAGTACTACAGGACCGGAGACGAGATAGACGGTTATAAGGTCGTAGAGATAGGGCGTAACTTTGTCATGCTCTCAGGCGCCGGGGGTACTTTGGAAGTAAGCCTTACGCAGGTGAAAAAAAGAAATTCCAATAAAATTAGCTATATATAGAGGAAAATTCAGGGGATTAATCAATAGTAGGCCCGCTTCGTGCATTTAAAGCAGCAACATATACTGAAATTACCGGCTCTAATGGCCGGATGGAGAAAGCGATTACAGGCCGAAAGAGGTATCGGTTAAGACCCAAAGTGTGGAGAGCGAAGACAATGGATTTAACAAAGAAGAGATCACGTAAGCCCGTGAGCCTGCCGTGCGTATTCAAGCTAAAGCCCGTATCTTTGGCCTTAGCCATAAGCCTCCTGGCCGCCGGTTCGGCAGGGGCGGCCCAGGAATGGGGACAACGCCAGTTTCAGGAAAAATTCATACAGAACGGGGAGCAGCGGCAGCCCATCAGCCTGGTGCAAAACGCCGCTACTACGGGCGTGGACGGCAAACCGGTGCACCCGTGGAGCAACCGTACGATATCTAAGGCTCAGGCAACACAGGGAGGGCAGCCCGGAGTTGCCGGAGCGGGGGAGCAGCGCCTCTCCAAGGTCGAGACCAAGAAGGGTACGGCCGTACTAAACTTCTCCGACGTTCAGCTAAAGGATTTTCTCGGAACCATCTCCGATCTTACGGGCAAGAACTTCATCCTCTCCCCCGGCGTAGTCGGCCGGACCATCTCGATAAGGACCACGAAACCCATACGCCAGAAGGACGTATTCGGCATCTTCGAGACGATTCTCGAGGTAAACGGTCTAGCTGCAGTAAAGACCGGCGACTACTATACGATAGTTACGGCCCCAACGGCGAAGAAGAGGGGACTAAGCCTCTATACCGATAAGGAAAGCTCGAAGATTCCAAAGGGCGACAGGATGATAAACCTCCTCGTCCCGATTAAATTCGTAGCCGCCGCGGATATCGTCTCGATAATAAAGCCGACGCTCTCCGACGGCGGCAACATAACGCATTACCAGAAGGGGAATACCCTTATTATCACAGACATCGCCTCGAATATAAAAAAGTTCCTGGAGATCATAAACGAGCTTGACGTCGATCTCTTCGATAAGATGAACGTTACGCTCATGCCGATAAAGTACGTTGACGCCTCGCTACTCGGGAGCGAGCTAATGGAGGTCTTCAAGATACTCGGTTATGACAAGAACACAAGCCAGTTATTCGTACTCCCGATAGAGAGGCTTAATAGCCTTATAGTATTTTCTTCCAATAAAGAGCTTTTGGCCTCGGCTACGGAGTGGATAAACCGTTTCGACACCGAGACCTCGCCCGATGAGAAATCGGTTCACATCTACAAGGTAAAGAACGATTCAGCATCGAATATAAAATCCCTTCTGGAGCAGCTCTTCGGCAGCGCCAAGGCCACGAAAGGGGTTAAGGGCGTAATTCCGGCAAAAGACACCGCTGCGGCTACGGCCGACGAGGGCAGTCTTTCGCCCAGGGAAGATATCGACGTCTTTCTCTACGAACCGACGAATGCGCTTATAATACGTTCCTCGCAGAGGGACTACCAGTACGTGCTGAAGTTGATTAAGGAGCTTGACCGCCCCTCCAAGCAGGTCCTTATAGACGCCCTCGTAGCGGAGATCGTCCTCGACGACAGCACGAAGTACGGGCTTCAGTGGTCGGCGCTCTCCGGAAACACCAGCATGCAGCAACAGACGGGCGCATTCGGAACGAGCATCGAAGACCCGGGCGGCCCCATATCCACCCCGATAGGGCTAGCGGCCCCGGCGGGGCTTAGCGTCTTCGCCACCGACGCCAGGAATTTTTTCGGCTTCATCCAGGCGCTCGCCTCGGAAGGAAAGGTTGACGTCCTGAGCAATCCGCATATAATAGTAAAGAACTACGGAAAGGCGACGATCACAGTCGGAAGCGACGAGCCGATAGCTACCCAGTCGACGCAGACCGCCGTCACCGGCACCGCGAGCCTTATTCAGAGCATAGAGTACAGGAGGACGGGTATTATACTCACGGTAAGCCCCCAGATAACCGAGGGCGGCATGGTGGCGATGACGATCAGGCAGGAGATAAGCAATATATCGACTAGCAGGGTCGTCGGCGACGGCACATTCCCATCGTTTACGAAGCGCGAGGCCGAGACATCGGTCGTGGGCCGCGACAAGGAGCCGATAGTAATAGGCGGCCTTATAGACTCCACCAAGAATAAGACTGTATCGGGCATTCCGATACTCAGTAAGATCCCGTTCCTTGGTAAACTCTTCAGCTTTACCTCGTATACGACCAAGAGGACCGAGCTTGTTATACTCATTACCCCTAGGGTACTCGACGACTCCGATGAGGCGCTGGCGATGACCGATGAGATGAAAGAGAAGTTAAAGGGGCTTCAGGATCTCCTCGGCGAGGCCATGGCGAATTAAAGATGTTTCAATGTCTCCTCTATAAGGCCGTTGGAATCAAAGAGCCTTATAAGAAATAATAAATTTATACGATCTGTTTTGACCTTACCCCGGCCTTCTTAGGATGCCGGGGTAAGGCAGTCTTTAAGAAGCATAAAAAGTCCTTTCCGGAAAGCCATTAAAGTATCTTCCATGATAGAGGTTTCAATGAGCCGGGGGTATAAGCAGTGAAGATAAAAGTATGGGACGGACCTACACGCACCTTTCACTGGCTCCTCGTCTTCTCATATCTAGCGGTCTTCTTCACCTCAAGGAGCGAGTGGTACCTCTCCTACCACGCCATGGCCGGATACCTGGCCCTGGCGCTCGTTATATTCCGTATCTTCTGGGGCTTCACCGGAGGGCCGTATGCGCGTTTCTCCGGCTTCGTTACCGGGTGGGGCGGGGTTAGATCCTTTCTTAAGAGCACAATAAGGCTGGAGCCGGTAAGGTATATCGG
>JAJCZG010000143.1 GCA_029262475.1 Deltaproteobacteria bacterium
TACTAAAGTATGAATATATTATTTCGGACAGTAGAGTCTGGAACTTTAGGCAAAAGGGTTAATCTTTGTTATGCTAGTGTCAACGGTTACGTGAAGAAAGCGATACGACCCCTTACATAAGGCGCGACATTACGGAGCGGAGGAGTTATGCGGTTGGTCAGGGTTCTTTCGGCTCATGGCAACGTGAGCCTGGAGCAGGGACCTTTGTGCGAGGCAAGAGCCAGGATTAGTCTTCGAGGATGGCACGGATTCGGATATTCCTTACTTTCACCACTATGATGTCGACTTCGAGAAGCATCCTGAACAAATACGGCTCCTTACTCTCTATCAAAAACCCTGGATTCTTCGACACGACTAATAATCCTTATATTGAGGTTTGATCTTCTCCCTGACCCGAATTGCAGCGAGCAATGGAGATGATTATTTCTAGCGATAATCAACAGTTTTAGTAGACACCTTAATGTAGTGCATTGGTCTCCCGGATAGATTTGCTGCAGGTGTCTGTATTAGGACTTTTGAGATGACAAAGGTGTGAACTTCACCCGCACGCTTCAGCTCAGACTTAAGTCTGGAGTTTTCAAGGCGTATGGCATCCATAGAGCCTTACTCAACCTTGCCCTTGCTACCCTTCCATACATACAAGCTCTTGGTCGATATGCCGAGACGTTTTGACACCTCATTAATAGAATGCCTTCGCTCGGTTATCTGATTTACGGCTTCTCTCTTAAACTCTGCTGAATACCTCTGGTAAGACATAGACACACCTCCTCTTGCTTACAATTGTAGCATTAAATGTGTCTGCGAAATCAGGGGAAGACCAGCCAGCACCTAAACTCAAAATAGGCCTACTCTGTTTATACCTTTGCCACGCCCGAAGGACGATTTACAGGTATTAGCTAAAGTTCTTCATGTATCAAACGATATAATATAGAAGTGAATAGGACTAACTTAATCTTTTAGTGGCAGGTTCTAAAGGTGAGTTTAACAGAAGAAAACTACGAAATCAAAACCTTCAGACTCGGGCTCAAGGGGAAGACCATACTCGGTTTGAGTGTTATGATCCTCTGCGCTCTACTCCTCCTCGGAGGGACCACCTACTGGCACGGCATCAAGGTAGCCAAGAAGACGGCGATGGAGCTGACGCAAGAAGAGGTCGAGCACCTTGCCCTGGGGGTGGAGAATTCCCTGAAGGCCGCCACCGATGACTTAAACGTAATGGCCAATACG
Organism: Deltaproteobacteria bacterium; assembly: GCA_029262475.1. GTDB lineage: Bacteria > Desulfobacterota > GWC2-55-46 > GWC2-55-46 > JAJCZF01 > JAJCZG01. The sequence goes on from JAJCZG010000143.1 coordinate 1,228, forward strand.
CCTCCTGTATGGGCTATTATAAGGGCTAAAGAGGGCGGCGGCCGTGACCCGCTCTCCGAGGACACCGGCGAAGAGTGGGCGGAGAGACTTCAAGTAATCTTTATTTCATTTATGAGGAAGCATCCCGAGTATGAGGAGATTTTCTATCTCGATATGGACGGTAACGAACTCGTCTGCGTGAAGAGGCTAGATAGAATGCTTTACGCCGTCCCTAAGGAGGGGTTGGGGAAGAGGGGAGAGAAGCAGTATCTAAGCGAGACGGTAAAACATGTCCCCAATAATGAGTTTCATGTCTCAGACCTGACTGACATGGAGAAAGACGGCGACACCCTCAAACTAACGGTGACGACACCGGTTCACGATGAAGTCGAGATACTAAACGGCCTTATCGGCATAAGCCTTCTCTCTAACCATATCTTCGCCGGCATAACTCCTGCTAGCGGCGAAAGCGCATATATAATAAACCAGGACGGGTATCTCCTCTACCAAAAGGGAAACTCGATCAAATCCGGCTTCGGCGTAGGCGACGACTTCACCAGGAGCGAATTGTTTTTTCATCTAAAGAACAGGATAAAAGACGAAGAGAGCTCCAACGGCTATAACTGGGACCGCCTTCATGTCGAGGGTTTTAGGAATATCTTCTTCGATCCGCATGACCGGGAGCGTTACTGGACCCTTCTTTACCAGCACCCAGCCGAAATGGTCTTCTCCAGCCTCTACGAGACGAGAAATACTATGCTCATAGTCGGGGCGCTTATTGCCATACTTTCCATTAGCCTTATCATATGGATGACCACGACTCGGATTGTGCGGCCGGTAGTCAGGCTATTCGATGCCGCTAATAAAATGCGCTCAGGGGACCTCTCCGTAAGGTTAGGAGAGGAGACCGTCTCGGACGAATTCCGGCTCCTTTACAAGACGGTCAACGAATTTGCCGAGGCCCAGCAGGGCGCGGTGGAGAATTTTGAGCGCGAGCTTGCGGAAAGGACATCGGAACTCGAAAAGACCAACGCACAGAAACAGGCGGTCTTTGATAATGCTACCGACGCCATCCTCTCCATTAACGCATATGACAGTTCCATAACCTACTTCAGCCCCTCCGCCGAGTGCATATTCGGCTACAAAAACGAAGAGGTCATGGGAAAAAACGTCAATATGCTCATGCCTGAGCCCTACCACTCGGAGCATGACAGCTACGTGAATCGATATCTTATTACCGGCAAGAAGAGGGCCATAGGCAGCTCAAAACGCGTGCAGGCGAAGAGAAAGAACGGGGAAATATTTCATATAGATCTCTCGGTAAGCGAAAGCAAGACCTCATCCGGACATCTCTTTAATGCGATCATTCGCGATATTACGGAACTGGTCAAAGCCGAGGATCAGATGCTCAAGCTAACTAACGCCATCGAGCAGTCTACCGAGGCCATCGTAATTACCGACCGAAACGGAACGATAGAGTACGTAAACCCCTCCTTTGAGATGATTACCGGCTACGGCAAAGATGAGGCCATAGGCAAGAACCCGAGGATACTCTCATCCAAAGATCACAGCAAGGAATTCTACGCGGATCTCTGGAAGACTATACTCTCAGGGAAAATCTGGCATGGAGAGTTCATTAACAAGAGGAAGAACGGAGAGCAGTATTACCAGGAAGGAAGTATTACCCCTGTAAGAGATGAAAAAGGAAACGTTACGCATTTCATCGCCCTTATGAAGGACATAACGAAGAGGAAACAGAACGAGGAGGAGCTCGCAAGGAAGAACCTGGAGCTGACAGTCATGGCGGATTCTGAGAGCGCGCTCTCCATGATCGTCTCACTCTTTACATCCACATTCGATAAGGAACTCGTCTTAAAGAAGATGCTCTCGATGCTAAGCGAGAAGAAGCCCTTCCCTGTATCGGCCTTTTATTCCTTTAACGAATGGGAAGGAAATATCCACTGCATATCTTCACACGCCGCTCCGGAGTCACTTAGGAAGGTCTTTGAGGTTGGCGAGGGCTTCGTCGGGACTGCGATAGAGTCTGGTGAGACAAGGATAATAGAGTCTACGGATGAACTCGATATTACCATAGGAGCTGGGCTTACCGAGATAAAGCCCGCCTCACTCATCTTCCAACCAGTAGCCTACCAGGAAAAGGTTATGGGTGTGCTCGTGCTCGCCTCTAGCGTGATCCCCGGAAAGCTTGAAACGGAGTTTACCGAGAGGCTTGCGGTGCAGCTCGGCATAGCGCTCCAGAATCTTAATCAGTACAGTAACCTCAAAGAGCTCTCGAATCAGTTAAAACAGCGCGGCGAAGAGATTGGCAGGCAAAACCTCCAGCTCGAAGACGCCAACAGGATGAAGTCTGAGTTTCTCTCCAATATGTCTCATGAGCTTAGGACCCCGCTTAATGCCGTAATAGGCTTCTCTGATGTTCTGAGGGACGGCCTCATCGGCAAGCTCACCGAGCAGCAGACGGACTACTGTAACGACATATATAACAGCGGGCAACACCTCCTCTCTCTAATAAACGACATACTTGATCTCTCCAAGGTCGAGGCCGGAAAGATGGTCTTCGAGCCGGAGCGCATTGATATTGGGGCACTCCTTAATAATAGCCTCTCCATCATCAAAGAAAAAGCCCTCTCCCATGACATAAAGCTCGGCCTGGATTTGGATGATAATATTGGAGAGATCTATATCGATTCGAGAAAGTTCAAGCAGATAATTTATAATTTACTCTCAAACGCCGTTAAGTTTACACCCGATGGCGGAGGCGTCACGATGACGGCGAGAAGGATCACCGGAGACGGAGACGGCCTCCTTGAAGTTAATGTTACGGATACCGGTATTGGGATCTCGAAAGAGGGTCTGGAGAGGCTCTTTCGGCCATTTGAGCAACTCGAAAATACTCTTACAAAGAGATACGAAGGGACCGGACTGGGGCTCGCAATGGTAAAGCAACTCGTCGCCCTTCATGAAGGTACGATTGGCGTGGAGAGCGAAGAGGGTAAGGGCAGTTCGTTTACATTCAAGATTCCATACATAGAGAGCCTGGATGCTGTGACGCCATCGCTTCAAAGCACCTCAGGTAATGAGGAGTGCGGCCCCGAGCCAGCGCCTACCGCCACCACTGCGCTAGTCCTCATCGTTACAGGTGACCATGCGACCTTGGAACTGAGCAGGGATGCGCTACAGCTGGAAGGCTACAGGACGAGCACAGCGGAATCTGCCGAAGAGGGGCTCGCCATAGTTGGTACCGAACGCCCGGATATCATACTGCTTGATATAATGCTCCCCAAGATGGGTGGCTGGGAGTTCCTCAAGAGAATTCATGGGAATAAAGATACGGCCTCCATACCGGTTGTAATATCGTCCATTGAATCCGCTGAAAAGAAGGGCTCCTCAATAGGGGCGAGGGCAGTACTGCAAAAACCCATCGAAAAGGCATGCCTCCTGAAGACCATCTCAAGCTTTACCGATGGCGAAGCCATTCCAGGGGAGACTACGGCCCTCGTGGTTGACGATGACCCCAAAGCCGTTGAGATAATTTCAAAGCATCTGGAAGAGGCCGGCTTTAACGTCCTCAAGGCCCTTGGCGGGCAGGAGGCGATAGACATGGCCATAGAGTTCCACCCTGAGATCATCATCCTCGACATTATGATGCCAGAGGTATCCGGCTTTGAGGTGGCGACTTCACTTAAGTGCATGCCGGAGACGGCTATGATTCCAATAATTGCCCTAACGGCCAAGATAATAACCGATGACGACATTGAGGCCCTTCATGGAAGCGTTCAGAGCATAGTGCAGAAAGGGGATTTTAGTGAGTTAGGTTTCCTCTCCGAGATAAAGCGGGCGCTCGGCGTCGGTGCGCTCGGCTGCCAGTCGCATTCTGCTGTAAATGCCGGAGAGGAGCCTCCTTCTAACGCTCCGGAGAATAATGAGACACCACTCAGAGGAAGGAAGAGCAGGTGACCGAGATAAACGCTACCTGCTCCATCACTAAAGTTACTGAGCATGACCCGGAGGCATTTATTTATTACTATCTCACCGAAGACGTGGGTATACGGGCAACATGCCAATTATATAATGCATCTATTATCGATGATGATTCCATAGAGGGGGTTTTTAGACCTTGAAGATACTTATTATAGAAGACAATCCTACCAATATGAAGTTCGCATCAGACCTCCTTATCATCAAAGGGCACGATGTGATTCAGGCAAATAACGCCGAGATTGGTATCTCCAGGGCCGCTAAAGAGCGTCCGGATATGATACTCATGGATATTCAGCTCCCGGGCATGGACGGGCTTAGCGCGATCAAGCTTTTGAGGAAGAAGGACGAGACAAGGGATATAAAGATCATAGCCATTACCGCCTTTGCCATGAAGGGAGACAGGGAGAAGATGATAGGAGCCGGCTCGGATGGCTACATATCAAAACCCATTGACTATAGAGCGCTCTTAAGCTTGATTGAAATACTTTCAACTAAGGGATACGGGTCGCATACCGGTACGGATAGCAGTTGAGCCCTCCTTTTGCGGTTCATCCTGACTCTGAAGCTGGAGATGAGATAATTTCAACTAGAATCTAAAAAATTAAAGTAAATACCTCTATACTCCGAAATAATACTAAAGACCCTCGCTTGATGAGAATTATATCTAGTGCTGGTTCGCCAAAACCGGGGTTAATTGCCGACGTTATACATCTGTGTGTTTGGAGTACTTAAGTTTTTGTAGGGGATATTAACCGTAATACGCTACATTTAGAAGGGCGAATGATTAGTGAGGCATAGATAAGAAATGAATGAACTGGCAAAAGATCGCATACTTATTGTAGACGATGAGATAAATAACCGCAAACTGCTCGCCACACTCCTAGGAAGCCTTGGTTATGAGACCATCCAGGCCGAAGACGGTTATGAGGCCATTAAGATGGCCAAGGAAGAGACACCTGACCTTATATTTCTTGATATCATGATGCCGGAGTTGGACGGCTACGAGGTCTGTAGAAGGCTGAAAGATGACGAAGAGAGCCTAAATATACCCGTCGTAATGGTTACGGCCCTCACCGATAAGGAATCGAAGATCAGGGGGCTCGATGTCGGTGCTATAGATTTCCTCTCCAAGCCCGTTGACCCCTCAGAGCTAAAGGCGAGGACCAGGAATGTCTTCACCATAAAAAGATTCGAGGATAAACTCAAATGCGATAACGAGCTCCTTGAGTCGATGGTAAAAGAGAGAACTCTGGAACTTGATTTAATGATAGATAAGCTCAATAGAGTGAATTTGGAGCTTGAAGATGGATATATGGACACTATTCAGAGGCTGACCGTAGTCTCTGAGTTCAAGGACCAGGAGACCGCCCAGCATATTAAAAGGGTCTCGCACTACTGTTACATGATAGCCAACAAGCTAAACTGGGGCAAGGAAGAGTCGGAGATAATAAAGCACGCAAGCCCGCTCCACGATGTAGGCAAGGTTGCCATCCCTTCCGAGATACTCCTGAAGACCGGAAAGCTCTCACGTGAGGAGTTCATACTTATGAAGACACATGCGGCCCGGGGAGCTACGATCCTCGAAGACGCGACATCCAAGTACCTGAAAGCGGCCGAGCAGATAGCGCTGACGCACCACGAGAGATGGGACGGAGGGGGCTACCCGAGAGGGCTCAAAGGCGAGGAGATACCTATAATGGGGCGTATAATGAATCTCGCCGACCAGTATGACGCACTCAGGAGTTCAAGGCCGTACAAACCGGCCTTCCCGCATGAATCGGCTTATAAGATCATAACGAAGGGCGACGGCAGAACACATCCGGACCACTTCGACCCGAAGCTGCTCGATATATTCAAAGAGCATCACATTATATTTGAAGAGATATACGAAGAGTACGAGGATTGAAGAAAAATTTATACCCTCCGGCCAAGCCTGACCGGAGGACCTTACACAAGTCTAGCAGTTTTGATACCTTCTACTGGAAAACGATAATTCTAAAATTACCTCAATAACGCACAGTAATAGGTGAACTCCACAAAACAACAATTTCGCCAGCTTGAAAAAATGTATACGTCCTCAGCATAAGCTTTCCAGATAATTACTGTTGCTAAATCAATATGTTATGAGATACCAGTGTGGTTAGATTCACACCTCCGTCACCAATAAAAACAATAACTTACACTCTTCCCTCCTTTTCCACTTATCCCTAAAATCACCATGCGGACTTTTTGCGGGCTTGTTTGTGTTAGTTTCACAGCCTGTAGACTCTAATACTGTCTTCTATTTGATATACTTCTTGAAGCAAGAGTATTGACTGAAAGGTAGACGTAGGAGTACAATTAGGTCAGACCTCACAGCTCACTTGGATTGCCGGCGCCGATTAACCTGCTATCTTGAGGTAGGCTCTATCGAAGGCTCCCTACGGTTGATGTGCCTTCGATAGTAGTTGACTTGCACTAGCCTCAATAAAATGGTCATGACAATTCATTATTGAAGGGAATAATATGAAAAGATTACCTTCAGTATTAACAGCGATGCTAATACTAAGTTCATCACTTATCTCGGTTCATTCACTTTATGCGCAAGAGTATAAATTACGTCCTCAGGAAACAATTAAATCGAACCCAGTTACTCTTGAAAGTTTCAAATTTTCACAGGAGAAAATAATAATGTTACGCAAAGCGAGTTTAAGTTTAGAAAAACTTGCGAAAGAGCATATGCCTAAACACTTGGATAAGCGACAAACGATAGAAGCAAATAAATATTCCAAGTGGCTTTTGAATGCTAGCAGTGATTTTAATAATCTTGCAAACCGTTGGAAGTCTGAGCTGAGAACAGCTAGGAAAATAAACTTTAATAGTCAACAAGTTTCAGAAATGAACAGAGCTTTTTCTCTTCAGGCTTTGAGCCTTCAGCAGAAAATGCAGACGGAGAACAGAAAGTTTACGGTGATATCAAATATTATGAAAACAAAACACGATACGGCAAAATCTGTGATTAAAAACGTCAGATAACAATTTGCCTCTATAAGTTGTTTGGTCAATCCATAGAAGGTCGAACTTATTAATCTATAACAGATAACCCGTTTCCCGGAGAGATGGTCGCTTCACGGTCTCATCTCACTACTCCAGACGCTTTAGGACGGGGAACCCAACGATTGAAAGGAGCATGTCATGGCAAACGTAACATTCAAAGAAAACGCAACGTCACTATCGGGAGATCTGCCTGCTGTCGGGAGCACGGCGCCCGACTTTAGTCTTGTCGCCGGTGGGTTGAAGGATGTCACCCTTGCAGACTACGCAGGGAAGAAGAAGATACTCAGCATCGTTCCAAGCCTCGACACGCCTATCTGCGCAACCTCTGCCAGGAAGTTCAACGAGTCGGCGGCCGGTATCGAAAACACAATAGTGCTGGTCATATCCGCCGATCTCCCCTTCGCCCAGGGGCGCTTCTGCTCAGCCGAAGGGATAGAGAACGTCGTTCCCCTCTCCATGATGCGTTCACGCTCCTTCGCCGAAGATTACGGGGTACTCATTGAGGACGGTCCCCTGGCTGGTCTCTCTGCACGTGCCATCGTTGCCCTAGATGAAAACAACCAGGTCATCTATACGGAGCTCGTTTCTGAGATTACCGAGGAACCGGACTACGACGCCGCGCTTAACGCTATAAAGTAAGTAAACGCTTGGGGTGTGCAGAGAATATGATGGATAACAGGTCGACCCGTTTTGCCCGAGCCCCCTATACGAAGATACTCGTTGATAAGGCTGAGGCAACCATCTTTACCGACTCCTCAGGCAGGGCCTGGTACTTTGAGTCGGGGAACACCCAGTCCAACTTTATAGACCTGGTCAGCCAGGATACCGTTTACGGCTATGAGGAAGCGAAGTAAAAGATAAGCAAAGTATAAAGAGGGCGGGGATCTCTCCCCGCCCTCTTTATCTACCACCTATATCTACCTGCTGGCTTCAAGGCATCCTGGAGGCTCATACCGCCCCCCCTCTTTTTCCGATTCAATAGCTTATCTTTGGCAATGCCGGGTCAGCGACCGTTTATTGGTCGAGGTGTTTTTTAATTGTTAAAGTGCGGATTTGTAAGTGTAATCATTAATCAACTAGACCAAGCAAATCTGTTTATTTGTTAGGTGTATCAAGCAGAAATGATGAGTGTATTACGTCCCGCAACAAGTTAGCAGACCCTGGAGGTTTACTATATGCACTTCCTTTCAAAATGAGTTCTTTGAGAAAGCATGGCATAAATGGTTCTCAATAGTTTATGAGACGTAGCGAAGATAGCCTCTGTAAGCGGAAGATACGGCTACAGGCACATCAGTGTACTTCTACGAAGAGAAGGATGGGTTGTAAATTATAAGCGCGTGTGTCGTATCTACTGCGAGGAAGGTCTTAATATAAGGAAAAGGCCAAGGAGGCGTGTAGCTGCAGCCCACAGGGTAGAGCATATGGAAGCCACAACTATAAACGAGTTCTGGAGCATAGTTTTTGTCTCGGGTGTGCTCTTTAATGGCCAACTTTTCAGGGCCTTAACGATAGTGGATGATTTTAGTCGGGAGTGCATCTGAATTGAGGTTGGGCAGAGTATCAGTGATGGATAGGTCGCCGCTGTTATGGGCTACCAACTGAAGCAGGCTCATAAAGCCCCTAAGACAATACGTCTGGTTAATGGTCTGGAGTTTATAAGCAAGGTCCTCGATAGATGGACATATGAGAATGGATTACTCCAGACCAGGGAAACCCACGGATAACGCCTTTGTAGAAAATTTTAACGGCAGTTTCAGGGACGGTGATTGAATGAAATTGGTTCTTGTCAATGGAGGGGGCAGGGATAAGATCGAGGCTTGGGGGCGGCGTTAATTTAATTCCGGTCAAGGGTGCCTTACCGGCGCTCACCCACTTAGCTTTTCATGAGCTCTTTATTACCTGCCTTCATGGTAGAATCTATAATGGCTTTGAGTTTATAGTTGCTCATGGGCTCTGGGGCCATCGTTTTCCTCACAAGCAGGTCGGGGTTCTTACATGCGATTTCTAAAAAGGAGTGCATGAGTTGAGAGTCCCTCAAGCCATTTTGCGCTTCCTTTGCCATGACAGTGATGACCCGGTCGCGAGGGAATGCATCGTTGTATATCCGGTTATTCGACATGGAATCGTAGATATCAACTATCTGAAATACTCTGGCAAGATAAGGGATCGCATAGCCCTTTAATCCGTCTGGGTAGCCTGTGCCGTCGAATTTTTCATGGTGATAGCGGATGATATCTACGACAGAACCGCAATTCTTTATACTTTTGGCAAATTCCGCCCCTATGACTGTATGCCTTTTCATCATACGCCACTCCTCTTCGTTAAGGTGGGTTTGCTTCGCAAGTATATGATTCGGTACGGCGATCTTGCCTATATCGTGGAGAACGGAGGCGTAGCCAAGCGTGATTCTATCTTCTTCGGAGAGGCCCAGTTTATCCGCAAAGACATTACACATATGAAAGAGTCTGTCGCAGTGGTCCCCACTGCTCTCATCAAATGCTTCCGCCATGTGGGCTACGGAAAACAGTACGAGCTCGGTGTTGTCAAGCCTTTCGAGTAGACGATTTTCTATGGCAGCGGCATTGACCCGGTTCAACACACTGGCCTTATCCAAAGGTTTTATGACAAACTCGTCCCCACCGACACTTAAAGCCTGCTGAATAATGTCCTTGCCGACATGGGAGCTTACAAAGATAATTGGTAGAATGACCTGTGTCATCTCATCACGGATATACCGGCAGACTTCAAAACCATTCATTCCTTCCATCTCAATATCAAGGAGTAAAACGTCGAAATTCTTCTCTGAAAGAAGTTTTATTGCGTCCTCTCCACCCTCAGCGACTGAAAGATCATACATATCAGCTGCAAAGATCTTCTGCATAATCTTTCTCTGCATGGAAGAGTCGTCCACGGCAAGTATACGGTAGGGTAATTCTGTAGCCACCGTTTCAACGGCTTTTACTTCCGGAGCCTCCACCTGCGACGGCCTCTCTTGAGCGATCGGCACTTGAGGATCTGGCTGTACTTCAGTCTTTTTATTAGGGTCCTGATTTTTCATATAATGGTCTCCCAAATGAACTCTGGATTATAAAAAATTATACTTTATACTCCAACATGCTGTCAATCCCAAAACCAAGGTACTGTTTGCAGTTTGAAGCATTGCGTTTTGATGAAGAGCATGAAATTTACGGAAGGATCTATAATTCTCTAAATTATCTATCAAACTTTCTTCTGACTCGAAGAAATTGCTAATTACCGTCAAAAATTCGTATGGTTTCACCGCTATCTCCCCTGTAAGCGGCAGGAGGAAGAAAGAGAGCGTTTTCAGCAACTCTCTGAACTTTGGCTATCCGAGAAAACCTCTGAGTATTTATTTCACTACAAATCCACATTATTCATGGTGTCTTTAAATATTAATTTCCAATAAAAATTTTAAAACTACAGGGGCAGTTCAATTGTAGTCGATGATATCGTGTACGTAAGGTCAGTATATACGATTTATTGAGGTAATTATACTCATATCTCCAGTCTCCCATCAACACACAGGGTCCATTGATTGTTGGGAGAAAGGTCGAGCTCTACAGTCGTAACCTTCCTATGTGTTACGCAATGCAATTATCTACATAAAGCAAAACGCCTTACATTACCTTTAAAGTTATCCATACCTTATGACGATAAATGAGGTGGATAGAAAAGCGAAACGGCCTGATATCTTTAAGAAATCTTCTGATGGTTTTTTCTAGTGGAGTTAAATAATAAATCGGGAGAATGATTACGAGAGGCACTGTCTCCAATATTGGAAGAAAGCCTTGGCCTTATGATTTCTCTCTTACCTAAACACTGATGGATATTAAAGAGAACACGATTATGCCATCACTGCAACGCATTCATATCAGCCTTCTGATGGGTTTTACTGTCATTATAGCGGGGACCTCAGGTTATGTGCTGCTTGAGGGTTATTCAGTAGGCGACGCCCTCTATATGACGGTAATCACCATTACCACAGTAGGATATGGAGAGATACGTCCGCTCTCTGAGGTTGGTCGAGGGTTTACGATAATTCTTATCTTCGCCGGTTTTGGGGCCATTGCCTTCGCCGCGCAGACTGTCATTGAAGACCTTATGGAGAAGGTTCTTACTAATACTTCGAGGGAGAGGAGCATGAAGAAACTTATATCCAAACTTAACAGCCACCACATCATCTGCGGCTACGGAAGGGTGGGTTCTGCTGCGGCAGAACGTTTCCATAAGGCGGGGTCACCCTTTGTCCTAATAGAGAAAAATCCAGAAATGTGCAAAGCTGCCCAGGAAAAGGGATATCTTGTGATTGCCGGCGACTCGACGAGCGACGAAACGCTTGTAACGGCAGGTATAAAAAAGGCTCAAGGATTACTCGCTAGCCTCCCCTCCGACCCCGACAATCTCTTCATAGTGCTCACCGCCCGTGAGTTCAATCCCACACTTCATATAATCGCAAGATCTGACGATCCATCCTCCGAGAAAAAACTTCTGCGCGGAGGAGCGGATAAAGTTATCTCTCCATTCGTGGCCGCCGGAAAGGAGATAGCTGATAACCTACTGGAGACCAGCGGAAGTGACGGCGCTCTTGACGATGCAGCGGAGCCGTTGACGAAGGCTCTGCAGTGGATTGATGTAAGCGCCGGGTCGACGATGATCGGCGAGTCTGTGGGGAAGGTATCAAAAGATATGAGATGCGAAGTCATAGGACTTAGGAGTAATGGAAAAGATGTTTTGTCACCGGAGGCCGAGGCGAGGCTCAAGAGTGGAGACAGTATACTTGTGATTAAGGGTTTTGCGGGGATAGCCAATAGCGAAGAATGCACCGGGGCCGAGCACAAGAAGGTGGTAATAGTCGATGACAACCCAGTCACACTCCGCCTCTATTCCCGTCTACTGCAGAGGGCGGGGTTTATACCAATAACGGCTGTGAATGGGCTTGAGGCGGTAGACGTAATTATTCGGGAGAAACCTGAAGCGGCTGTTATTGATTTCATGCTTCCTGTACTCTCTGGCATAGAGGTCTGCAAGGAAGTACGTGGCGTGGATACCTGTAGCGACGTAAAACTTATCCTCTTTACAGGAGACGACCAGCCGGAGACACAAAGGCGGGCTATGGAGGCTGGAGCCGATTACTTTGTACTTAAGACACCGGAATCATCCGAGCTTATTGAGACTGTAATAAAGGCCATCTCTGAAGGAACTTCTGTATGCGGTATCGCAAGTTAACCCACAGCACAGTAAAGTATGGAGGATTAAATGGAGATACATGACTCAGGTATCAATACGGTTCAGGATAGTGTAGGGGTAATGGATCTTGATGGTGCCCTCGCTCTCGTCATGGATGATATGGAACTTCTGTGCGAGATCATAGAGATCTTTAACGAAGATTATCCTAAACAGCTCCGCAAAATAAAGATAGCTATAAAAGAAGGAGACGGCCCATTGCTAAGAAATGCAGCACATACAATCAAGGGGTCAATCTCCACCTTTTGCGCTAAACGGGCCTTCGACCTGGCGCTTAAGCTCGAAATGATGGGAAGAGAGGGTGATTTGTCAGGGGCGGATGAGGGATACGTTAAGCTTGAGAAGGCGGTGGAGGAATTAAAGAATGCTCTTGATAATGTAATCGCCTCCGCCTGAGAGAACGAAGTTTACAATATGGTCGATCTATCACTAAAAGAAAGCATACGATCCATGAGTGCGCACCTGGTATATCTCTTAACTAGCTACTCAATCGGACCGGATTTCAAGAATAAATACATTTAAGGATTCATATTTAGGAGGTTCACATATGTCTATAAAGAACAGTTATCTATCCCCATCTTACACGCTCTCTCTCCTGGCTATCTCGATCTTCAGTGGCGAAGCGCTTATAATGTTCCTGATGAAGTACTTGCCGGAGATGGCTCATACTACGGAGGCGCTCATCGACGCAGGACTTCTACTTATACTCGTCTTTCCCGTGATCCTCATCTTCGTGCTAAAGCCCTTTGCGCGGCACATAAACGATAGGAACAATGCGGAAGAAGAGCTTGTAAGGAGCGAGACAAAGCTCCGCTCGATGACGGACTCTGCCGCTGACGCGATAATCCAGATCGACTCTCTTGGAAGAGTAGCTTACTGGAATACTGCTGCCGTAAATATCTTCGGCTACGATGAATCCGATATAATCGGAGAGAATATGAGCAAACACCTCATCGCCGAAGAGGACCGGGAGAGGCTAAGGGAGTGCGTCGCTAAACTGAACGGCACTGTGGATGGCGAGGCGCTTACTACCCCGATAGAGCTCGCCGGGCTAAGGAAGAACGGCCAGAAATTTCCTGTTGAGCTCTCCCTCTCTTCGGTAAGGCTCGGCGACGACTGGAATACGGTTGGGGTGCTAAGAGACATCACGGAACGAAAGATGGCAGAGGCCGAGCTTGAAGAGGCTATGGAGCAGGCGAATGCGGCCTCGCTCGCCAAAAGCGAGTTCCTGGCCAACATGAGCCACGAGATAAGGACACCGATGAACGGCATCATAGGCATGACCGACCTGGCCCTTGATACGAAGCTCAGTAGGGACCAGCACGAGTATCTGAATGCCGTGAAGTCGTCCGCAGACTCGCTTATGAGGGTTATAAACGATATCCTGGACTTCTCGAAGATCGAAGCCCAGAAGCTCGATATCGAAGCCATAGACTTTCACTTAAGGGACACCGTAGGCGACACCATGCATACTCTTGCGCTCAGGGCCGCGTCCAAGGACCTCGAGTTAGCCTTTCACATACCGCATAACATACCCGATATCCTCATCGGAGACCCGGGCCGGCTGCGCCAGATTATAGTTAACCTCGTCGGCAACGCAATCAAATTTACGAGCGAAGGTGAAGTCGTCCTCTATCTTAAGAGTGAAAGCGAATCGGAAGACGAGTTGGAAATTCACTTCATGGTGGTTGATACCGGTATAGGAATTCCGCCGGAGATGCAGGGAAAGATATTCGAATCCTTCACACAGGCGGATTCATCTACTACTCGTCACTTCGGTGGGACCGGTCTGGGGCTGGCCATCTCGGGAAGTCTGGTGGAGATGATGGGCGGACGAATCTGGATTGAAAGCGAAGTCGGTAAAGGGAGTACCTTCCACTTTACCATCCGCCTCGGCGTACAGAGGAACTATGAGACAGTCTGCGAACTGAGGGAGTCGGCTGTTCTTGAAGGCACTCCGGTTCTGGTGGTAGACGACAACGCAACCAACAGGCGTATACTTCAGGAGATACTGACTAACTGGAGGATGCGCCCGACCTGTGTCGAGAGCGGCCCACTGGCTATAGAGGAGATCAGGCGCACAAATTCAACGGGGCAACCATACTCCTTGATGCTCCTGGACTGCAACATGCCTGATATGGACGGCTTTGATCTTACACAGCATATTAATAACGACCCGGAACTTGCCGGTGTGACCATCATTATGCTAACGAGCTCAGGCCAGAGGGGTGACGCGGCCAGGTGCCGTGAACTCGGCATCTCGGCTTATCTCACAAAACCCGTAAAGCAATCTTCCCTCCTAGATGCAATAATGACCCTACTAGGTACGAAGGTAGTGGAGAAGGATCTCTCGACAAGTCTCCTAACGCGCCACAGCATCCGTGAGAATAATAATGCTTTCAGGATACTCATTACCGAGGATAATAAAGTAAACCAGAAGGTGGCTTTGAAGATGCTTGAAAAGCTCGGATACTCTGCCGATATCGCCGAAAACGGCGAGGAGGCGCTTAGTGCCCTTGAGGCACATCCGTACGATCTGGTCTTCATGGACTGCCAGATGCCGGTGATGGACGGCTATGAATCCACACAAGAGATTCGTAACCCGGCCTCAAAGGTGCTTAACCACAAAATTCCGATAGTCGCCATGACCGCAAACGCCATGAAGGGCGATAGTGAGAAATGTTTTGAAGCAGGTATGGACGACTATATCTCAAAACCGGTTGACCCGAAGTCTCTAATCTCCATACTTGATAAGTGGTTAATTGAACCGGAAAAGCCCGCTCGCCTTTCCAATGAAGGACTTAGTGTCGAGGAGGCGCATTGATCTTCCCCTGAAACTTGCCGGATTTGTGCGTCGATGGGTCAAGTCCAGCAAAGGCGATGAGGTTCTTGTAGGATTTAAATCTGTTGCAATCGCCGAGCTCGGCGATAAAGGATGAGGCGGTTGTGTCCCGTACGCCTCCAATGGATTTTATGATTTCGATATCGTCTATTCTAGCTTGCTGACAGAGTTCCACAAGCATCTTTGAGGTTCTCTTTTTTCTTTCAATAATCATTTGGCAAGGCTAACATACACCTTACTCAACTGTCCAGGTTTTGGGAAGTGTTATAAACTTACCATTGGTGTTTATAGGTATCTAGGTTAGGTTCTTATATCAAAAACTCTCGCTTCCTTCTCGTCGATAGAGGGGTTCCGGTAGAAGAACCCTAAACACTCGTCTTCTTCCGCCTTGCTCATAAAAGAGCGTACTCCGTAGAGAGGCTCAAGACCTAGCCTCTTCGCTTTGTCGTGCCAAAGGGGGTTATAAGGCATAAGCGAGCAGGCCTTTAGGCTATGCTCCCTTAGAAATCCGGCTATGCCGGTTAGGTTCTCCTCTGTAGCGGTTACACCCGGAATGAGTGGAATCCTCGGAATGACGGGGACCTTCGCGTCTCGAATAAGTCCTGTGAAGTTCTCGAGAATGACCTTATTGCTTACGCCCATATACCGCCTGCTCTCGCTTTCGCTGATGAGCTTGATATCGAAGTAGACGAGGTCCAGGTACGGAAGCAGACGCTCCTTAAAGGCCGCGAGGTCGAAGCAGCCCGACGTCTCAATGGCAGTATGAATACCCTCCCGCTTCAACTCCTTTAGAAAAGAGTGCAGAAAATCCATCTGCATCGTTGCTTCGCCGCCGGAGACCGTAACCCCACCGCCTGTCGACTTGTAAAAGGCCCTGTCAAGGAGCACCTTTGAGAGAAGCTCGCTCATGCCTATCCAGTGACCGGCAGGTCTTAGCGCCTTTGTGGGACAGAGCTCGAAGCAGCGGTCGCAGCGCGTACACTCCTCGCGGTTGACTTCAAGCACTCCGTCTACGGACCTGAGCGCACCGGTCTCGCAAACTCCGGCGCACGGCGTGGAGCACTCCGAAGGCCGGCACTTAGATGAATCAAAGAAGAGCCCAGGCGTCTTCGACTTGCCCTCCGGGTTCTGACACCATATGCAGTCCAGGGGACAGCCCTTGAAAAACACCGTGGTGCGGATTCCGGGGCCGTCCTCGCTGGAGTCGCGCTTTACGTCGAAGACGAGCGCTCTAGGCTCTTCAGCTTGCAAGGTATCTGTTTTGAAATTAGTGCCCATTACTTAATAACTCGATATTCTTCGCTATGGCCCCAAGCTTAAAGAGATGCCCGGCGTTACCGGTTATCTGAACAAGGTTTTCCAGAAGCAAGGAGGCCATATCTATATTCGGCCTGCCTACGAGCCCGGTAATCGCGCCCACGTCCTTAAAGCGGATCACGATATCAACC
>JAJCZG010000144.1 GCA_029262475.1 Deltaproteobacteria bacterium
AACATATCTAAAAGACGCTGCCAGGAAAGATTTAGCATTATCAGACTCAAGATTAGTCATTAGCAACACAAGGGCCCCAAAGCCAATACCGGTAATAACCGGCAGGACGCAGGCGTTCAGGAACCCCGGACCGGGCTCGCCTAACTTAATGCTTAAAGAGATGAGGACTATGCTTAGAGTAAGGAGAGCTACAATGCCAACCCTGGAGCCGATCCATTTTCTGTTCCTGTACTTAACGAAGAAACAAGAAACCAAAACCCCGTAGATGAGCGTATCGAAGTTAGTATGAAAAAGGCTCCAGAAGAGTGACTGAAATGAGACCTCGATATAATCTTGCATGTAGAAGATATGAACCAGGAAGTCTTTCGTGAGCCCCGCACCGTCTTCCGGAGGCATCCCCGAGAGGAAACTTCCATAGCCACTGTAGTGGAGCACTGCAACCACCAGAAGTGAAAAGTAATATGGTGGGAATATCCGGAAAGAACGTTTAATATAAAAGAGTTTGAAGCTAAAACTACCCCTCTGAACCCCCTCGATTATCTGTCCGCCTATGAGGAATCCGCTTAACACAAAAAAAGAGCGTAACGCCGTGCACGCACCAGACGATGAAATTAGAGAGAAGAGTATCCGGAGGCAACCTGAATGGTGTGCTGAAATGTGTGAGCATCACCATGGTGATAGCGATGGCCCTTAAAACATCCAACCCTAAATAATGACGGCTGAATGGTTCGTTGGTTTTTATATTTATTACACTTCCCACAAATAGCATCCCTTATCTGCTAGATGAGATTTTACATGGCCGCCCCTCCCACTATAAACTCTACACATGGGAGTGAATCCGCTAGTAGAGTCGGTTACGAATTGGAGCGCTGTGGTAGGTTGATCTTCATTAGGTCTTTAGACGAGAAATCTTAGCAGGAGAAAATCTCAAAACAAACCAGGCAAAGCGATAAAGCTTATCATAAAGCTCTTTATAGCATAACAGGGAAAGTCTAGCATAGGAAAGTAAGTGAAGAAAGAAATTTTTTATATATTAATATTTTTTAATAAATCCGGAGTAGACCCTTATAACCGGATGAATTATAACTGTACTATTCCCAAATACATTTCATAAAGATAAGGAGTATACGGTTTGCTTTTGCATAGCCGCCTACAGCTTTCATCTCATATAGTAGTCCCAGGTTTGTGAGTAAGACCCCGCTTGAAAATAAACCTATTCGCCTTAATCGATTCTAAAAATTTCTACCGATCCCTCCCCCACTCACACCATAAAAGAGCCACGATCAGTTGAGCCTAAGCCTTATTTTTAACGGCTCAAAAACCGTAGCGCATCACAACCTTGACAGCAACCCTTGTTTTCTTATATAATTTAGTGTTTGCTATGTAATATTTCAGTGTGCAAAACTTTAGCTTCGTTAATTTTTATAATGGACAACCGGTGAATAAACCTAAGAAACTGCAGAGTAGCCTATCAATATTCTTCCCGTGCTATAACGACGGCGGCACCATAGCGAGCATGGTTCTCGGGGCGATGCTTACTGCCTCGGAGATCACAGACGACTACGAGGTGATAGTTATTGACGACGGCTCCTCGGACTTTAGCCGTGATATACTAAGGAAACTTGAGGCCGACTACCCGGAAGTGAAGACCGTCTTTCACGAGAAGAACCGTGGCTACGGCGGAGCCTTACGGAGCGGTTTTGCGGCAGCGACGAAAGATTTCATCTTCTACACAGACGGCGACGCCCAGTACGACGTGAGGGAGCTTAAGAAGCTCGCCGCGGGGCTCGCAAACGACCCTACCGTCGATGTGGTGCAGGGTTATAAGACCAAAAGGCTTGATCCTTGGTACAGGCTCCTCATTGGTAAGGTATATCAAAACACTATGAAGGTACTCTTCGGCCTCAAGATAACCGACGTGGACTGCGATTTTAGGCTCATAAGGCGTAAGGTATTCGATAATGTCAAACTCGTTAACGACAGCGGCGTAATCTGCCTTGAGCTAGTAAAGAAAATTCAGGACGGTGGCTACCGCTTTACCGAGGTCCCGGTAAACCATTTCTTCCGCGCTTACGGCCGCTCCCAGTTCTTTAACTTCGGGCGTATCTTCAGGGTAGGGATGGGTGTTATGAACCTCTGGTGGGAGCTCGTACTCTTACCGAAGCTCGGTAAGAGCCCGGCCAAGGCTACATCCGCTACCCCTAAGACTAAACCCAAAGAAAAAACCTCAGCCGAAGACCGGCCCAAAGACCGGAAAGAAGGAAATTAAGTGACCGCAATAGAGAGCCTTACGCACCTGGAAGAGGCAAAACAATCATATAGAGATAAGGACATACTCATAACCGGCGGTCTCGGCTTTATCGGCAGCAACCTCGCCAGAACCCTCGTAGAGCTCGGCGCGCGCGTCACACTCATAGATTCGCTTATCCCGGAGTACGGCGGAAACCTCTTTAACATAAAAGGCATCGAGGATAAGGTCACAATGAATATCGCCGACGTCCGCGACCGTAACGCCATAAACTACCTTGTGAAGGATAAGGACTATCTCTTTAATCTCGCCGGTCAGGTCAGCCACACCGACTCCATGACCGACCCCATGACGGACCTCGAGATTAACTGCCTGAGCCAGCTCTCGATACTCGAGGCATGCCGCCACAATAACCCGAATATCAAGGTTGTATTCGCGGCGACGCGCCAGCAGTACGGTAGACCCGTCTATCTGCCGGTAGACGAAAAGCACCCGCAGTCCCCGACCGACGTTAACGGCATAAACAAAGTCAGCGGTGAGAGCTACCACCTCCTCTATAACGACGTATACGGCATAAGGACTGCCTCTCTTAGGCTAACAAATACCTACGGACCCCGCCAGCTTATGAAGCATAACCGGCAGGGCTTCGTATACTGGTTCATCAGGCTTGCGCTGGAGGATGAAGAGATACAGATCTTCGGAGACGGCGAGCAATTACGAGATTTTAATTTCGTAGACGACGTCGTAGACTCGCTCCTCCTTGCGGGCTCTTTAGATAAGGCCGACGGCGAGTTCTTTAACCTGGGCGGCGAAAGACCTTACTCGCTTAGAGAGTTTACCGAAACACTCCTCGAAGTCTCCGGCGGCAAGGGCGGCTTTAAGTTAGTCCCCTTCCCCGAAGAGAAGAAGAAGATTGATATTGGAGATTTCTACGCCGACTGCACCAAGATAAAGGATGCGCTCGGATGGACCCCGAGGGTCTCGCTCCGTGATGGGTTACAGAGAACCGTTGAGTATTACCGAAGACATTTGTCTAAATACCTCTAACCATTCCGGAGAATATTTGGTGATACCCTTCTTCGACCTGAAGGCCCAGCTACTGACTATAGAAGACGAGATAAAGTCTACTGTTAACGACGTACTCGATAGCGGATGGTTCGTACTCGGCGAGAGGCTGGAAAGATTCGAAGGCGAATTCGCCTCGTACTGCGGCGCGGCTTACGGCATAGGCGTTGGCTCTGGTACGGAGGCGTTACACCTGGCGCTCGTTGCCGCAGGCGTTGGCCCTGGCGACGAAGTCGTAACCGTACCGAATACGGCTGTCCCTACGATAAGCGCCATAAGGTTCGCCGGCGCCAGGCCGGTATTCGTAGACATTGATCCAAGCACATATACAATCGACCCGGTTAAACTTAGTACCTGCCTTAGGGACCGAGCGGAGGCGGGCGGCAGGGTAAAAGCGGTCGTACCGGTGCACCTCTACGGACAAAGCGCCGACATGGGCGCGGTACTGGAGATCTGTAAGGCCCACAGTGTACCGGTAATAGAGGACGCATGCCAGGCGCACGGCACAGAGGATAACGGCAAAAAAGCTGGCTCGATGGGTCTCATGGGATGTTTTAGCTTTTACCCGTCTAAGAACCTCGGTGCATACGGCGACGGGGGTTTTGTAACGACATCCGACCCGCTTCTTGCTGATTCTCTAAAGGAACTCAGGAATTACGGCCAGAAGGAACGCTACGACTCGGTATCCGAGGGCTTTAACAGCCGCCTCGACGAAGTACAGGCAGCGGTCCTTTCGGTAAAACTAAAATACCTGGACAACTGGGTTGATAGAAGAAACGAACTCGCTTCACTTTACGATTCCCTTATAGACCATGAGAAGGTAACGCTCCCGGTAACGAGAGACAGCTCAAGGCACGCCCGCCACCTCTACGTAATCCGCCACCCCGAGAGGGACGCCCTTATGGCTTATCTTAAAGAGAACGGGGTCTCCACTCTCATCCACTACCCGATACCAGTACACATGCAGCAAGCCTACCGGTGGCTTGGTCTCGGTGAGGGTAGCTTTACGGAGGCAGAAAAAGCGGCAAGGGAGATTCTTTCGCTCCCCCTGTACCCTGAGCTTACCGATCAAGACGTACGAAGCATTGCCCGCCTTATTAACGAATTCACTAAATAAATATCCGTAAGGAAAAAGCACCGGTGGAAGAACAGGAATACCATACCATATACGAACTGGAAGAGACCCACTGGTGGTATCTTGGGCTCCACGGGCTCGTTAAGGACGCGCTAGCGCGCCATAGTAGGCCTCCGTCGGGCGGCGATGGTAAAGCTGCGCTCCTGGACGCAGGGTGCGGCGCGGGTAAACTCCTAAAAGACCTCTCCGCGAACTACGACCCGTCCGTTGGCGTGGATATCTCCCCGGTCGGCCTCTCCCTTTGCGCTAAAAGGGGGCTAGGTAAGCTCGTCACGGGTTCGGTATCAGAGCTGCCTTTTAAGGCGGAGTGCTTTGATGCGGCCATCTCTCTAGACGTCATATACCATATGCAGGTCCCGGACGACCGCGCCGCCTTAAAGGAGCTTCAGAGGGTTTTAAAGCCCGGTGGGGTTCTGGTCCTTAATCTCCCGGCATTTGAGTTCCTGAGCGGGAGCCACGACCGCCAGGTCCACACCAGGAGGCGCTATACCACAAAGGAGCTAAGGAGAAAACTCCTCTCAAGCGGCTTCGAGGTCGAGGAGCTTACTTATCGTAACGCCTTCCTCTTTCCCGTTATATTTCTCGTCAGAGCCATACAGAAACTTACGGGGAGTGCAGAGCGCGGTACGGGGAAGAGCGACGTAACAGGGCTTCCGCGCCCGGTAAACCGCCTGCTTACCTCTCTTCTTCTCTTTGAAAACCGCCTGCTTAAAAAAGTGAGCCTCCCCTTCGGCTCCTCGGTCTTCTGTGTCGCAAGAAAGCCCGTGGCGTAATTCAAAGGCTCACTGAAAGCGAAGACAGCCTTCGTAAATAGCAAAAAGTTGGCCAAGATCTCCAGTAGAGACCTTGGCCAACTTTTTGCTAAAATTTATTCGTACCCGACTATTTAGTCGTACATGAGCCTTGAGACCTCATCGTTCTCCGAGAGGGTTCCGGGGCACGGCATTACATTAACGATATCTTCCGTGGCACTGGTTCCGTCCGGATAATGCACGGTCTTTACGCCTCCAAGAGTATCAATATCCAGTTCAATGTGAGCGTAATAGTATGGAGCCGGTCCGGATACCTTGTGGACTACGGTATAGGATATCTCCATAAGCGAATCGGAAGTCTCATGGGTAGCACTCCCGTATGCGGGACTCAACACGCCCTTCTTATCCGTAACGTTTCCGTTTATACTGAATATGAGTTCCATGGATGTTGCATCATCCGAGATTGTCCCTCCAACCTGCCGAAGCGTTTGCTTAATAAGCTCTCCGCTCTTCTCTCCACGCCAGCAAAAACTGCCGTAATCTTCAAGGGAGTCTTCATCCGATGCGTTAACGGAGCAAGGCAGGAGGAGAATCACTGCCAGCGCCGTTGTTACGAGTACCTTCTTTAATCTGCCACACCTCTTGCGCATTATTGCCTCCACCTCTTTGTTGGTTAAACCGAAACACGTGACAAATTGCCAAAACCCACTGCGCCGCTCCCGAATGCCCTCCTCATAGACGCAATCAATCGTGATGCAAAGTACTACGGTAATTACCTCTTCCGTATAGTTAGTATATCGACCGCTACATAATTATCTTTAATGATTTATAGCATATGTAGCTATGATTCCTTTCATCTCCCTACGAAGGCCCGCCATAGGAAAAAAGCATATAAAAACCAGTAGCTTTAACGCTCTTTGGGCGTGCTTTCAAAGATATTTTATTATAGCTTCTATTATAATACTTGAAATAGGGTGATTTTCATTATGGATTTTTTCGGGTAATAACTGGCAGATGCGGTAGAACTCCGGGTAGGGATGCTCACTCCTTGAAGCGCTACTTAGCGGGTGAGGGCCTGTAAAGGGCGGTCTAGATAGATACCGGGGGCCTGGGGGGGGGGCTGAGCTTTTAATTCCTCCTGACAGACTTCGGCACTCCGGCGCTTCTGGCCTTTCTAGTGAGCGCCTTTAACTCTTTTTCAAGCGAGGCCATCTCTTTTTCATCCTTTGGTATCTCACTCTTGTACTTATCATATGAGGATATGTCGGTTTGATCGTATATCTGACCGAGGCGGCGACCGCGCTCAAAGATACTTATAAAATTCTTCTTATCGCTTATCGTTTCTTTTAATTCCGTTATTTTATCGCGTTTGCTCTTAAACGCCTCCTTCCACCATGCAATCGGTTTGCCGCCGAAGATATCTTCTCCCTTTGTGCTCGTTGGTTCCGATCTATAGGTTGTGCGGGGTGGACTCACGCGCTTTCCAGGCGTCTCGGGCCTCTCAAGCCGCGCTGGAGGGGTATCTGTCGAAGGCGAATCCCTGTATTTTTCGGGAATTTTGTGGAGAGAATCTACTACGTGAAGCACATTATCTTCATCCACCCACTTATAAAGCTCAGCGTCGGAGACGGATGGGGCAAAGAGGAGGAGCGCGCACACTATCAGAGGAACTATTGGAAGTATTCCCATAAATACCCCGCATGTTAAGAAGATTGGGTTTAGTAGTAAAGACAGGTTAATATTCTTTTATGAAGTATACCTTTATCTTACCTCTTCGTCAATCTTTCCGGCTACCAATATCTCGTTTTATATCAAATACTTCCTCTAAAGCGCCCCGCCCCGCTCCAGGGAGATAGGTACTGAGAGATAATTTTTCACCATCGGTTGTGACGGTTATCGCCCCGGAGAGATCCGTCCTTAAAATAGTAGCCTTAATACCCCTGTATCTATCAAGCGTCTCCTGATGGGGAAAGCCGAAATAATTCCTGTACCCGGCGCTTACGACTACGTACTCCGGGCTCACTTCTTCAAGAAAGACGCTGCTCGACGAAAATCTACTCCCGTGGTGCGGCGCTTTCAAGATATCGGCCCTTAGCGCATTATTAAACCTTTTGCCGCCCTTCTTCAAGCTCTCGATTATGCCCTCTTCGGCCTCTTCACCTATATCGCCGGTAAAGAGAAAACTCTTTTCACCATACGAAAGCTTTATGACGACTGAGCTTTCGTTTATATCGGGTAACGGTCGCCCGGAGGAAGAGGAGCCTTTTATGGGGTCAAGGGTCAAAGGCGTCTTCGGTGGCGTCGGGTTAAGAAACTCTACCCTAACCCCACCTATTACTTTTGCTTCGGTCGAAGCGTCCACGAGTAGACTCCTTACCCCTCTTGTCTTTAGTATCTCCCCGAGGTCGCCGAGCCTCCCTAGCCCGTTCCACCAGAACTCTCCTACCGCAAAGTTCTCCACCATAAACGAGAGCCCCTCTTTGTGGTCTCTTTGAGCGTGGCTAAGGAGCATGTAGTCGATTTTTCTAACCCTCTTATCCCAAAAAAACGGCGCTATGGCCACCCTGCCCATATCGAAGTCCCGGCCAAAACCCCCGCCGCCGTCTATGAGCATAGTCTCCCCTCCGGGAAATTCAACAAAAGCCGCGTCCCCCTGACCAACGCTGATGAAGGTCACCCTGAGCTCACCTTCCGAAACCCCGCTCGAGTGCAGATACCGGGGAAAGAAGAAGACCCCTGCCGCCGTCGCCACCACTGCGACAGGTAGAGCATACCCGTAGAGACTGCCCCTTCGCAACTCCCATCCGGAGACCATAACCCGTCCAATAATTACTACAAAAAGATAGAAACCCGCAATCTCTATAAGCAGTGGTGTTTCCACATAAAAGGAGCCAAACGGAAGGCGGGAGAGGAGCTCCGTTATATAGACCGTAATCGTGACAAGAGGGTCGATTACTTTAAAGACCGTACCTCCGATATACACCGATACGAGGGAGAGCAAAAACCCGATGAGTGAAACCGGCACAACTATAAAACCGAGGAGCGGAACAACAACAAGGCTTGAAGCTACCGAGAGGAGCGAGACGCGGTTAAAGTGAAGGGCCGCAATCGGGGCTGTAGCAACAGAGGCGGCAATCGATACGAAGACGAGCCCTTTTATCCGATCCACTACCACTTTTCTCCTCGTATAAATGGGTTTTAGTCCGAGGGCGTCTTTACCTTCGAATATGGCCTTGAGTTTAGGCATGAAATAAACTATGCCGAGGAGTACGGCAAAAGATAGCTGGAAGCCGGCCTCCCATAGCGAGCCCGGTTCGATAATGAGCACCGTTAAGGCAGCGAGTGCGATGGTATTATAGAAATCCTTCCCCCTTGAGAGGAGGAGTGCAAAGACAACCGCAAGAGCCATTATTACTGCCCTCTCAGTAGAGACCGAAAAGCCCGATACGCATCCGTAAAAAAAGACCGGTAGGAGAGAGAGGGCGAGCGAGAGCTTTTTTACGCTAAGGCGCAGCATAAGCCACTGGGAACGCCGAAATATCAAGTTAAGGAAGGTATATGAAAATAGCGCCACAATACCTACATGAAGCCCCGATATTGCCAGAATATGCGAGGCCCCGGCCCTACGGAAACTCTCGACCAGATCTCCGTCGATGTCTCCCCTATCGCCACTTGTGAGCGCTTTTATTATTCCCCCGTTTTCAAGGTCAAGACGATCTAAAAATTCTATTATCTCTTCGCGCAGAAGTGAGCTGACCCTCACTAGCGAAAAACCCCCATCGGCTGTCTTTATTATGAGGCTCCCGTCCTTGACATAACCGGTAACGAGCACCCCGCGCCTCTTAAGCCACCACTCGTAGTCAAAGCCGCCCGGGTTATTTAAATTCCTAGGCTCCGTGAGTTTCGCAAGAAAGATAATCCTATCCCCCGGGAGGAGCCCGCCCTTAAACCCCTTTACCGTGAGTCTTATCCTGCCTGTAATGGCCTCTTCGCTGCCGTCTCTCTTGAGGCGCTTTTGGGTATCGACATAGAGGTGCGTTACCGGCCCCTTTCTTTCCGGTGCGCTCTTAAGCACACCTTCAATTCTCATGCCGAGCGCCCCGTCTTCACTGGAGATGTTATTTACAATATGTTTTGAAGAGATCTTTGGGTGAGCGACCGGAAGGATGAAGATCGAGCCGAGGAAGAAGAACGCAGTAAAGGCAGCGAGGCTCATGGATATGCGCTTTGTTTTATCTTGAAGTTTTAAAAGCCCGGGGAGAGCGAATATAGGGAGGGATAAAAAGAAGAAGGCCACAGTAGCTATTAGCGACGGCGGAGCCTCAAGAGAAGAGTAGATGAGGAGCCCCGTGATAAAACCCAGGAGCGGTAAAACGAGCGGGCGCATAGTTTTAGACCTATCCCCTTCCGGCCTCGCGTTTGATCTTTTTGGCCATCTCTTCGGTTATGCCGGGAATGCTCGAAAGCTCCTTAACGCCCGCCTTTCTAATTCCCTCGATATCTACAAAACTATCAAAGAGCGCCTTCCTCCTCTTGGCCCCTATACCCGGCACCCGGTCGAGCGTAGAGCCAATCGCTTTCTTTCTAAGTTTGCGATGGTACGAAACAGCCCTCCTGTGGACCTCGTCGCGGATACTAATAATGAGATTATCCGCCCTAAACCCCTCCCGAAGAGGTACCGGGTCTTTTACGTTAGGGATAAATACCCTCTCGCCTTTCGAATTCTGCTTTCCTGCTTTTGCCTTTGAGGCGACGGGGGTATTTTCTTTTGGACCGAGTTCCCTCTCTTTTGCGATTGAACGCGCCTCGACGTCTTCTATCCTGAGCTCCTTTAAGACCTCCAGGGCCATCGAGAGCTGCCCCTTACCGCCGTCTATTAAGATCATATCCGGGCGCGGGAGTTTCGATGAAAACCTCCTCTTTAAAACCTCAAAGAGCATGGCGAAGTCGTTTTGCCCTTCAACGTACTTTATCTTGTAGAGTCTATAATTATCCTTATCCGGACGCCCTTTAAAGAAACTTACCATCGCTCCTACGGAATGCGTCCCGCCGAGGGTCGATATGTCGTAGGCCTCTATTCGCTCCGGGGCTTTCACGAGCCTTAGCCTCTTTTTCACCTCGGCTGTCACTACGTCGGCGTCGTCCCTGGTATCCCGCCTCTTTTTAAGGGCCTCGTCAGCGTTCTCGGCGCACATCTTGAGGAGCTTAAATTTCTCCCCTCTCGAAGGCCTTAGTATAGTGACCTTCCTCCCCTTCTTCTCGCGCAGCCACTCGGCGAGGAAGTCCCGGTCAATGGGGTTAACCTCCACCAGCACCTCGTCAGGGATAAAACGCTCGCCCTGATAAAAACGCGAGATAAAAGAAGAAAGTATCTCGTCCTCCGGAAGGATGGCGTCCGTAAAGACGTAGCTCTTCGAGGCTACAAGGCGACCGTCGCGTATAAAGAGGAGCTGCACGGCAAGTGTATCGTCCTCTCTCGCCATTGCGATTATATCCTTATCGCTACCCCTTGCGGAAACTACCTTTTGCTCCTCAAGGGTCGCTTCAATGGCGTTTATCCTGTCCCTTATACTAGCGGCCTTTTCAAAATTCATCTCACCTGAAGCGGCCTTCATATCGGCCTTAAGGAGACTAACGAGCGTACGGTTTTTCCCTTCGAGGAACATTATCGCGCTGTTTACGATCTCCCGGTACCCGTCCTCGTCTATGAGGCCGACGGCCGGGGCTGTACAGATGCCGAGCTGGTGATCGAGGCACGGGCGCACCCGGTTACGGAACTCCGAGGGGCCGCAGACGCAGAGCGGAAAGATCCTCCGAAGAAACCTCACCGTCTCTCTAGCCATAGCGGCCGACGCGTACGGTCCAAAATACCTGGAGCCGTCCTTAACAACGCGGCGGGTGGTAGAGATTCTTGGAAACTTTTCTTTTGTGGTTATCTTGATGCTCAGGTAGGTCTTATCGTCCTTCAAGCGGATATTGTATCTGGGGCGGTGTTTCTTCAGGAGGGTCTCTTCGAGTATCAACGCCTCCTTCTCATTGGTGGTTACGATATAGTCAATGTCTCTGACCTTTAGAGCGAGGAACTTTACCGCGTACCTGGTGTCTGCGGATTTCCTGAAGTAGGAACGCACCCTCGGGCGAAGCGATTTGGCCTTGCCGATGTAGAGTATCTCTCCCTTCGCCCCCTTCATCAAATAGACGCCGGGAGAGTCGGGGATGCGTTCCAGTTTTTCCTCAAGGTCCATAGTTACCGTTAGGTGGGTTTTTTAAGGGGTCCGTGGTTTCCCCGCTCCGGCTACGACCTGGCGCGTTCGAGGTACTTACCCTCGGCGGTATCGACCCTTATGAGCTCGCCTATCACGACAAAGGCCGGTACGTTTACGACGAGGCCGGTCTCAAGGGTAGCGGGCTTACCAGATGATGCGGCTGTTGCCCCTTTCATAAACGGGGCGGTATCCGTTACCTTAAGCTCCACAATCTTCGGCGGCTCAACGCCGACGGGCTGGCCGTTAAAGAACTCCACCATGAACTTCACATCACCGAGGAGATAATATACGTTATCGCCGAGCTCCTCGCCGGTGAGCGTAATCTGCTCGTAGCTCTCATTGTTCATAAAGAAGTAATCTTTATCCGTATTATAGAGGTATACCATCTCCTGCTTGTCGAGGAATGCCTTTTCGACCTTTTCGTCGGATTTGAACCTGTTCTCGAATCCGATACCGGTGAGCATATTCCTAAGTTTAGTCTGCACCATGCCGCGCCCCTTACCGGGCGTTACATGCTGAACGCTCAAGACCTTACACGGTTCACCCTTAAAGACTATCGCCGACCCGGCCCTTATCTGTGTTGCTACTATCATCTATTTGTCCTCTCTAAATCCTTTTAATTATAACTCTTCAGATTCATATTATATGCTCTATGCAGCAAGTAAACAGGATAGTATTATTAAAGATTAATATGAACCTCTCTATACCATATACGCGCCCGGGAACCTTAGTCTCCGATATGTTCTTCCAGGAGACCTGCGGTATTAACAACCTTCAAGCTCTTAAAGAGCATATCGAAACGGTCTTCGAGGTCTTTCCTTATGGCGTCGCTTACCTTCGGCGGAAGGTTCCAGAAATTTTCCTTGAAAGGGCCGAAAGCTTTCTTCCTCGTCTTGTAGATAAACTGCTCCTTCGTCTCGCCCTCCTTCTTTTCACCTGAGAACTTCATGCCGAGGAATGTGTATATCTTATCCTTAAGCTCCTTTGGAAACATCGGATGGTCGTATATCTGGTTCTGGAAACCAGTTGCCAGGTGCACCTCCGAGGCCCCTCTCTCGGGGAAGAGGTGGAATAAATTATCGGGCAGTGTCGATGCGCCGTGCTGAACGACGCCCGAGAGACCGTAATCCTCCCTGGCAACCACAGATAGCTTATTTATCGTGTCGAAGTCCACATTCACCTCGGCAATCTTGCCGTTTGGGAGCGGCACTCCGCCGTGTGAGGTACCGGTCTGTATACTCATCTTGCTTATACCGGTCATGCCGCCTGGCAGCTCCTCGTTGTAGCCGTCCATAAAGGCCCTCAGTTCGGCTTCCGTAGAGTTCTTTTTACCGACCTCTCCGATCTCTCCGCCGATGGAGACCGTTATATCTCCGCTCGGAAGCCCCCTTATATACCTTGTAAGCTCTGCCGTTACCATGAAGTTTGGTGCCTGCTGATCCCTGGCCTTATGCTTGGTGAGGTCAACCAGGGTGGAGGCATCAATATCTATATTATAAAATCCGGCGTCGATGGCGTCGCTTATAAGCTTCTTCAGTGAGCCTATCTCATCGAAACTATCTTCAGCGTACTTATTTGCATTAACCTGAAAGTGATCCCCCTGTATGAAGACCGGCCCCCTGTATCCTTCCTTGATCGCAGCGGCAAGTATTACCGCAGTGTATTCGAGCGGCCTCTGGTTTGTATATTCGATCTCGCTCTTGGCGATCTCAAAGATGAACGGCCCGACATGATTCCTCATTGCGGCCTTGAAGACGGCGCGGGCGCAATCGAAGGTCATGCCCCTTATGTTTATTGCAGGCACCGAGAAGCCACCACACTCGCCGCGCCCCATAGCTTCGTAGAACCCCTGAATCGAACTCAGCCTGATACCGAGAGGCAGGGCAAGGCTCCTTATGACCTGGCGAGCTTCGGACTTGACATATTCGTCCTTATTGAAGACAGCGTTATAAACCAGCCAATCGATAGTTTTACTACTGAGTTTATCGTTATCAAGGATTGTCAGTTCGGCGTTATGCTCTACAAAAGATTCCTTAAATGTTTCGTAGATCTCTGGAGCGGTTTCAAACAGTCTAAAGCTCATCGACGCTTCTCCTTTCAGCAGCAAGATAAATCTTATATTATTAAGGTCTTACCAATGCAGACCTGATTGACTGAGATATTAACCTTAAAATATTAACATAAAAAAAACTGCTCCACTAGAAAAAAGACCCTTCGCCGAGCGCTGCAGCGAGCACGTAGTGCCGTTTGAATCAGATAAAAGGAGCAGTGATTATCTATCTGTAATAGAGGCGATAAAGCTTCGCAGGTGAAACTCCAAGGCGGAAGAGGGTGACGAGGAGGAGATTCCTAAGGGTTGTCACCAGAACCCCCCTTCTCTGCCACATCCTCGGCGAGGTCGTTACGCGCTCGTTAAGCGTTACGATGCGGCCATATTTCCTGAGCCTTTTTATTAGATAGAGATCCTCCATGAGAGGCATCGCACTTAATTCACCGGCGGCCATATTAAAACATTCTCTAGTGGTAAATATCGCCTGGTCTCCGTAGGGAAGAGAAAGGAGGCGAGACCTTAAGCCGGAGCCAAGCTCCACAAGCCTGTACGCCGGACCCGTAGCGTCGATGGAGAGCGTAAAGGCACCGGCGGAGACAGCACCGTCCTCCAGAGCCCTCCCGGCGGCCTTTGACCAACCTATAGGCAGTCTTGTGTCTGCATGTAAGAAGAGGAGTATGTTGCCGGAGGCGGCAAGCGCGCCTCCGGCGAGCTGGCTCCCCCGCCCCCGTGTAGACTCGATCACCCTCGCTCCGGCTCTTTTAGCGACGGCGACGGTCCCATCCGTACTGCCGCCGTCCACCACGATAACTTCAAGGCCGCCGGAGGCGGCCTTGATCGTCTCTTCTATCGAAGACGCCTCATTTAGCGTTGGTATTATAACAGAGATAGTTATTTCATTACCTTATATAGGGGGCACCTCGCCTGGCGGGCCATCCCGCTCACTGGCGTAGCTACTACTTTAATAAAGTCCTGTCTATCAGCTCCAGGAGGAGATGCGGCTTAAACGGTTTCATTAAGCACTCGCAATTGCTCTCTTTTATAAATTCCTCGGTGTCAATATTAATGACGTCTCCTATAAGAAATATTATCCTCTTGTCTATATCTTCGTCTTTCTCAAGCATAGCGTGGTGGAGTTCCCTGCCCTCCAAATCGCACATATTAACGTCGGTTATGTAGAGGTCCACGCCATCGTCCATAATAAAATCGAGCACCTCTTTGCCACTGGAGGCGGTCTTTACCGTAAAACCCTCTTTTTGAAGGAACTCGGATAGAGACTCCCTTATGCTCTCCTCGTCGTCTGCGACGAGCACCTTCTTACCGACCCACGGGGCGCGCGCCACTTGCTTACCGCCAGTCTTTTTGCCTGCCTTTGGAAGCTTCATCTTCTTACCCTCAACAACAGGAAGGGTCACGATAAACTCCGTACCACCGTCGGGCTCGACCCGTTTAATATCTATGGAGCCACCGTGCTCCTCTATTATGCCATGTACGATAGAGAGGCCGAGCCCCGTTCCCTTTCCGACCGCCTTGGTCGTAAAGAAGGGGTCAAAGACCTGGCTTAAAATCTCCTCCGGTATGCCGGGGCCGTCGTCGGCAAAGGTTACGGCTATCATATCGCCGTCCACGGATGTAGAGATGGAGAGCGTGCCTCTGGAGTTCTCCGAGACCATGGCGTCAACGGCGTTGGTCATGAGGTTTATAAATACCTGCTGGATACGGTAGAAATCGACCATAGTGCCGGGGATCTTCTCATCGAGCTTTATCTCGATCTTTACATTGCTCTTCTCAAGAGCCTCTTCTTCGAGTTCTATCGTCTCCCGAATGAGCTGGTTTATGTCGTTAAATTTCTTATCGAGGCTTCCGGCCCTGACGAAGGTGAGGAGATCCTGCACGATCCTGGAGCTCCTTAGAGACTCCCTGTGGATCTTATCGAGCTTATCCGATATCTCCTTATCGCCTATCCGCATCTCCCCCGGATACTCCATGAGAATCTGGCTAAAGCCGATTATGCCGGTAAGGGGGTTATTTAGCTCGTGGGCGATGCCCGATATGAACTGCCCGATGCCGCTCATCTTCTCGGAGTGAAGGAGGCGTCCCTCTAACTCCTTTTCATCCGTTATATCCCTGGCGATGTGAACGCACGCCGTCACTGTTCCATCCTTATCTTTCACGGGATAGGCGCTTACCTCGAATACATGATCCTCGCCCATAAGGCCCGTCACCTCTTCGGCTATGGTTTCACCCGTCTTAAAAGCCCTTGTTACGGGGCAAGAGTGTGACGTAAAGCTTCCCGGAGCGTACTCATTGTATATCTCGTGACATTTTTTCCCTATAAGCGAGGCTGGTTTCTCCCCGAGGCGTGAGGCGAGGGCCATATTGATATTTACGACACTACAATCGCCGTCGTGGATGGAGATAAAGTCCTGAATGGCGTCGAATGTCGAGACCCACTCGGCGCGGCTCTTTATCGCCTCACTGAAGAGTTTCCGGTTAGATTCATCTCGTTTCTCTAACGTGACGAGCATATTGTTGAAGGCGGTTCCAAGATACCCTATCTCGTCGGTACTTGTTACCTCCACACCACCTTTAATGCCACCCCCACCCTCGGTAATATCCTTAATAACATTAACCGTTCGCTCGATAGGGCCGGTAATGGACCTTCTGATAAGAACGGAGAGGAGGAGCGCACCCATAAAGATCGCGAGTATTACGGAGGCCACCCACGGGGTCCTCGTCTTACTAAGCGCGATATACATATCGTCGAGTGAAGTGGTAATCATGAGTATGCCGCGAGCATCGCCGCTCCCGTGGCAGACGCTGCAACCGGGACGCATTTCAATGGGCTTTAAGTAGGTAAAGAGAGGCGTATCTTCGCCCTCTATATAGTATATAGCCCCCCGGCTCCAGTCTTTCTTAAAAAAACTGAAGGCCGATATGAACTCGTCGGTCTTTACCCCTTCGGCTACGTTTACTTTTTTATTCGCGTGCCCGGCGGCCCACTCCTTTTTTGTCTTGCCGTATCTCTTCTTTACCGCCTTTATAGTCTTAAAGTCTTCAAAGGCCTCCTCCACACCGTTACTTCTTACTATCTGTACCCTTTCGACCCCCTCCGCCTGCTTAAGATCGGCTATCAGGAGACGTACAGTATCGGGTCTAGCCTTTAACATATCCTTATAGATGGAGTTCAGGATGGGCCTCGCCATAAACTCGATAGTCCTCGCCTTTTCGCCGAGGAGCTGCCTCTCCTGGGCCTTATAGCCAAGGTAGAGCGTCGCTATGACGCCGATTGAGACGACGCCTATGACAAGGCCGAGTATCTTTAGATGTATGCTGTTTCTAAACATAATTATCCGTGGCTCAGAAGGCAAAATTTTATTGGTATGGAGAAAGAAAGTTTAGCACACGAAAAATCGGGTGGCAAGGAGAAGCGTTCTGTAAGCAACTGCCGGAGCGGTATCCGGTTGAAGAGAAAGGAGACGGACGTATAACATCACTACTCAGCGTCGAAGCGGGGGGGGGCAGGGGGGTAAGGGTCTTTTTAATTGCCGACTTTTACGCCGCTGTCTTGATAGTAAAGCTAAAGATTGAGCCCTTTCCCTGTTCGCTCTCGACCCAGAGGCGCCCGCCGTGGCCCTGTATGATGTGCTTGGCTATAGCGAGACCCAGCCCGGTGCCGCCTAGGTCCCTGCTCCTGGCCTTATCTACCCTGTAAAAGCGCTCGAATATGCGCGGTATATCCTTTGTGGGTACGCCCATGCCCGTATCCGAGACATTTACTCTTACTTCGTCCCCCTCGGAGAAGACCGATACCGTAACGCTTCCGCCGGGGGGGGTGTATTTTATAGCGTTATCAAGGAGATTCACGACGACCTGTTCGAGGCGGTCGCGGTCGCCAAGGACATTTGGAACCTCGTCGCTCAAGACGAGCGTCAGGGTTGTACCCTTATCGTCGGCCTGTTTCTCAAGGCCGTGGACAAGCGAGCTTACGAGCTCCCTTATGTCGAGCCTGCCGTACTCAATGGACATATGCTCGCTTTCGAGCCTTGAGAGCGTCAAGAGGTCGTCTATAAGGCGGCTCATCCTCGTCGCGTGCTTGTCTATTATCCTTAAAAAATCCTGCAGCGTATCCGGCTCGTCCATGCCGCCGTCTAAGAGGGTCTCGGAATAACCCTTTATACTTGCAAGCGGAGTCCTCAGTTCGTGCGATACGTTTGCGACAAAATCCTTCTTTATCGCCTCGACGCGTTTTTCTTCGGTGATGTCTCTAAGGAAGATGAGGAGCCTACCGCCGTCGAGCGGCACCAGTCGCACGCTGAGATCCCTTCCCGCCTCTCGGATCTCTATGAACTCGACCGGGCTTACGCCCATTTCTACGAAGGCGTCAATGGCGCTTATAAGCGATGGGTCGCCGAGTATCTCGCCTGTCGGACGCCCTGTGACTTCACCCTTGAAAGGAAACGATTTCAGGAAGAATGGATTGGCGTATAAAACCTTCTTCTCTTTGTCTAGAACTATAGCGCCTGTCTGTATCTCTCTGGCTATCGCCCCTATTATCGCCCTATCGTCCACCGGCTAAAAGACCTCTCAACTTTTTGCGAGCTGGCGCACGCATAAGATGCCGCGCTGCTTCCAAATAATTTTTTATTAAATCTAGTATCTCAGGAGGCCCTTAGTCACCTGCGGCGAACCTGTAACCTGCTCCCCTAACCGTCTCTATCATGGGAGCGGCACTGCCGAGCTTCTCCCGTAAGCGGCGTATATGGGTATCTACTGTCCTCGGCGTTACGAAATAGTCCCGGCCCCATGCCCTGTCGAGCAGGGTGTCGCGGCTAAGGACCCGCCCGCCGGCAGATATAAGTTCCTTAAGTAGCTTAAGCTCCCTAGAGGTAAGGTCTGTCTTTACCGCGCCGACAAAGACCCTGTGGCGAGCCAAGTCTACCTTAAGCTCGCCAAAGACAAGCGGGCAATCCGCTTCACCTATGCTGCTGCCTTCGGGGGCTTCAGACGGCCTTGCCGGGGCGGCCTCTTCAGCCTTTGTTTCGGTAGAGAGACGCAGGCGCGGCTTTCCGCTCTCTGCCCTCTTAAATATCGCCTTTACCCTGAGTATTAGCTCCCTCGGGCTAAATGGTTTCGTGATGTAGTCGTCGGCCCCTAGCTCAAAACCCACAATGCGGTCCACCTCCTCGCCCTTGGCAGTGAGCATGATGACCGGGATATCTTCGGTGGCCTCGTCGGCCTTGAGCTTCTTTAGGACCTCTGTCCCCTCCATATTCGGGAGCATGATATCGAGGAGTATCAGCCTGGGGGATTCTCTCTTTGCAATATCGAGCGCCTCCGGGCCGTCCTCCGCCGTAACAACTCGAAAGCCCGCCTTTTTAAGGTTGTAGCTAAGGAGGTTAAGGATATCTTCCTCATCGTCAACGGCGAGTATCGTTATCTCTCCGGTTTCCATCAAGCCTCCGAAAGGAGATTGAGAACCCTTGACTCTATCTCGTCTCGTACGCGAATCATCACCTCAAACGGCTTGCCGAATGGGTCCTCGACCGGCCAGTCGATCTGAGTGCCTATAAAAGAAGGCGGACAGAACTCGGCGGCGCGGCTGCAGCCGAGCGTTATTACCACGTCTGTCCAACAAAGGTCCGCATCATTTAGCTGATCCGAGCTCTGGGCGGAGATGTCGATCCCGGCCTCCTTCATCGCGCGGGCCGTACCCTCGTAGACGTAACCGAGCGCGTCAGTACCCGCGCTCCTCACCTTTATCGCACTCCCGCCGTAATGCCTTGCGAAGCCCTCGGCCATCTGACTACGGCATGTGTTGCCTATGCAGACGAAGAGGAGTTTCTTCTGATCCCCCGTCGCTCGCTCTCTTTCGATCTCTTCCATCCACTATTTTTATCAGAAAACCGCGTCTTTTCCAACCTTAAAGAGCCATGTAAGAAAAAACCCTACAAGGGGCAGAGGACGCCCCCGTAGGGTGGAGGATAGAATGAATACTCTTTTTAGAGTATCATCTATCATAATATTATATCATATTTATTAGGAGCTTCTGAGGTGTATCACGCCTCCACCGAGTAACCCACGACCTTAGCCAATACGCTTTGTGAATAGCTTCGATTAAAGAAAAATGCTTTCCTTGAATCTTCTTTTGTGATACCTCTAAAGCAACAACTTAAAATATTCCTATCGGGCAAGGCCCATTATAAAAACAACATTTCAGATTGGAGAATAAAGATGGCCGGAGTAAACAAGGTAATACTTCTCGGACACCTCGGGGCCGACCCCGAAATACGCTACTCGCCAAGCGGCACGGCGGTCGCCAACTTTAGAATAGCCACCTCAGAGAATTGGAAAGATCGCGACGGTCAAAAGCAGGAGCGCACCGAGTGGCACCGCATTGTAACCTT
>JAJCZG010000145.1 GCA_029262475.1 Deltaproteobacteria bacterium
GATTGCGAGGATGTAGAGGATACCGACGTTAAAGTCCGCAACATAGAAGGTAAGCTCGTAATTTATATACGGTATCGTAACGCTATCGGCGACCGGTATAGCCACGAAGACGCAGAGTGCCGGGACGAGGCTTACGACCGGAGCGAACATAAAGAGGAAC
Organism: Deltaproteobacteria bacterium; assembly: GCA_029262475.1. Lineage (GTDB taxonomy): Bacteria > Desulfobacterota > GWC2-55-46 > GWC2-55-46 > JAJCZF01 > JAJCZG01. The sequence goes on from JAJCZG010000145.1 coordinate 161, forward strand.
TTATCCGCCTTCGCAGGTATAATATCTTCCTTAAAGATGAGTTTTATTCCGTCTGCGACGGGCTGGAGTATACCGTGCGGACCGACCCTCATAGGCCCCGGTCTCTGCTGTATATGTCCGGCGACCTTCCTCTCAAGCCACGTAAGCGGAATCGGCAGGTTCAGAAGGACGATAGTCACAACGCCGACCTTAACAAGCATTACGATAACCTGGAGTATGGTATCTATATCAGGCCACATCTCTTAGATAAAACTCCCTAGAATTACTGGAACAGTTGGTAAAAAACTCTTTATCTAAAACATCTCTTTATGATGATGTAAAAAAGTTAAATCTCATTATGAAGAACACACCCGTCCGACAGCAGGACTAACGGCGGCGTCCCCACATGTAGTTCATCATCTCCGTATAACGCATATTCATGCCCTTGACGATGGCGTGAATGGTGAAGATGATATTCCTGAGCGCCTTGTAGACTATACGCGGGTTCGAGTCCACAAGCCCCTCGAACTCGGGCTTCTCGAGAACGAAGGTCTCGACATCGCTAATGGCGACAATTGTGGAGGAGTGCGTCCTCTCGTCAAGGAAACTCATCTCACCGAATATATCGTCGTCCTTCAAGACGGTAAGGGTGAAGAGCTCACCGTCGGGCCCTACCTTACAGACCTTGACCTCGCCCTTCTTTATTACGTAGAGGGAGTGTCCCTCCTCCGACTCATTGAAGACGGTCTCTCCGCTGGCGAAATCCTTCTTATTTATAACTCCTGAGAGGACGTCGAGCTCGTCATCGGACATATCGTCAAAAAACTGTAATCCTCTAAGTTCCTTTGGGTTTACCATTCCTTTACCCCCTTACTGTTTAATACGCTACATGCAGACTAAATCTATAAAGTCAGAAAGTCAAATCTTTCTTATCGTTACTTCCTGGATACCTTCCCCGCGCTTCAGGAACCTGTTAAGGCCGACCTCGGTGAAGTTCTCGGGGATAAAGGCTATTCCGTCCCTCGACCCCTTTTTGGACTTAAGGGTTAATATCGCCTCATGGTACTTGCCCTTTACCCTTACGGTGTCGCCGTCGGAGAGGCCGAGTCTTTCGGCATCTGCGACACTTACCTCAACCATTGGGCCTGATACAAGGTTTCTAAGCGTATGGGACCTTCTGGCAATCGTGCCGGAGTAGAAGAGGTGATTACCGGTAACGAGCTTGAAGGATAGCGGCTTAACCTTCACTACCGGCACGGGCAGCGAAGGTTTATTCTCGGCCTCAACGTCGTCGAACCTCTTTTTACCGAGGAAGTCGGCTATCCTCAAGGCGGCCGGCTTACCCTTTACGAGCGCCGAGTCGTTCCTTGCGGTATCTATCTCCACCTCGCGGTACATGCTCGTCGCCTCCCTTATCTCGGCGAGAACCTCGTCGGCGGTGGAGGGGCCGAAGCCGTAGTCGAGCTCCCTTCCTATGGCGGCGATGACCTCAAGGGCCGTCTTTGCCTCTCCGGGCGGCGGGAGGAGCGAGTCTATCTTCTGCGCCCTCCCCTCCTGGTTGGTAAATGAGCCGTCCTTCTCAGCGAATGCAGCACCTGGAAGGACTATATGCGCAAGCTTTGCCGTCTCGGACATGAATACGTCCTGCACGACTAGGAATTTAAGTTTTGAGAGAGCCGATACGGCGTACTTTGCGTCAGGGTAGAGCCCGGCGATATTCTCGCATATTACGTAGAGCATATCGAGCTGACGGTCGTCTGCGGCCTGAACCATACGGTCGCAGCCTAAACCCTCTTTTTCAAGCGCTTCGTAACCTGGCGTAAAGGCAGGATGTATACCCATATCCCACGCGCCTCGCTGGTTGCACCTGTCGAGGAGCGGCAGTATCTTTAAATCTTTTTTAAGGGCCCTCAAAGCGTCCCTCAAAAAGACCAGCCCCTCCAGAGACTCGGGGAAGCGCAGGTACTCTGTGCCTGCGAGTATGCTTATCTGGTCGGACTTAAGGAGCTTCCCGGTAGTCGCCTTTATATCGTCTAACGCTACACCGCAATCTTTTGAGAGCGTGGCGCTATCTAATGTCTTAATCTTTGTAAGGCCGGTTACGCCTTTAAACGCCTCCGGCTTCGCCGTATAAAGTTCGGCTACCACGGCCTTTAAGAGCGTGCCGTCGCTAGCTGGAATATTTCTAAGCGTCATCTGAGCGGAGCTATCTAGCTTCATCGCCCTCGGTGACGCTATGATGACCCCGATCCTGCGGGTGTCGAAGGCCCTCCTGAGGAGATAGTCCGTCACAGGGTTCTCATCAGAGATATGAGAGCCGGTTATAAGTACGGTATCAACGTCTATCGAGTCGGCTATTGAAGTGCCTCCCTCGTTAATGCCGCAGGCGGTAACGTAGGCGCTCACGGCATCGGAGGACCAGCGAGGCGATGAGTCGATGTTATTCGACTTTAAGACCGTCCTCATGAGCTTTTGGAGGAGGTAAAACTCCTCGTTCGTATTTCTGGCCGATATTATCGCCCCAATGCGTTCGGGGCTGGAGAGTTTAAAATTGGTCTTTATCGTCTCAAGGGCTTCAGCCCAGGTAATCTCCTCGAATGTGCCGTCATCTTTCTTTCTAAGCGGTTTGGTAAGCCTGTCTTCGTTATTAAGGAAGTCGAAGCCAAAACGTCCGCGAGCGCACATGAGCTCGCTATTTACGCCCTTGCCGAATTTGGATATGGCGCGAATGTACTCGCCGCCCCGCTCTTGAATATCCATCCGACACCCTGTAGCGCAGTAAGGGCATATTGTCGAAGCGCTCTTTAAGTCCCACGGCCTCGCTCTGTACCTGTACGGGAGCCTCATGAAACAGCCGACCGGGCATACCTCAATACAGTTTCCGCACTGGTCGCAGTCCATGTAGCTCTTTAAAAAGCTCGTCTCTTCCTGATGAGCGCCGCGCCCCATAGGGCCAAGCATCGTACGGCCTACGGCCTCGTCGCATACGCGCACGCAACGCAAGCACTGAACACAGCGGTTCGAGTTCTTAACGATAACCGGGCTTAATATATAGTCTTTTTCGTGAAAACGTTCCTTCTTTTCCGTGAACTCGCCCTTCTTCGGTCCGTACTTGTAGACCATATTCTGGAGTTCGCACTCACCACCCTTGTCGCATACCGGGCAGTCGAGGGCGTGGTTCGAGAGGAAAAACTCGAGGACTCCGATACGCGCTTCCTTTACGTCCTGGGATTCGGTCTGGACCTTCATCCCCGGCATGACCGGTGTAACGCACGAGGGCTGGAGCTTACGCTGACCCTCGATCTCCACAAGGCAAATCCTGCATGAGGCGAGCCTCGAAAGTATCGGCTGATAGCAGAAGGTCGGTATATGAAATCCGGCCTGCTTCGCCGCCTCAAGGATCAGAGTGCCGTCCTCTACCGAGACTTCCTTGTCGTTTATAGTGAGTGTAATCATAGTTTTAAATAACTTCCGTCAGCATACCTTGCAGCGTTTATGCTCTACATGGTAAACGAATTCATCCCTGAAATGCTTCATGCAACCGCGAAGCGCCATCACCGCACCGTCACCGAGAGGGCAGAAGGTACGCCCGAATATATTACCGCAGATACGATCAAGGAGTTCAACGTCTCCGGCATTTCCCTCACCGTGTTCGATACGGTAAAGGACTTTTGTGAGCCATGTCGTCCCTTCCCTGCACGGTGTGCACTTTCCGCAGGACTCATGGCTAAAAAACTTATTTATTATCCACGAGACCCGGACCATGCAGGTCGTCTCGTCCATTACTATCATACCGCCTGAGCCGAGCATGCTCCCAAGGGCCGCGAGAGAGTCGAAGTCCATCCCTGTATCGAGCTCTTCCTCTACTAGCATAGGTGCCGTAACGCCGCCCGGTATAAGGGCCTTGAATTTCTTCCCGCCTAGCATGCCGCCTGAGTGTTCGAAGATAATCTCCCTCGCGGAGGTACCCATAGGGAGCTCGTAAAGCCCCGGTCTTTCCACATGGCCGCTTACGCCGAATATCTTCGGTCCCGGGCTCTTCTCCGGACCGATGGCGGCGAACCACTTGGCCCCCTTCTCCACTATCGCCGGTATGCATGAGAGTGTCTCAACATTATTTATAACAGTCGGCTTGCCGTAAAGACCGGCTATAGCCGGAAACGGCGGTTTGATCCTCGGCTGACCGCGACGCCCCTCAAGTGAATCCAGGAGCGCCGTCTCCTCGCCGCATATGTAAGCCCCTGCGCCCCTGTGGACGGCCATGTCGAGGTTGAAACCTGTACCTAAAATATTGTCGCCAAGATAGCCCTTTTCGTAGGCCTCGGCTATAGCCTCTTCTAACCTGCTTGCGCCGAACTCAAACTCTCCGCGTATGTAGATATAGGAGCTCGATGCGCCTATGGCAAAGCTCGTTATGATCATCCCCTCTATAAGGAGATGCGGGTCGTTATCGATAATAGCCCTGTCCTTAAAGGTACCGGGCTCGCCCTCGTCGGCGTTACAGGCTAAATACTTCTGCATCGTCGGGTCCTTGGGTATAAAACTCCACTTTAGACCGGCCGGGAAGCCCGCTCCACCCCTACCCCTGAGATTTGAGTCCTGGACCAACTGGATTATATCGTCGGGGCGCTCCTTAAGGGCCTTCTTTAAGGCAACGTATCCGCCGCCCGCAAGATAGGTCTCTATCTTAAAGGAGTCTTCTTTATGGATATTTTTTAGGAGAATCTTTTCCATTTTTTTAAAAATCCGTTGCGAACTCAGGGGCTTTAATATCTCGCCACCCCAGTTGGAGAACCTTTTATGATTGTCTTAACTTTAAAAATCCGTTGCGAACCCAGGGGCTTTAATATCTCGCCACCCTAGTTGGAGAACCTTTTATGATTGTCTTAACTTTAAAAATCCGTTGCGAACTCAGGGACTTTAATATCTCGCCACCCTAATCCAGGTTACTTAATATCTCGTCCACTTTACTTACGGTCAGGTCTTCGAAGTAGTCGTCGTTTATCTGCATCATCGGGGCGGTGCCGCATGAACCGAGACACTCGACCCTCGTTAGCGTATATCTCTTATTCTTCGTCGTCTCGCCCGACTTTATATCGAGCTTCTTTTCAAGGTATTCGATGATAAACTCCGCCTGCCTGAGTGAGCACGAAAGGTTAGCGCAGACCTGGATATGGTAGGTCCCAATATCCTTAAGCGGGTTGTACATAGTGTAGAAGCCAACTATCTCGTTGGTCACCACTGGGTTTAACCCTATATAGTCGGCCACCTCGCGCATATCCTCTTCGGTGAGATTGCCGGCGTTTTGCTTCTGCGCGTGCATGAGCGCGGGCATAACCGCACTTCTCCTGGTCTTATACTTATTAAGCAGACCCTCTATATGCGTCTTCGTCTCTTCGGTTAACATCTACTGCTCCGGTAAAACTTCTTTAATAATATTTATAGGGTCGCCCCTATAAAGCCTAAGCGAACTATTTATCGCACTCCCCGAATACGGGGTCGAGGCTTGATAGTATAGTAATAACGTCTGCCAGGTACGCGTCCTTGCAGATAAGATCCATACACTGGAGGTTCATAAACGACGGCACCCTGAGCTTTAGCCTGTGCGGCTTTGCAGAGCCGTCGCTAACTATATAGACGCCGAGCTCGCCCTTCGGGGCCTCGATAGTGGAAAAAACCTCTCCCTCCGGCACGGCAAAGCCGTCGGAGACGTATTTGAAGTGGTGGATGAGGTTTTCCATGTTGTCGTAAACAAAGCCCTTCTTCGGCGGGACTATCTCCGGGTCGTCCACTACGAAGGGGCCGTCCGGGAGGCCGTCGAGGGCCTGCGTTATGATCTTAAGCGACTCCCTTATTTCAGCGAGCCTTACGGTGTAACGGTCAAAGCAGTCGCCCGTCTCTCCGACCGGGACATCGAAGTCGAACCTGTCGTATACGAGATAAGGGTTGTCCTTGCGGATATCCCACTTGACGCCGCTTCCCCTCAGGTTCGGCCCGGACATGCCCAAGCTTATAGCGTCGGCGGCGGAGATAATGCCGACACCCTTATTCCTGGCGAGCCAGACTCTGTTTCCGGTAAGGACCTGCTCGTACTCGTCCACCTTCTCCGGAAGTATGTTTATCATTTCGCGTGTCTTGTCTATGAACTGCTGGGTCGCGTCGTACCTTACCCCGCCTACCCGGAGGTAGCAGAGGGTGAGGCGCGCGCCGCATATCATCTCGAAGAGATCGAGGATCATCTCCCTTTCACGTATTGCGTAGAGGAAGATAGTAAGTGCGCCAAGATCGACGGCCCATGCGCCTATGCCCATTAAATGGCTTGCGAGCCTTGACAGCTCGGCGACTATGACCCTTATATACTTCGCCCTCTCAGGAACCTCAATACCTAGGATCTTCTCCACGCCCATTACGTAAGCGAGGTTATTGGCCATCGCGCTCATATAGTCGAGCCTGTCGGTGTAGGGCGTAAACTGGTGATAGAAGAGGTTTTCGGCGATCTTCTCGGTACCGCGATGCAGGTAGCCGATATCCGGCTTCGCGCTAAGTACACGCTCACCGTCCATCTCGAGGACGAGATGCAGGACACCGTGGGCAGAGGGATGTTGAGGCCCCATGCTCAGGGTAATTGTCTTGGTATCCAGGTTGTCTTCTACGTTTAGTATCTCTACCATATCTCTCTATTTCTTCTCTTCGCCGAAGGGATTGTACTCGTCCTTGTAGCCCTTTAGCGGATAGTCTTTCCTCATGGGGAAGCCTTCCCAGTCGTCGGCCAGGTAGATACGCCTGAAGTCCGGGTGGTTGTCAAAAGTTACGCCGAACATATCGTAACACTCCCTCTCCGGCCAGTCCGCGCCGTTCCAGATAGAAGTAACGCTCGGAACTGACTCTCCGTCGGCGATCTTTACCTTTACTCTGAGGCTGAACTTGTGGGTAATTGAGTATAGGTGGTATACGATCTCGAACCTCGGCTCCCTCGGCAGATAATCCACGCCAGAGAGATCCGAGAGGTAAGTGAGCCTCAGACCGTCGTCGTCGTGGAGAAACCTGAGGATCGAGAAGAGGTCCTCTTTCTTTACGATATACGTAAGCTCGCCACGAAATAGCGCCTCCTCGTAGTCGTAATGACCGAGGGCCTTGCTGAGCTTCTTATAGACTATGGAGTCTTCTTCTATCTTCTGCTTATGCATAAACTTAAAGCCCGCTCCCTTAAAACTTCGAAAAACTAGACTATATTTCTCTCTTTAAGTATCTCCGGGTTCTCCATCCTTATCTTGTGCTGTAACTGAAGAAAGGCGTAGTGGAGAGCTTCGGGCCTTGGCGGACAGCCCGGCACATAGATATCAACCGGGATGACGAGATCCGTGCCCTGTACGACCGAATAAGTATTGTAAGGCCCGCCCGACGATGCGCAGCCGCCCATTGCAATGACCCACCGGGGCTCGGCCATCTGATCGTAGAGGTGTTTTACGATCGGCGCCATCTTCTTTGTCATGGTTCCGGCTATAACAATGACGTCGCTCTGTCTCGGCGAAGGACGAAATATTGTGCCGTGCCTGTCAAGGTCGTAGCGCGAACAAGCCGCAGCTATCATCTCGATTGCGCAGCAGGCCAGGCCGAATGTCATCGGCCAGAGAGCCGACGCCCTTGCCCAGTTCTTTACGAACTTGGCCGGAGGGGTCTGCTTTACGAGCTTTATTACAGGAGAATTACGCACCACGGAGAAGACGTCCTCAAGCCTTGCGAAGAGGACACTTTCTTCGGTCGGGTCAACCGTATAAGAGTATTCGTCTTTTTTCTTGTCGTTCTCGGACACGTAAAAACCCCTTATTTCGCCCAGTCAAGCGCGCCCTTGGCCCATGCGTATATGAGGCCGATGGCGAGTATTGCCAGGAAGACTATCATCTCAATAAATATGAATGTGGATATTGATTTATCCGTCAAAAGGACGGCCCATGGAAAGAGAAAGAGCGTTTCCACGTCAAAGACTATGAAGAGTATCGCGATTAGAAAGTAATGGACTTTAAAATGGCCGACTGCGGAGTCGCCAACAGGCGGCATGCCGCACTCCCAGGGGGAGAGCTTCGCCGGATAGGGATTGCTCGGAGCCATAATCTTATTGACTATGAGTATAAGGATACCCATGAAGCCAACGAGGCCCATCATCAAAAGGATCGAAAAATACGAAAGCATTATCCTGAGTCCCCTGAGAATTTGAAAAGCTTAGATAGATGTTGGCGAAAGCCCCAACTTGTGACGTTTTAAATATCGGAGCGATTCACCGGACAGACCTTTACCTACATGCCTGTACACTAACAGGAAGATAAAACACTGGAGGAATTTTGTCAAGAAAAATATTGTATACAGTATACATACATACTGCGGCCTTTACATGAAGCCGCCTTTATATCCCTCCTAAAGGCCCCGGAGGGCGGCTCAAGTGGGCATAAGCAGGTAAATCCCTATAGAAACCGCACTCCGGCGTATTAAAAAGGCCGCCCTTTGAGGCGGCCACTTCAAAGCAAAGAGAGTTTCCTTTAGAGTTCGAAGAACTCCCTCCGCCTGTCCTTAAAGAGGTCGTTAAACGGAGTTATGCGCTTGGAGCGCGAGAGCCCCGGGTCTATCTCCGCAGTCCCGGAGGAGCCCCTCCCGGATGGCGCTCGGGAGAGGAGCTCTCCCGAGGGGGAGGTTATCTGGCTCTTCCCGATAAAAGTAAGGGGCGTCCCCTTTATCCTCTCTTCCGTGCCGACCCTGTTTGCCGTAACCGTAAAGACCCTGTTCTCTATGGAGCGCGTCTTCATCGACTCGGGGCAGTGCGCAAGGACCAGGTTAGAGGGGTGGCAGATGATATCGGCCCCTTTTAGAGCGAGCGTCCTCGCGGCCTCGGGGAAGACCCAGTCGAAGCATATCATCATCCCCACCTTAACAGAACCTGCCTTATGGACCGTAAAAGGCGTATCTCCGGGGGTAAATATCTTCTTCTCGTTCCAGAAGAGATGTGCCTTCCGGTAGACGGCCTTTAGGCCGCGCGGGCCTATTAACACGGCTGAATTATAAACTTCCTTACCCGCCCTTTCGGCAATGCCTGCGACTATATGCATCTTCTTCGCCGAGCAAACCTCCGAGAGGCGGCGTACCGAGTAACCCGTAAGCTCTTCGGCAAGGGAAAGTGCCTCTTTCCTGCTTTTGAACTGATACCCGGTGGAAAATAGCTCCGGGAGGACTACGAGCTCCGCATCCATTCGCGTGAGACGGCGTACGGTCAAGTCTACATTCTTCTCCACCTCCCCGAATACGGGCGAGGTCTGGATGTAACCTGCTTTCATTATAAAGTCCCTCTATAAAAACCTTTATTAATCAGAACGACATGATAAATGGCGGATATAAAAACCTTGTTAATCAGAACTATCAGGCGGGTTAAGCTCAAATACCTTGAAGCCGGCCCGATTCCACTCGAAGTAATCCGTAAGGATACGGCTGTGGTCGAATGCGAGTTCCATTGATGAAATTTCATCTTCCGTAAAGACCCCGGCATCTTTTGCGTCGTCCCTTGGGGCGGGCACGCCTTTAGCCGTGGCAGCGAATACTACGCTTAAATTGTGCGATCTTGCGTCGCGGGCCGGGTCAGAGTAGGCGTGCATCTGGCAAAGAAGGGTCACTTCAAGAGAGGTCTCCTCAAGGGCTTCCCGCCTGGCGGCCTCCTCAAGTGTTTCACCGACGTCGACGAAGCCCCCCGGCAGAGCCCACCCGTACGGCGGGTTCTTCCTCTCAATGAGCACGACCCCGCCCCCTGCGGTCTTTATAATGATATCGACCGTCGGATAGGGGTTACGCTGTCTTGTCGAAGGCTTGTCCATATGTATGATTTATTAGTGGTTATGCCGACTCGGCCTCAGTTAAATTATGCCCATTAACGCCCCGGCTTCCCATAAAAAGTACCACAGAGGCTTAGCGCTGTCCACAGCGACGAAAAAGAAGCTTCATTATTTATTAAAGTTATCTTGAAAGAAATCCCTATAAATGTTAAGAAATTAGATACGCTCGGTAAGCACCTGGCGATACAGGCATATCTAATTGATTGAAGGAGGGCTTCAGATGGGTCTACTCGATGGAAAAAAAGGCGTCATATTCGGTGTGGCGAACGATAGGAGTATAGCCTGGGCTATTGCCAGGAAGCTCAGAGGCGAGGGCGCCGACCTCGCCTTTACATACCTCGGGGACGCTATGGAGAAACGCGTAAGGCCACTAGCCGAATCCCTCGGGTCGGAGATCATACTCCCCTGCGACGTCACTATAGACGCCGAGATGGATGCCGTATTCGAAGTCCTCGGAGAAGAGTGGGGCGGCCTCGACATACTCGTTCACTCGCTCGCATTCGCAAACAAAGAAGAGCTTAAAGGCGACTTCGCCAATACGTCGAGGGAGGGTTTTGCGCTCGCGATGGACGTTAGCGCCTTCTCGCTGGTAGCGCTCTCGCAGCGCGCCCGACCGCTTATGCAGGGTAGAGAAGACGGCGCTTCCATCATGGCCATGACCTACTACGGCGCTGAAAAAGTAGTTAAAAACTATAACGTCATGGGTGTCGCAAAGGCGGCGCTCGAAGCCTCGGTAACGTATCTCGCCGAGGACCTCGGAAAAGAAAATATTCGCGTTAACTCCATATCCCCCGGTCCTATAAAGACGCTAGCCGCAATGGGCATATCCGACTTTAAAGCGATGCTCGACGAGGTCTCAGGCAGGGCCCCGCTGAGGAGAAACGCCACCCAGGACGACGTCGCAGGCACAGCCGTCTACCTGGCAAGCTCCCTCTCCTCGGGAGTTACCGGAGAGAATATATATGTAGACTGTGGTTATAACATTTTAGGCATTTCGTAGAATTATCAACTGAAGATGCGCCTCATAGCCGACCTCCATATTCACTCATCCTACTCGCGCGCCACAAGCCCGGAGATGACTCTCTCTAACCTTGACACCTGGGCGATGAGGAAGGGGATAGACGTAATAGGCACGGGAGACTTTACCCACCCTGCCCATTTTAGCGCCATCTCGGATGAGCTCGTCCCGGCACCTTCGGCCCCGGGGCTCTTTATCCTTAAGGGTAGCGACAAAGAGACGCGTCCCGTCCACTTCATGCTCACCGCCGAGGTGAGCAACATCTATTCAACCGTCTCGGACGGCATAAAAAAAACACGAAAAATACATTCAGTTCTATTCGCACCCTCACTGGAGGCGGCGAGCCGCATGAACAAAAGCTTCGCGGCCCTCGGTAACGTCAGCTCCGACGGACGCCCCATCTTCGGCTTCTCCGCTCGCGACCTCATAAAGATAGTCCTCGACTCCTCCCCGGACTCGATGCTCGTCCCGGCCCACGCCTGGACCCCCTGGTTCTCGATCTTCGGCTCGAAGTCGGGCTTCGATTCCATAGAAGAGTGTTTTGGTGGCGACTACGCTAAACACATACACGCCATAGAGACCGGCCTCTCCTCTAACCCGGCTATGAACCACCGCCTCTCTTCGCTCGATGGTATCACCCTGATATCGAACTCCGACGCCCACTCTCCGAGAAAGCTCGGCAGGGAGGCGAATGTCTTCGACGCCGAGCCGGACTACTTCGAGATTATGCGTATAATTAAGGAGAAAGATACCGCTAAATTCCTCTTCACCGTTGAATTCTTCCCCGAGGAGGGCAAATACCACGCCGACGGCCACAGGGAATGCGGCGTCATGTGGAACCCCGAGGAGACGAGGGCCGCCGGCGGCATCTGCTCCGGGTGCGGGAGGCCGGTAACCGTAGGCGTCCTTAACAGAGTAATGGAACTCGCCGACCGCCCGGTGGGCTTTACGCCCGAAAGGAGCGTGCCTGCAAGACACCTCATACCGCTCGAAGAGATCATAGCGGAAGTGCTCGGCCGGGGCGTAAACACAAAGGGAGTGCAAAGCGAGTACCGACGCATAACCGAAGCCGGGAGGAACGAATTCACGGTGCTCCTCGATACCGAGGACGAGGAGCTTCGTCGTATCTGCGGCGACCAGATAGCCGGGGCCGTCAGTAAGGTCCGCTCCGGGGAGGTATCCATAAGCCCGGGCTTCGACGGGGAGTTCGGAAAGATAAAAATAACTAAAGATAATACCGGTTTGAACCGATCTGATCAGATGGGGCTATTTAAGACCATCTAGACCTGACCGCCACAACATGTTAGCTCCGCTCTCGCGGCCCGCTCGACATGTTAGCTCTACAAATAAAGGTTCGGTCAAAGTGTTTCAGGGGGTTCGCAAACAAGCATGACGCCGGTAACAATAATAATCGCCGTGGTTCTTCTCGGCGGCAGCCTTATCTTTTTCAGGTCTAACTCCAAACAGTATCACGCCAGCAGGGCCGCTCACCACGAGCAGAGGAGCGCCGAGAGAGAAAAGAGGAAGGCCAAGGCCTCTAGCCCGGAGGCAAACCCGGACGGAAAGACGAGCACTCCGGATACCGGAGAACTTACGCGGGTCGGCAAGTGGTGGCTACTTAATCCTAAAAGTCCTTTCCCTCTGCATATAAAGGCGAGGGACGAGTTTGTCGCCAGGGAACTCAAGGCCACCCTCGATGACTCCTACTCCATATACTCTTCGGAGGCCGTGAGGATGGTGATGGAAGTCATGCTCGCAAACTCCATCGTCTGCAAAGAGGTGGAGGAATATGTAAAGATTTACAAATCCAAGCTCCTCGCAAAGCTTGAGTCCTTAAGCTCCGACCCTCACCTCTTCACCGGAACGACCGGGCGTGATACCCGAAAGATACGCAGAGAGATCATAGAGGAGACTATATCCGCATTCGACATACAACCATACTGCAAGATATCCGACCTCCTGCTCGGACATAAGGATAACGCCGAAGAGGCGGATCAGTATTTTAAAAAGAAATACGGAAGGAAGACGGCCGCCTTTTATCTCTCAAAACCTCAGGGGCTCTATCATATCCCCATTGACGACCCGGAGAGAGAGGCCTTCGAGAATCTAACAACCCTTCATCTTGCTGCTGCGGGAAGGAAGGCGGACCCTTTTAAGATACTGGAAGCCCTGGATATGGACGAGATACGCGGGCTTGTAAAGGACCTTAATTTTTCGAAATTCAAAGACAAGGCCGAGGCGATTAACGCGGTGGAGCCCCTGCCGGATATAAAAGATCGCCTAAGTGAAGTCGTGAAATATAAGGAGATATTTGAAATACTGCCCCCGCCCGTGGATAGCCTTATAAGTGAAACAATAGGAAACTCCGGGAAGAGCCCCTTTGACTACGAAGCGGCAAAACTCGTGACGCATACCTACCAGAAGGGCGGGGAGGCTATAACGGAGAGAGAAGAATTCACGAGAAGGGAGAACGAGTCCGTTAAGGGCTGGAAGGTCATAGCGTCAAAGAACTGCTGCCAGCACTGTTACGAGCTCTCCAGGAAAAGATTCAGGAAGGAAGACTACCCGAAGACACCGGTTCATATCGGATGCAGGTGTAGCGTATCGCTCGTCTATTAAGGCCGATACTGGAGTTTTTAGAGGCAACGGACTTAATTTAGTCGTTACCGGCCTTCTCATGCACATCATGGATACTTTCGACCCTGTTCTTACCTGTGGACTTGGCCAGGTAGAGCGCTTTGTCCGTACGATTCAGAAAATCACACTCCGGCTCGCCTGGCATGTACTGTGAAACGCCGAAGCTTACGGTAACCATGCCGACGCTCTCGAAGACGTGTAAGGCTACCTCGGCCCTTATTCTCTCTGCAAGCGCTACGGCCCCATCGATATCGGTCACAACCGCGAGTATCACAAACTCTTCGCCACCCCACCTGAAGAAGTAATTGGTTGAGCGTATATGCTTCCTGACGAGCCCGCTTATGGACTTTAGTACTTCGTCACCGGCCAGGTGCCCGTATGTGTCGTTTATGGCCTTAAAATTGTCAATATCGAAGATGAGCATGGATAACGGGTGCTCAAACCTCTTTGACCTCTCCATCTCTGATTTTAGAAGCTCGTCGAACATGGACCTGTTGTAGGCCTCGGTGAGGGAGTCCGTCTCGGCAAGCTTTTCAAGCTTTACCATCTTTTCTTTGTAACTCGTGTCACGAATGATGCTGGTGAAGAATATTTCCCCGTCCACTCTCCAACTGGCGAGCGAAAGATCGAGCGACACCTCGGTGCCGTCCTTCCTGAGGCCGTAGATGGTTATCGGTCCGCCATGGTCTCCCGCGCCATTCTCAACAAACCTATCTAAGGCCTTAACGTGTGCTTCTCTGTAGCGTTGTGGCACAATTGTGGTGACGCTCCTTCCGACAATCTCGTCGGCCGAATACCCGAAGAGTTTGGCGGCGGCCTCGTTCCAGAAGATAATCTCTCCTCGCTTGTTAATGGTTATTATTGCGTCCCTTGCCGTCTGGACTATGGAATTAAGGCGGCTCTCGCTCTCACTGACCATTTTGAGCGAGCGGCGCTGCCTCTTACCAAGGATTTGAAGTCCTATAAGTGATGAAAGCAGCGCCAGTATCCATGCGGCAAAGATTCCAGAATAAATTTGGTCGGTGCGGGCCTTATTGATTGCGGTCATTTCGATAAACCGAAGCTCGAAGCCCTTGGCTTCTTCTAAAAGCAGATTGAATGTCGTGTCGAAGCGGGTGTCCTCTCTAAGTTCCAGGCCTCCTTCGGAGCGGTCATTGTCGAAAGTTCTCTCAACCGCCAGAGACCTGACTTTCGTGATCAGGGAGAGTATCATAGTGCACTTGGCCCTTAGCTCCGGATCTTCGATGGGTGCGTCGATCGAGCCGTGCATCGTTACCCCGCCGTTAAGCATGCTTTCGGCAAGACGCCTCCCTTCCTCAAGCATGCCGATAGTCTCCTGCATATCGATCTTCTTTTCCCCGGCCAGATGCTCATCGAACCTGAGGTGGAATAAGGATATATTTATCTGGAGATCCATGACCGCGCCAAGGAGAATTGCATCTTCCTGGGTCTTCTCCCTAAGCTTATCGCTCCATAAGACGAGGGTGATGGTAATCACCCCCACGATAAATATGAAGGCCGTAAGCAGAGAGCAGCAATTTGAAACACCTTTTTCACCAGCCACGGCGCCAAAACGCTTATCTCCATCTTTTTCTAATAGATCCGTCATCAATAACTTGATACCTCCTTGATTTTCTTCAAGAAAGTTATTGCAAGAACAATACCAAAAGCATGAAAGAGATGATATGCGATAACTGAAATTATTATTTGAGGACTGATAATGATGGGGTAATAACTAGAAGAGCAGGGGTTCATTACCCCGCCCCTTCGGGGGGTAGGGGGCGGGATGGGGCTTTATGGGAGAAACCGGATAACCTCAAAAAAGATCAGGGGCGGAGCAAACTAATCCAGCCCCTTAAAGGAAACACTGTACTTAAGCCCCTTCTGAGCTGCGAGCCAGGGAAGCGCTTTTCCGTCCACCTCGGCGTATGGGTACATGAAGTAATTGAGCGGGCCGTCCCTTAACGGAGGCTCCAGGCGTACTCCCCTCCCTCCCCTGCCGAGCACGACCCTGTTTTCGTCCACCGTGCCGAAGTAATACTCCCTGTACGATCCGGCATCTTCGAGCTTCAAGTTATTTAATAGGACCGCCTTCCTGACGTCGGCCGGATCCACCGGCACCCAACCCGTGCCGGGGCGGTAGAACTCCGCCCAGCAGTGATGGCCCTTTGTGATATCGCTTACGCCGGAGCCTCCGAGCCTTAAGCCGAAGACCTCGCGGGCCGGCACGCCGGATGCCCTGGCGATGGCCACAAAGACCGAGCTTATATCGGCGCACTTCCCACCGGCCTTCTTTGCCAGGAGGACCTCGACGTCGCCTGTGCCGCAGCCCTGCACCTCCGGGTCTCTGTATGTGTTTTCCACGACCCAGTCATAGACGGCCCTGGCGCGTTCGGTTATGGTATCCTCGCTTGAAACGATGCCATCGGATACCTCCTTTACGATCCCTTCGACCGGGAGAAAAGCCGTTCCCTTAAGGTATCCGCTCACCTCTAACGGTATAGCCGAGGCATCATGAACTCCGGTTGGCAACAGGTTACCCACCCTCTCCTCAATAACTGAGACTGTAAATGAGAAATCCAGCCTGCGGTCCTTCTGGGGTTTCGTCCACTCGGCGTAGAGAGCAAGGTTTCCTGTGGAGGGGTCCATGTATATCCCGTTAAAGCTCTCGTTGCCTTCGATATGAATGTCGCTTATATCCTGGTACTTGTCGGAGACAGGGTACGGAAGCCAGAGCCTCGTATCGGTATTACCCTCCGGGGCGTCGATAGTGACCTTAAAGCTCACCTCGCCACCAAGCGCTTTTGAATGGACCGGAAGGGTAGTAATAACGAGAACGAAACAGACTGCGAGAATTGAATAAAAAACCCCTGTAATCATCTCCTTCATCGCCTACCTCCAACACCTGCGTAGTCTACCCCCGTAAGGTCTGCAATATCTCTCTTCCAGGTCGTTATATCGTGAGGGCTAAAGGAGCTAAGGTGCCGGTGTCCGCAGGCGCGCGCAAGGACCTTCATAAGGTCCACCGACGCCCTGAGAAAACGATCTAGGCGCTCTGCCGCCTCCTCCACCGGGAGGCGCGCGCGCAGTCTTTCATCCTGCGTAGCTATGCCGACCGGACAGCGGTTGGTCTGGCAAGCGCGCATGCCGATGCACCCGATAGCCTGAATGGCCGAATTGGCTATCCCAACGCCGTCGGCGCCGAGGGCCAGGGCCTTTGCAAAGTCCGCCGGAGTTCTAAGCCCCCCTGTGACAAGAAGCGTTACTCCGCCTCCGCTCTTATCGAGATGCCTTCTAGCGCGCGCAAGCGCCGGTAGCGTCGGTACGGAGATATGATCGCGGAAGATCAGGGGCGCGGAGCCCGTTCCTCCGCCGCGACCGTCGAGTATTATATAATCGACCCCTATTTCAAGGGCAGCGTCGATATCCGCTTCAATATGCTGAGCCGATAACTTGTAACCTATGGGGATGCCTCCGGTACGCTCGCGCACCTCGCCAGCGAACTCTTTTATATCAGAAATTGAGTTCCAATCCGGGAAGCGCGCCGGGGATATTGCATCCTTTCCTTCCGGCAGACCGCGAACTTCGGCTATCTTTCCTATGACCTTGCGCCCCGGCAGGTGTCCTCCGGTGCCTGTCTTTGCGCCCTGACCGCCCTTGAAATGAAAGGCCTGCACGTCGCTCAGCTTATCCCAGGAAAAGCCGAAACGCGCCGAGGCAAGCTCGTAGAAGTAGCGCGAGTTCTCCGCCTTCTCTTCGGGGAGCATCCCCCCCTCGCCGGAGCAAATACCGGTACCCGCTAGCTCAGCCCCCTTTGAGAGCGCCACCTTGGCCTCCTCTGAGAGGGCCCCGAAGCTCATATCGGAGACGAATATCGGCATAGAGAGTTTTAGAGGCTTTTTAGCTCCGGGACCTATAATGATTTCAGTCCCGACCGGGGTCTCGTCGAGCTCCGGGAAGGCCGCAAGCTGAGCGGTAACGAACTGTATGTCGTCCCACCCGGGGAGTGAGCCCCTCGGCACCCCCATCGCCCCCGTCTCGCCGTGAGGGCCTGTCTTCTTAAGGCCGCTTCCGGCGAGGTGTCGGATATATTTTACATACGGCTCCTCCGGGGGCGGATCGGTATCCTGGTAGACGCCCTGATAGGAGCTTCTATTAAAGGGCTGCGGGTTCTCCTTAGCCCACGCCATAATCTCATCCTCGTCGACGAACAGTACGCCGTCTTCCACGAAATGCGTAAACTTATGGAGGCGTTCGGAGTTATTATAGGCGCTTATACCGGTATCTAAGCGGTAGTCCCATTTATGGAGGCCGCAGATGATATCGTCTCCGTGGACGAATCCATCGGCCATAAGCGCACCCCTGTGGGCGCAGCGACCGTAAAGTACGCTTATATCATTATCATGGCTCGTAACTACAAGATCTACCGTAGAAACGACTGAGTGGAAAGGTTTATTATCGGTAAGCTCGTCTATACTGACGAGAACGATCTTCTTCATTATGTATTCCTTTTACCGGCAAAGCGTCAAGTGTCAACCGGCGCGCCTTGCTCATTAACAAAGAGCCTGCGCCGACTCTCGCCGGGCAGACCCGTATACCCATACATTACTTAGAGTTAGATTATCACAGGAGCGCAGTGACTTTCAAAATATTAAGCGTGTATGACTATAAGCTCGCAGCCTGTCTCCGCACTGAAATGAAGGTAATCTCCCCTCATAAGGTCCCCGTCGGATACCTCTTCGCCGCCGCCGAGCGTACCCCTGCCCCCTGTAACATAGGCCATGAACGGCTCTGCGGAGTCGAACTCTTCTCCAGGATTAAGCCTTGCGACATCGACCGTCGTCCTGGCGGAGAAGGTATCCTTTCGGTCCTCACCGCCTCCGTAGACACGAGTTACGGCCCCTTCTTTCGGCTTATATAGTCTGTAGTCGGCCTTTTCACCGGCGTGCTCGGGTAGTACCCAAATTTGAATCATGCGATTCTTCTCGTCGTCAGGGTTTATCTCATTATGGGAAAACCCCTCGCCTCCGGCGCGCTGAACCTGAACGTCGTTGGTCTTAAGGCCGGTACCGTTCTCAAGAGAACCCTCATGATCAATCCTCCCCTCGACGATTACGCTTATAACATCCACCTCCCTGTGGTTATGAAGCATCGTCTCCCCCTTCGGGTCGAAGCGGGCGTCGGCGAGGTATACGAAGTTGCCTATGCCAGGCCACGAACCCTCCTCGACACCCTCTCCGAATAGCCTTGGCTCCACTACCAAGCGGTGCTCCTTCAGTCCGGCAAAGCCGCCGAGCATTAGATCGTCCCTATGAAGTATCTTTACGCTCATCTCCCTTTCCACCTTCCATTTAAGAGTTCCTCTATCGTTATCCGCAGAGGAACTCTCCATACCTGTATTATACACCAATTTCTGACAAAAAGGCTCCATACGGCTATGATAAAGGGGGTAAGGCTAAACTCCCGGTGATTATTCACTATATTTAAAATAGAAGGGTTCTTAATAAGACCGGAAGGCCTTACCTGAAGAGATCGGTCATACGTCTTTCAAGGCTACCTCGGAGCCGAGCAAGATGGCTATCCAGCGCGTCTCCTCCCTGCTGTCGAATGCTATCTTCGCCGTCATGGTGAGCGGCACCGAGAGGAGCATGCCCACAGGGCCGAAGACCGCGCCCCAGAATACGAGAGAAAGGAATACGACGAGGGTGGAGAGCCCGAGCCCGCGGCCGAGGATTCGCGGCTCCAGAATATTTCCTATGGTGACATTAACGACGAGGTAGCCTGCCGTTACCAGGGCCACATGCATAGGGCTAAGCTGGATCATGGTGAGGAGTACAGCCGGGACCGCCGCGAGTATCGAACCTATCGTCGGTATGTAGTTAAGAAGGAAGGCCAGAAAGCCCCAGAGGAGAGGATAATCCACACCAAGGATTGTCATCCATACGGCGATGGCTATCCCGGTCGCGAGGCTCGTAAGCGTCTTTATTACTATATAGCGCTGGACGTTATGCTTGAACTTGTCAAACGACTGAAGGGCCACCTCCGGGTCTCCGAATATCACTTTGAGCTTCGTGGTAAAGCTCGTAGCCTCAAGGAGCATGAAGATGACGGTAAGCATTATAAGAAAACCCTTTGTGAGTACGTTCTTAAAGCCGATGAGCAGGTCTCTCACCAGTTGCATCGCAGCCCCGGGGTCGAGAGTCTTTAGTAGCCCCTTATCGACCGTATCGATACCCATGTTGTTTAGCCAGACGATTAAGAGCTGTGTCTTCCCCTGTATCCGCTCCTGGTAGGCGGGGAGTGAGCGCGAGAAGTCGTTTAGAGAAGTGCCGATTATGGCGAATATGACCAATCCGATGAGCGCCGTCCCGAGGACTATAAGAAGGATGGCTAAGACCGTCGGAACCTTCTTTCTTTTGAGCCAGAAGAGAACCGGGGCGGAGATAACCGCGATGAAGATAGAGAGGAGGAAGGGCACCATAAAAGAAGCTGCCTTATTAAGCCCTGCGATGACTATCACCAGCGCCGCCACTGTAAGCAGGTGCCGACCGGCCTTTGAATTATTTATATATTCCTGCATCATCCCCGTAAGTTCACTGGTTAAAAGTACTTAATTCTATTAAATCTACCATATTTAAATCCCTTTTTGAAGGGAAACCGATATTAGAAGCCCGGTGGAAACCTACCTAAGACTATTAACGGGTTAAGGAAAAAAGAGCCTCTTAATTAATAAATCGACAAAACCTCCCGAGAAGAAGAGACGATAGAGTGGTAATAAATCGCATCACAAGGTAATTTAGTGAAATCTTCTAAAGAAATCCAGCTAAAACGCCGATATCTAAGGATATAGTTGTGTGCGATAAGTTTCATTCTTCCACAACCCAATTAAAGTTTAGAAAGAACCGAGTAACATGAATCCCAGCAAATCCATCAGCTTCAAGCTCGCCGTCGTGCTCTCAGGCTTCGTCTTCGTACTCCTCCTCATACTTGGGGCTTTTATATACACATACATGAACTACGACATGAGCCTTGTGGACATGGCCGGACGCCAGCGCATGTTGCTCCAGAAATTCTCCAAGGAGTTTTTCCTGACCGAGGTGGTGCCGGGCCAGGTAAGGCATTCGGCGCTGAAGACGGCAGAAGATATAAATACGCAGATTACCAGGGACCGCGCGGAGTACACAAAGACGATAATGAAGTTAACGGCCGAGCTCGAAGGGGTTACGATCCTAAAGGACTGGGAGCATGTGAAAGGGGCGATGCCGCTGCCCGTTACATTTGTTCAAGAGGTCTCCGAGAAGATAAAAGAAGAAGGTAAATATAACTTCGACCTCATCAGCAAGTGGAACATCAATAGCGAAAAGGGGCTTAAGACCGCCTTTGAGAAGGAGGCCTTCAAGGCGCTTCAGGCCGATACAGAGATGCCCTACTTCGAATTCCTTGAGCACGACGAGGTCTTCGTCCTCCGCTATGCTACCGCTGATACGGCAAGTACCAAAGGGTGCGTGAGCTGTCATAACGCACTTCAAAACGGTACAAAGAAGGACTTTAAACTAGGGGACCTTATGGGGATCCTCGTAACGACTATACCCATAACCGAAGACGTGGCTTTGGGTAAAAAGACCTTCTCCAGTGAAGAGACTCCGCCCGGAGAAGAAAGATATAAGAAGACGGCAAAGGTCTTCGAAGAGACCCTTAGAGGGTTCATGTACGGGGGAGAGGTGCCGCTAGACCTTGCGATGACAAAATCTAAGGTCATACCCCCTATTAGAGACGCTGATACGCAAAAGTTACTGAAGGAAACCGAGAGGCTGTGGAAGGTCATGCTCGGAGAGGCGGAGGTACTAAACAACTCCGGCATTAACTCCTCTGAGTACCTGAATGCGATCATTGACTTTGAGAAGAGGACCGACGAAACGGTAAACGTTATTAACGAGGCCGTTGAGAGGATTAGCAAGGTCGGCAATAAGTGGCTCTCCAACATGATCGTTATACTCTGCACGCTTATAATAGCGGCAATAGTGATTGGGCTCTCCGGATGGGTAATCATTTCGAGGATGCTGCTAAGGCCCACAAAAAAAATGGTCGTAATGGCAAAGGCCCTTACAGGAGGCGACTTTACGACCGAAGACCTCAATATAAAAGCAGATGATGAGATGGGTATCCTCGGTAACGCCCTCGACAGCATGAAGAGGAGTTTAAATATCACACTGGTGAAGACCCAGGTTACGAACGATCTTCTGCACTACGCCATGAGTGGAGTGTCTCTTAAGGATACTCTACAGCACGTAATCGAAGAACTAACCTCCATGGATATCTTCTCCGTCGAGACGAAGGGCGGAATCTGGCTCGTAGAGGAACCGGGCGTTCTAAATCTTACTGCACAGAAAGGCCTCGCACCAGCATTACAAAATAAGTGCGAGCGTATCCCCTTCGGAAAGTGCATGTGCGGGAGGGTAGCGCTCTTCGGGCGCATGGAGTTCAGCTCCGAGATCGACGAACGGCACGAAGTGAGCTATGAAGGAATGGACGAGCACGGTCATTACTGCTTGCCGATAGTCGATACCGGTACGGTCCTCGGGGTAATAAACCTTTACCTCAAAGACGGGCATCTACGAAATACGGAGGAAGAGGAGTTCATCCAGTCCATAGCCGACATAAGCGCCGGAATCATACGCAGGAAGCAGGCTGAGGAGGCATTGGCGGATAGTGAAAACAAACTCCAGAAGATAAGCATCTCCGCGCACGACGCGATAATTATGATAGATGACGCAGGAAAGATCACTTACTGTAACCCCGCCGCCATTAATATATTCGGTTATACTGTCGAAGATATTCTGGGCAGAGATGCGCTGACTCTAATCTCGTCATCGGGTAGCCACGTAACATTCCAGAAGACGATAGAGAACCTGAAGATGATGGGAAATAACGAAAAATACAGTGACACAATAGAATTGCTGACTATAAGTCATGACGGCAGTAGAATACCTGTCGAGGTCTCCCTAACATGCACCACGATCAAAGGCAAACCGCATATAGTGGCGATACTGAGGGATATTACGGAACGTAAACGCTCTGAAAAGACTATCAGAGAGATGGCCTACTACGACCAGTTGACAGGGCTCCCGAACAGGAATATGCTGATGGACCGCCTTGAGCAGGTACTTGCCCGAGAAAGCAGGCAAAAACACTTCGCCTCTATCCTCTTCTTTGACCTCGACCGCTTTAAAACTATAAACGACACCCTCGGCCACTCCTTCGGAGATGAACTGCTTAAGGCCGTCGCGGAGAGGATAAGAATCGTTATCCGAACGTCAGACACGGCGGCAAGGCTAGGAGGAGACGAATTCGTGCTGCTCCTCGATAACATTGAAGAGATCGAGCACGTTAAAACCGTAGCCTTAAAAATACTAAACATCTTCAATACGCCCTTCCTTATCAGGGAAGAGGAGATACACATGAACGCCAGTATGGGAATAAGCATCTTCCCCGAGGACGGTAGTGACATGGAGACGCTTATAAAGAAAGCCGATATTGCCATGTACCGCGCCAAAGAAATCGGCGGAAGCTCCTATCATATCTACTCCGCCTCCATGAACGAAAATGCAAAAGAGAGGTTAAAGCTCGAGAACAGGCTCAGGAGAGCGGTAGAGAAGGAAGAGCTGCTGCTCCACTACCAGCCACAGGTTAATGCCATGACCGGCCAGATAATGGGCGGGGAGGCCCTTCTCCGCTGGGAGAGCCCTGAGCACGGGCTCGTAAGCCCCGGAGATTTCATACCGCTCGCCGAAGAGACCGGCCTCATTATCCCCATAGGCGCGTGGGTCTTCCGTTCGGCTTGCCTACAGAGCAAAAGGTGGCGCGAGATGGGTTTTGAACCTTTACTGACGGCAGTAAATATCTCCATGCGGCAGTTTAATGAGAAAGACTTTGTCCCCTCGAT